>NZ_JBUZWE020000006.1:0-314377 GCF_055730135.2 Mesocryomonas lacus | reverse complement strand
GTCCATATTAAGGTTTATCGTCCAAACCCCGATTTTGCCTCTGCCCCTGCGACCGCCCGTGTCTACAAGCGAATGGACGACATGAAGGTCCACGTCATTGAAGAGAACCTCACTCGAAACTCCGGTGCCGACAGCATCGAGCTGAAGGGCGCCAGCCTGGACCTCGCGGAGGTGGCAGTCGATAATGGCGAGCTTCGAGTTAAGGGTCGCGATGCCCAGGACAGAAAAGTTGACCTTTCGTCCAAGGATAAACCGAGGCAATATAATGTCCCAATTCCGCGAAACGATAGTTTCCTTGCGAGCATTATGGGCTTCATACCGGGAGTCCGCTAATTTAACTGCGGCCCTCGAAGATCTTCAAAGTTACTGGCAAAACTTCGGTGGGCTGAAAGCTTTTTGCATATCACCTGTCGTATGGCTGGCGCTGATTATGGCAACAGCATGTTTCCCGATAATGCATAATGGCAAGTGGCTATCTGCAATATTTGATATTGTGCCAACTGTCATGGGATTTAGCCTGAGTGCTCTCGCTATTACGTTGGCCATTCCGTCAACGAAGATTTTTGAGATCCTTGCTGAAGGCGGGCGGCCGGACTCCTACTTCTTAGATCTCACATCTAAAATGGTACATTTTACGTTTCTGCAAACCCTGACGCTATTATCTGCTCTCATTGGATTGGCTTGGGATTTTTATCCGATAGCGTTTATCGGAACGTGGCTCCTCATATATTCTGCCCTTACGGGCGCGCTGCTGACTCTCGCGCTATATGGAACAGCTCGGCTATTCAATCACTCAGCTGGTTTGTCGCCCGAGGCTTCTGCCGGACCGCCGACAACACAGAACCCCACCGGAACCCCGGCGCCAAAATCAAATGAACCCGCCCCGAGGGCTAGTCCATCTATCAGCGATCATTGAAGTTTTTGGTGGGTGTGCACAGGTTCGAACTGTGGACCCGCTGATTAAGAGTTAGTTTTTCCGACTATTTAAGCTGTATCATCCCATATCATTCTTTATCAAAATCAATAGGATAGGTTGCCAAAAAATATTATTGCATATCATGCAATCTCATACGGTTGCTACCAGTCTGCTACCACGCCTGACTTATCGCCTCGCCATGGAGTAGGGCGGCGCCCACTGCGCTAGCGACGCCCGCTCACGAACTTCGAGCGTCGTGTAGCGTATGCATGAGGGTCTCGCAAAGTCATGGCCGAATAGAGGTAATGTGGAGTGCACTTAAGCTCCCGGAGTCATTTATATAGCTAGGAAACTATTTGATGCCTTTATAATTCAGGCTTCCGTTTTGTAAGGCTGAAGGCGACGAAAAAACATCCCTAAAATAATTCGGACTTTCCCGCTGGAATTGCGTACAGTGAAGGATGGCTGATCTATTGCGGACCTTACCAACAGAACGCATTTCCGAGTCTGAGAGCTATGACAGAGGCGTAGCGGCTGGATTGGAGATGGCCGCTAGCGTCGCTGATAATTTTGACCAATCGGATATGGTCGTCGGCGAACACGCAGAGTCACGAACTCTAAACTCGCTGCATTTGCGTCTTATCAGCATGGTGATCGCAAACCGCATTAGTGGTCAGATACGAAGCTTGCGGGCGAAAACTACCCGATAGGTACTGCCGAACAGTTTGTAGAACGAGAGGGCATCTCGCATGACCGTAATCCCGTTCCCAGTAGAACACATGGCTGATCGCATAAGCCATTGCGTAGACGCCGTCAAAACAGGCGACATCTATCAAACAGTTCGTCGAACAGTCAGCGTTCTGCAGATCATTGAATTCGAGATGCTTGAGAATGGTTTCTCCAGGGATGAAGTAGAGCGCCAAATTGCGGTTTTCCTTGCTCATGCCGAAGCGGCAATGATCCAGGCCTCACATGCAGCTGAAGGACAGTGCGGTCGAATCGCTAGTTAGGATTGCCGGCTGGCGATATGAGAGCAGGGCTCACTGCTGCGCACCAAGTCTGCAGCGTCTGACAGCAAAGTGAATGAAAGCGAATGGGAGGCAGCCTCGACAGAGGAGGGCAGGACTTGTCGCAAACGCATCTGTCCGGTATTGCACCAAGAGATTGCAAGGATGGCTTACGATATGGTAAACGTGAACGGTGTTGACGACGCGCTTGTCGATGCTGGTGTGGGTTCGAGGGTAAGAGAGCGCCGAAGAGCTCTCGGGATGAGCCAGTCAACGCTTGCCGAACGAATTGGCGTAACGTTTCAGCAAGTTCAAAAATACGAGAAGGGCTTGAATCGCATAAGTGCGAGTAAGCTTCATCAGATTTCTGAAATACTCGGTATAAGTCTCATTGACCTCTTTGAGGTGCCTAGCACTTTCAACGGCGTTGGTTCCGAGCCAGTAAATGAAATAGTGTCATTCGTTCGTACTGTCGAGGGGCAGCGATTAAATAACGCGTTTGCACAGGTTTCAGATGATCGTCTAAGGCGAAAGATAATTGAGCTCGTCCAGACGCTCGTCGCGTAAAAATTCTATATATAAGAAATTTATAATTTTGATAAAATCCGATAAGTTGGCAATCGATATAGGTCGCCTTGGCGCCGCCAGGGCGAGTTCGGCGGATATATATGGAAGTCTTCGTGATCGTGGCTGTACCCTTCGCCGTCCTGTTGGCGGTTTAGTTCAGGCTATGGTGACGTTCGAGCCAGTCCTCGAAGCCGCCTTTCGAACCGAATGTTGTAAGGTTCACTCCGCCTAGCCTAGTTCCGTTGTCACAGCATCGATGTGCCTTGGTCTGCCTGTGGTTTGGCTTCTTAGTTTGAGGGCACCGGACATTTCGTAGAACACTGATTCCAGGTCCGTTACCAAGTTTTTTGTGTCAAACGGCGGTAGACCTTTACGAGCGGTCTTGATCCGCTCCCTAAGACGAAGCAATTCAGCCGGATCACGGGCGAGACGAATTGCCATCGTTTCGTAATCTAGCATATTTTCCGTGACGAGTTCAGGCACTCCGGCGGCCCGCAAAAGGCTCGTAGACCCTCGCCCTGCTGGTGTTGAGCCGGCGCAGGTTAGAATGGGCAAGCCGGCCCAAAGAGCATCGCTGGCTGTTGTGAAGGCGCTTACGGGAAGAGTGTCGAGGAACAGGTCAGCCAGCGCACAGCGCGCCAGATGCTCGTCCATCTTCGCAGTAGGCGCGAATATCAAGCGTTTGGGATCGACGCCGCGCGCATTTGCTTCGCGCTCGAGATGATCAACCTGCTCTGGTGAACGCGCGAGTAAGCATAAGACGCTTTCCGGCACCGCCTGTAGGATGCGCATCCAGACGTCAAAAACTTTCGGCGTCAATTTGTAGGCAGCGTTGAAGCAGCAATAAACGAAGGTGCTGTCGGAAATACCGTACCGCGTCCGCGTGATCGAGCCATCGGGCATCGGCCGGTGCGTGTCGTTCGGTTGGAAGCAGTGCGGGAGGTAGGCGAATTTTTCAGTCGAGTACGCCTCGTACTCTAACGGCGAGACGGCGTGGTCTGTGATTACGTAGTCAATGAAGCTGGCTCCCATGGTGCCAGGAAAACCGAGGTAATTGACTTGGATGGCAGCAGGGCGCCATGCAAAGATTTTTGTTCTCGCTCGGCTAGTATAGCCCTTCAGATCTACGAGAATATCGATCTCATCTTCGTAGATGCGCTCCGCGATCGCCCTGGAGGATGCGTTTCTGACGTCTCGGAACACATCGAACGAGCGGATGATCCGCTGGCGAAGCGCGCTCGGTTTCTCCGGCCCGTAGGAGTAGCCGTAAACCGTCACCCGCGTCCGATCATGGTTCTCGAACAGCTCCGCAACCAGTCGCGAAGTTGCGTGGTCGTGGAAGTCGCCCGAAACATAGCCGACACGCAGGGGGCGGCCGCTACTTGGCTTCCGCGGGATGAACTGTTCGGATCGCGGCTTCTCCAGGGATCGTGCCCAGCGTATGGCGCAAACCTGTTGCTCGGCCTTTGTCGCCTCGGTCGACAGAAGGGCGAAAGGTGGGACCAGGAACCCTTTGGCAGCGAATTCTCGTATCCTGTCCTCATCGGCCTCAAAGTTTCGCCAGTCGCAGACCTGTCGTTTTAGCAGGACCATCTGCAGGAACAGGCCGATGTCGCTTGGCGCGAGGTGGGAAGCCCGCTCAACGTGTCGAAGGCCCTCCGTCGAAAGGCCGACGGAGATCAGTACCGACGCCAGGGCGTGATGTGCGGCGGCATTGTTTGGGGCGACCCGTGCAGCAGCCTCGGCATACCGGCGCGCCTCATCCGGCTTCGAAGACTGCAAGGCCAAGCATGCGAGGTTGTGCAGAGGGCGGAAATCCTGAGGGGCAGCCGCTGCAGCCTGACGGAAGTAAGACTTTGCGACAGCTTCCTTCCCTAAATCCAGTGCGATGGCGCCCAGAGAAAGCAGGCTTTCCAGATGGTACGGGTGTTTCTGGATAACCGACTGCAGGCCACGCCAGGCCTCATCATACCGCTTGGCCTTCTGCGCGAGCTTAGCTATATCAAATACTTTGTTCGTTTGCTCGCTAAGCATAGGTCCTCGGGGTTTATGTGACCACTGAGCAGAAACTAGCGGTAGGGCGCGAATACACCGTTTCGATTTGACGGTCTAGTTCACCGTATCTTCCGTAAGCGAATGATGCTCGAAACAGTGACCTCCTCCACCTTGAAAGGGATGAGGCTCAAAATCAGTCAAGACCGCTCATTGAGGCGAAACCCATTACCTTTGTGGCGAGCACGTCCTCGCCTAAAATTGTGTCAGGGAAGGCCGGGACGTCGCTGCGGCCGGTTCGGTCGAACAGCAGCAGCGCCTCGCGCTCGCCTTTCCATGGGCATGTTTGAAGTTGGACGGCCCGCCGCGCGCCCCAAGCGTCTCGGCGAACTGCAAGGCGGCCGGCGACCGCGGTTATGGCCTCGCCGAATCTCACCGCGGCTTCCCGCGCATCACGACCTCAAAGCCGAAGGTCTCCGCGAGGGCGACGAAGTTCGACATGCCGGGCTCGCGCTGGCATTTTCGCCAGCCGTAGAAGCTGTTTAGGCTGATGCCCGAACGCTCTTCCATGTCGTAGAGCGACCAAGCTCGAGCGATCCGCTGCATGCCAATGGCGATGATGGCAGCCGGGATGTCACGAAGATTGATCTCTTGCTGGTTGCCTCGCATCACGACCTCAAAGCCGAATGCCGCCGCCAGGCGCACCAGCTTCGAAAGCGAGGGGTCGCGCTCGCGGGCGAGCCATGCGGTGTATGAGTCGATCGAAAGGCGCGCCTCTTTCGACATCTGGGACATCGACATTCCACGCGCTCGGCGCTCGGCGTCGATGGTCGTCATGACTTCGACTTGCCGGCGGAGGTTCACCTCAATCGGCGCGACGACGGCACTCATTGCCAGCCCCGCATTTTCTCCCGCAGGCGGATCTTCTCGACGGCCGAGATGTCGCCCGCGATGTTGTTGCACCGAGCGTGCGCCAGATAGGCGTTCGACAGGTGGTTTGGGCCGCCGTGCGCTATCGCGACGAGATGCTCGACGCTGGCGGCCATGTCCCGGTGACCTTCTGCGCATGGCGCCGGGACAGGCTGACCGCAGAAAAAGCACCCGCAGCCATCCCTCTCGACAAGAACGGAGAACCGCTGCTTGAGCCGCGACGAGCGGCGCGTCCTGGCGGTGGGCGAAAGCCGCGGGGATCCACCGTCGAGGTAGAGGTCGACGATCTCCGACAGCGAGAGCGGCCACGTCTGGTTTCCACGGCGGTTCTTGTGGACGACGTGAACGCCGGATGATGTGCGGACCCGAAGCACCTCATACGGGTTCGTCGTGGCAAGGACTTCGGCCCCTCGACGGCCGAGCCATACCTTGAAGGCGTCCAAATCGCGCACCATCAGACGAGCCCCGTCTCGATGGCGAGCTGCCGCGGCAGGGTAAGGCGATGATACCCTCCCGTTGCGGTCACCTCGGCGTGGACGAGAGATACCGTCGCGGTCTTGCCCGTATCGACGCTTTGGACGCGGGCGGCGCGTTCGCCGACCTGCAGCAACCGGACGGAAATCTCGACGCTACCGGACATGGCCGACCTCGTCGCGGGTCTTTGTCCGCGTCTGCCCTTTCAAGAATGCCTCGAGGGTTTCGTTGAAGTAGAGAACACGCCCCTGGCGCTTCACGTACTCGGGACCGGTCCCAAGCACGCGCCACCGGGCGAGGGTCGAAACCGACGAGCGCAACTGCTCGGCGGCCTCTTCCGTGGTGAGATAACGCTCGCCCATCGTCATGCCGGGCTGTAGTCGTCGTCTTCGGCATCGCCGAAGGGAGGATCGTTGGCGTCAACCTCATTGCCGTCGTCTTCATCGACTTGGGCATCCTCGATCTCGGCGTCGGGCTCGGGCTCGGGCTCGGCGGCAGAGGCTGGCTCGGGCTTCTTTTTCGGCGGCTTCTCCGCCTTCGGTTCTTCTGCCGGCTTGCCCCGCGCCATAGCGGCATGCACGCCACTTGCGCGGCCTTCCGGCTTCGGCTCGACCATGACGGGATCAGCGGCGGGCGCCGCCTGGCGCGGCGTGATGTCATGGAAGTCGGAGATGTCGAGCACCTCGTCTTCCATCGGCATGCCGTTCAAGATGTGCGGCGCGTAGAGCCGGCCGAAGAACGCCGCGGCGCGATAGCGGATCATCAGATCCGGCATGGTGACCCATTTCGAGCCGGGCTTCGTGTACCAGCCTTCGGCAACCGCCATGGCGATGGAGACGGGCGGGCCTTCGAGGATTTCGCCGGTGCCCTTTTCGGCGGTCCAGGCGACGCATGTCATGTCCTCGACATCCGTCTTTGCCGTCACCTTCGTCCGGTTCCCCTTCGGACCTTCCCATTTGTCGAACGAGACGGACCGCTTGCCGAGCTTCTCGATGCGGAAGCGGATCGGTGCAAACAGGCCGCAGCTATTCAGGGCGCCAATGATGAACGACGACGCCCACGACGGCCGGCCTTCGATAATGTGAAGGTTCTGCATCACGACGAGGGGCGACAGGCCCATGCGTCCGGCCGTGTCCATCGCGATGAGAGCGTTGCCGATGTTGTCGACCCCGCGGTAATTCGAGGGAACAAGGTCCGAGGATACAAGGGCCTTCGCGATGCGCTGCGCCTGCTCAAAAGACGAGGTGGATGAGAAGACCGAGAGTGCCCGGTCCGGCTGCTGAGACTGCACCGCAAGGGCGTTCGAGGACGTGTCGCTCATGTGGGTTCCTTGGCTTTGGTGATGCGGACGTTTCGGTAGGAGGACGCCCGCTGGACGATGGTGGTCTCAGCGCGATGGGTGGTGCCGGCGGAGACCTTCCAGCCGGTCGCGATGACGCGTTCGTGGTCGCCGATGTTCTCGATGAGTTCGGCTCGAGCGCGCTTCTTGTCTTCCTCGGCCGCCTTGAAGCGGAGGCCGGCGGCGTGGTCGGCTTGGATAAGCGCAAGCAGGCGCGCGGCGACGTCAGGCTCGGCCGTGTCGAGGTCGAGTTGCCTGCCGATGCTGGCGTTGCGGTAGAGGGTCCGAATTGTCTCGTAGTCGGCGAGATAGTCCGCTGGGGGAGGGTCCTGCCGTGCGATGCGATCGAATAGTTCGGCGATGCGCAGACCGATGTCCGCACCGACGACCCGGTCGCGTTCCCGCCGATAGACGAGGGTGTCGTTGCCGCCGATGAGGCCGCCAATGGCGCCCCAATCGAGGTCGCAGGCCTCAAGCTGGTGCTGAAGCTGGAACTCGATGTGTGCGGGGGCCTCGTCTTCCGACCAGTCATCCTTGGCGATGAACTTGTCGACGTTCTTGATCTCAAGCAGGCCGTAGCCGAGTTCCGGCTTGGCGATGTCCTCAATCACGTAGTCAGGGGAGGCGCCCATATGCGGGAACTTCACCGAGCGGGCGTAGAGGAACGGATGAGAGTCGATGATGCGCCACCCGTTGTCCTCGCAGATGCCCTGCGCGATTGCATTTTGCAAACGCTTACCCCAAAGCATGCGTTCGTTCTCGGTGAAGACGACTTCCACGTTGCCGGCGAGGCGATGGTAGAGGTCGAAGGGCGTCATGTACGGCGAGACGCCGTAGAGGGCCGCTGCCGCCGTCGCTGTGACATCGGGGGCGCGGAGGAAGTGCCAGGACTTCTCAAGGCGCGGCCAGAACCATGCCGAGCGCGAGTAGATGATGCGGCGGCTCATGCGACTTGATCCGGCGAACTGGACCAAGTGGAAACGAGGTCAAAGCCAGTTGCCTTGCCGAAGCCTTTTCCGGTCGCATCCCAGCTGCGGCCGTCAATGTCGAATTCGATGTACACATTGACCGCGGGCGATCTCATCGGCCCGACCTTCGCGCCGATCGTGTCGATGTAGCATTTCCCTACCTCGACCCTCACGCACGAGCCTCCTCAACAGCCCGCGCTCGCAGCACGTCGTCGAGGGCGACCCACCCACCGCCGTAGCGAACGGCGATCGTTGACATTTCGTCAACGTCAAGGTCGTGCGAAACGCCGTCCAATGTGACGGACGCGCGGCGCACATGCACCTCGCCATCATTATCGGGATCGTTCGGGCTTTCGTGGCCGGGCGGCGGCAGCCTCCCGTCCATGGCCGCGGTGACATCGCCGAGCAGCGTCGGCACCGTCACCGTCATATCGAAATCTCTTCGTCCCATCTGCGCCAACTCCATTGCAAATCGTCATTAACGTTTGCAATATGTCAACGAAACTGGCATGTGTCAACAACGGTTGGTTAAGGATGCGAATTTATGAGGTCAGATTGGGCTAAGGCCAATCAGCGGTTGGAAGGACACGATGGTCGCGTCGTGGATCAGCTCGCCGGTCAGTGGGATGACGGTATAAAGGTTTGGCGCGTAGCCGCGGCGGGCCTTGCCATAAATCACCTCGCCGGAACGCAGGTGAATGAGGCCTGTCCGGTCAAGCCCGCCTGCACCGCCAGGCTCAGCCTTTCCGAATGCCGCAATGAAGCCGTCCCAAACATCGGCCGCGGACTGCGCAGTCCGGAACTGCAAGCCCATAGCCTTCTCAGGCAGGTCCCACTGAAACTGCACGATTGTTCCCGGCGAATCTTCGCGGATGACAGCGCGTCCCGTGCCGTCGAGGTAGCCGATGACCTTCAGGCGACCGTGCATGCCTCCGGTGGTCTCGACGCCGGCCCGGCGAACGATTTCGCTGATGGGCAGGTTGAACACGCGGGCGAATTCGTTGGCTTGCTCGATCCGCATCCGACGGTGTCCATCCAGCAAAAGCGACAGGCTCGACGGGTCGAGGTTCAGCAGTTTCGCGGCGGCGCGCTGCGTCAACTTCCGGTCGGCGATCTGATCGCGGAACCACTGGCTATCAATCTGCCGCTCTGGCTGGACCATGTCGTTCATCTTCAGGCACCCTCATTTGCAAACTGCGATCATAATAGTTTTATGTTCGCAGTTTGTCACTAGAACCCATTAGGTAGCGCCAAACATCATGAATAGCGAAACGCCGCTCGATATTGCCGTCCGATTATTGGCAAATGGCTGCCGTGCCAAGCTCGCTCGGTTGCTTGGCGTCAACCGCTCGACCGTAACAGGCTGGGATAACGCAGCCCGCCGTCCAGACGGACTCTGCGGAACGATCCCGCCACGGTACATCCCCGAGGTTCTTAGTCTCGCCGAAAGCATGGGCGTCACCATCGACCCGGCTTCCCTTCACCCTTCGCGTTGACGTTTTGCAAATAGAGGCCCGGCATGGGTGAACCCCGAATGTTCCTCAATGGTCGCGTTGCGCTGCATGCAGGCGACTGCCTCGACGTTTTAAGGCTGCTGCAAGAGAACAGCATCGACGCCATCAACACGGATCCGCCGTATGCGCTGACGTCCATCACCGAGCGGTTCGGTTCGGACGGTGCGGCGCCTGCGCAGTTCGGAACTGATGGTGCGTTCGCGCGGGCATCCCGCGGCTTCATGGGACGCACCTGGGACACAGGGGAGCGCGCATTCTCCGCCGAGTTCTGGCGGGAGTGCTTGCGCGTCCTCAAGCCTGGCGGGCATCTCGTCGCGTTCTCTGGCACGCGGACCTATCACCGAATGGCGGTGGCGATCGAGGATGCAGGGTTTGATATCCGCGACCAGCTTGCCTGGGCATATGGGACGGGTTTTCCGAAGTCGCACAACATCAGCAAGGCAATTGACCGCAAGGCAGGGGAAGGCGAGGCAACTGTCTCGACCACGCTCGACGCTATCGAATGGGAGGGCTGGCAAACCGCGCTCAAGCCGGCATGGGAGCCCATCTGCCTCGCCCGCAAGCCAGTCGAGGGCACCGTCGCCGATAACTGCCTCAAGTGGGGGACGGGAGCGCTCAACGTCGGCGGCTGCCGCATCGGTGCCGAACAGCGCACCGCGTCTTACAGCTCTCTCAAGGCCGCCAGCAACAACCGCCTCGGCGACCCGGCGGTCAAAGAGGCGCGCCGCGGACTGCCGCTGACCGAAGCCACCTATGTCGGCCGCTACCCTGCGAACATCGTCCACGACGGCTCGGCGGAAGTTGCCGCTTGCTTCCCCACAGTCGACGACATCTCAGCAGCGCGGTTCTTTTACTCGGCGAAGGCTGATGGCGATGATCGTCATGGCCTCAACCACCCGACGATCAAGCCCGTCGACCTAATGCGTTGGCTTGCGCGGCTGACATGCCGGAAGGGTGGCACAATCCTCGACCCTTTCGCCGGCACCGGCACGACCGCCGAAGCGGCGTATTGGGAGGGGTGCAATGCCGTCCTCGTCGAGCGCGAGAAGGAGTACCAGGCCGCCATCGCGATCCGCATGGGCCTCGTCCTCGCCGGGCCTGACGAAAAGAAGCGGGCACGGACAAAGCTCGTCGCCGCCGAGGGCCTGCCGCTGTTTGGCGGCGTCCAGGCCGAGCCGGCGCCGCAGACGCGCGCGGCCTATGGCAAGTTCGCCGAGGACTCACTGTTGCCATCTGAACGCTCTGCAAAGGCCAAGGCACGTTCCGTCCGCTCGCGCGGTGACAAATTGCAATCGGGCGCGACTCTATCATGACATTCCAGCTATACGATCATCAGAAGGCGCTCATCGGCGACGCTCGCAAGGCGCTCGCCGAGCACCGGTCCGTTCTTGTCCAGCTTCCCACCGGCGGCGGCAAGACGATCGTCGCCAGCTTCATGGCCGGCAGCGCGGCGAAGCGCGGCAAGACCGTCACCTTCGCCTGCCATCGCAAGGAACTCATCCTGCAGACGGCCAAGACCTTCGACAAGGTCGGCATTCCCTACGGCATCATCGCGGCCGGCATCACCGGGGATCGACGGCAGCCAGTCCAGATCGCCAGCATTCCGACCCTCAACAGCCGGTTCGACCAGTACAAGGCGCCGGACCTCTACGTCGTCGACGAGGCGCACCACGCCGGCGCGAAGACATGGGCCGAGGTCATCGACGCCTACAAGGCGCAGGGCAGCTTCGTCGTCGGCCTGTCGGCTACCCCGGAGCGGCTCGACGGCACCGGGCTCGGAAGATGGTTCAACGCCATGGTCAAAGGGCCGTCGACCGCCTGGCTTATCGAGAATGGCTTCCTCTCGCCTTATCGGCTGTTTGCCCCGTCCTCGCCCGACCTGACTGGCGTCAAGCGCATTGGAGGCGACTTCAATAAGAAGGATCTGGAGGCGCGCGTCGGCAAGACGGCGGTCACCGGCAACGCCGTCGAGCACTACCGCAAGCTGGCGCACGGCAAGCGGGCGATGGTCTTCTGCGTCTCCATCAAGCACAGCCTCGCGGTCGTCGAGCAGTTCCAGGCGGCCGGCTATAAGGCCGCCCACATCGACGGCGACAGCCCCGACCGCGACAAGCTCATCGCCGACTTCACTGCGGGGCGCATCGAAGTCCTGTCGTCGGTTGATCTCGTCTCCGAGGGCTTCGACCTTCCGGCGATCGAGGTGGCGATCCTGCTGCGGCCGACCGACTCTCTCGCGCTCTTCATCCAGCAGGTTGGCCGCGCGCTCCGCGTCGCTCCGGGCAAGAGCGAAGCCATCATCCTCGACCACGCCGGCAACAGCCGCGCGAAGGAAGAAGGCGGACGAGGCCATGGCCTCCCATGCCAAGAGCGGAACTGGACGCTCCACGGACGCGAGAAGCGAAGCCGCGGCGCAAGCGGTGATGAGGAACCTGCGGCGCCGGCGCGGCAGTGCCCATCTTGCTACCGCGTCCATCCGCCGGCGCCAGTCTGCCCGAACTGCGGCCACAACTATCCCGCCCTCGGCCGCACGGTGAAGGAACTCGCCGGCGAACTGGCTGAGGTCGAGATCGCCGCAGCGCGGACCGCCGTTCGCCATGACCAAGGCCGAGCCCGATCGCTGGCGGACCTTGTCCAGCAGGGCAGGGCGCGCGGTATCGCCAACCCGACCAAGTGGGCCGAGCACGTCCTCAAGGGCCGGGAGGAAAAGCGCGAGAACGAAAACGCGCAGTCGCTCGAGGACCTCATCCGCATCGGCACGCTTCGCGGCCGGAAGAACCCCGCTGCCTGGGCTCAAAAGGTCTGGGATGCCCGCAACGAAACCACGCAAAGGCGCTACGCATGACCCGAAGCTATTTCGACCACGTCTCCACAGGTGAACTCGACGCCGGCACGGCGCTGACGATGAAGCTCGCGCGCGACGCCGGGCGTGAGGCCGGCCGGCATGTGCTCGCGACCGCACAGGGTCGCGCCGACAGCGCCGCATTCGGGCTGCTGGACTATCTCGCGGCGGCGCTGGTGAGGATGTACGGGCCGACCGATACGGCGGCGGTGTTCCGGCATTACTCGGAAGTCGTCGGCCGTCAGGCGGACCCGCGCGGGGCGGACGCCGCAAAATGAGCGGCACCGCCCTCATGAACCGCTGCCTCATGGCGCTCTCGCGCGCTGGGGCGTCGGTGTTCCGCAACAACACCGGGCAGGGCTGGGCCGGCAAATCCTTCGGCCTGTCCGCGGGCGAACTCTACCGCGCCCGCGGCGGCGAGCGTGTCATCCTTGACGCCCGTCCGCTCAAAGCCGGTCTTACCACCGGTTCGTCCGACATCATCGGCTTCTTCACCGTCCAGATCACGCCCGACATGGTCGGCGCGAAGGTCGCAGTCTTCCTGGCGCCCGAGGTCAAGGACGGCACCGGCCGGGCGACAAAGGATCAGAACAACTTCCTCGACCATGTGCGGCGCGGCGGCGGGATCGCCGACGTCGTGCGCTCCGAGGCTGATGCCGTTGCACTCGTCGAGGATGCGGCCCGCGATATTCGAGGACGTGCATGTCAATGACCAACAGCGATGGCGACATCGTTTCCGACTTCCTCGACGCCATGCGGTCGTCCGGCATCCGCATGGACACGACCGGCGGGCATCCGATCGCTGACGGGACGCTCCACCGTGCGAACTCGCTCGACGCCAAGCGGAAGGGGAAGAAGGACATCTATTACGTCCTGCACCTCGACCATCCCGCGTCCGGCCACTTCGGCGACTTCAAGCTCGGCATTGAGGACACATGGACGGTCAAGCGCCCGACAGCGATGACGGCGGCAGAGCGGTCCATCCTTCGTGATCGCATCGAGCGCGAACGGGCCGACCGGGCCGAGGACACCCGCATCGGGAACGAGATGGCCGGCGCGGCGGCTGCGGTTCTACTGGCGGCTTCGGCGAAGGCCAGCCCCGATCATCCATACCTCGCCCGCAAGGCGCTACCGGTGTTCCCCGGCTTGCGCCAGTTGACGGAAAACACCCGCTACACCATCCACGACAAGGAGAAGCCGAACCGCACGGCCCGCGCAGGAACGCTCATTGTCCCGATGTACTCGCCGACCGGCACCATTGTCGGCGTGCAGACGATCGACGACGGTGGCAAGAAGCTGTTCCTCAAGGGCACGCCGAAGGCCGGCAATTACCACAGCATCGGCAAGGCACCGGAGGCCGGCGGCCGGATCGTCATTGCCGAGGGATACGCCACCGGCGCGCGGATCCACAGCGCTACCGGCGCGCTCGTCATCGTCGCCTTCGACTCGGGCAACCTCAAAAGCGTCAGCGTCGCCATCCGAGCCAAATACCCCGAAGCCGACATCGTCATCGCCGCCGATAATGACCGGTTCACGAAAACGCCCGTCGACAACCCAGGCCTCACCATGGCGCGTGAGGCGGCGAAAGAGATTGGCGTGCTCGTCGCGGTGCCGCACTTCGACGACGCGGACATCGAGGCCGGCGGCGCAGCGCCACGGGACTTCTCCGACTTCGACGACCTGTTTCGCCTGGCTGGGCTTGAGCCCGTGCGCGCGGCGCTGGCGGCAGCCGCCACGCCGAACGTCGTCAGTTTCGAAGCGGAGAAGGCCAAGCGGTCGTACGCTGGCGACGAACCGCCGCCGGCCATGCCTGACGACTACGATCCCGCGGACCGCGACTATGGCCCTGCCGGCGGTGAGGATGACGCGCCCCATCCCTTGGCGGACTTCGGGCAGCCGCACTTCCGCTGCCTCGGGATCGGAAAGACGACCTGCTACTACCAGCCGGCCGACGTGTCGGAGGTTATCGAGCTGTCGGCCTCGTCGCATAAGGCCGAGAACATGATGATCCTTGCGCCGCTGCAGTGGTGGGAGATCGAGTTCCCCGGCAAGGGCAAGGAAGGCGGCGTCGACTGGAAGGCCGCCGTCAACGCCTGCATCCGGTCGTGCAAAAGCCGAGGCAAGTTCGTGTCGCACAATCGCGTGCGGGGCAGGGGAGCGTGGTTCGAAGGCGAGGACGCGGTCTTTCATGCCGGCGACCAACTCGTCACCAACAACGAGGCGTGCCGGATCTCGCACCACCACAGCCGCCACGTTTACGATGCCGGCGAGCCGCTCGACGTCGACATGGACCGCCCGGCGACGCAGGAGGTCGCCCGCGAGTTCCTGTCCATCTGCAAGTCGCTGCGCTGGTCGGCGCCGTTGTCCGGCTATCTCCTTGCTGGCTTCTGCGTGGTCGCGCCGGTGTGCGGCTTCCTCACCTGGCGGCCTCACATCTGGATCAACGGTCCGGCCGGCGCTGGCAAATCGTCCGTGATGGACAAGATCGTGAAGCACGGGCTCGGGACGTCTGCCATCAGCATCGTCGGCAATACGACCGAGGCCGGCATCCGCGGCGCGCTCGGCATGGATGCGCTACCGGTCATCTTCGACGAAGCCGAGCCGCGCGACATGCACAGCCAGGCTCGCATCCGAGCCATCCTCGACCTCGCGCGCGTCGCCGCGTCGGAATCGGATGGCGTCATCATGAAGGGCACATCGAACCAAGGCACGAAGGGTTATCGGGCGCGCTCGATGTTCGTCTTCGCGTCGATCAACACGCAAATCGAGGGCTATGCCGACGAGACCCGCTACACGCAGTTGACGCTTGCCAAGCCTGAGGCGGACAGCCCGGAACAGGAGCGCGCGAACAAGGAGCACTATGCGACCCTTATCTCGAGGATGCTGACGACGATCGACGCCACCTTCGCGCGCCGCATGCTCGCCCGCACCATCCACCACCTGCCTACGCTACGGCACAACGTCGCCATCTTCACGGAAGCGGCGGCCATGCACCTCGGCGTGCAGCGGCTTGGCGACCAGCTCGGGCCTCTACTGGCCGGCGCCTACCTCCTAAACAGCGAGCGCAAGGCGACGCTCGAGGAAGCCCTCAAATGGATCTCGGCGAACGATTGGGCCGACCATTCGGCAAAGAACGCAGTCAAGGATCAAGACCGGTTCGTTCAGCACCTGTCGGGATACCTCGTCAAGCACATGACCCCGGAAGGCGGCACATGGGAGCGGACGGTCGGCGAGCTGATCGAACTCAGCACGCATCCGCAAAGGGTGCTGATGGTCGACGACTACGGCCACGACACCTACGTCGACAACAAGGCTCGCAAGTCGGCTATCGCCGCGCTCGTTCGCCTTGGGATCAAAGTGCAGGAGCGGACCGGCGAGACGGTCGTCTACGTCTCGACATCGGCCGAGGCGCTTAAAAGCCGTGTCTTGAAGGGGACGGAGTGGGCCGGCACGAACATCCGGACCATCCTGAAAAACATCGACGGGGCGGTCGCCCATAAGGGCAACCACTATTTCATGGCGGGCATCAACACGCCGTTTGTGGAGCTACCGATTGAGGCGTTGATTGGGGAGCGGACACCCGGGGACGAGATCTGAGAATGATGGTTCTAGAATACGAAACCCCCCGGCTACTATCGTAGCCGAGGGTCGAGTTTTTTAGCTCTAGCGGCGGATTAGCTGCGGAAGAGCGCCAGAATGTTCTGGGTCGAGGAGTTGGCGATCGAGAGTGCCTGGATGCCCAGGGACTGCTTCGTCTGCAACGCCTGCAGCTTCGTCGACTCTTCCGAAAGGTCCGCATCGATAAGGCCAGAGACGCCCTTATCAATTGTGTCCATCAGGTTCGCCACAAAAGTCTGCTGCAGCTCAATGCGGCTAGAAACGGCGCCGAGAGTAGAAGCAGCGGAGATCACCTTATCCGTAGCCGTGTTTACGGCCTTGAGGTAGGCGGTGATCTGGTTCGAAGTGGCGTTGGAGATGTCGATGTTCAGCACATTTGTGCCCTTGGAGGCAGTGCTGTCCGAGATCGCAACACTCGTACGACCGCCAGTAAAGGTAATCTCGTTACCGGCCGACTTGCCAGCAACAACCGAGCCAGCCAGTCCAGAGTCAGCAAGAGCTTTATTTAGCACGCGAACATAGTTATCAACCGTGCTGATAACGCCATCCTTGGTGCCCAGAGCTGCCGAGACAGTGCCCTTATCGAGGATAACCTGCTTCTTTACGCCGCCGTCAAGAGAGACGCTAAACGAGAAGGTGTCGTTGTCATCGAGGGTGATGCCGTTGGTCGTGTTATCGAAGGCGACGAGGTTGGTCGAAACGGCATTTGCGCCGGCCGTCGTCGCTCCGGGAGTGACGGTGTTGTTGCCGCCCGTAGCGCCGGTGCCGCGAACGAAGTTGGTGTTCTGGATCGTGACTGCAGTGTCAGATCCCGTCTTCTTCGACGTGAAGGTGACGTCACCACCAGTAACATTAAGAGTCACAGCGGCAGCAAGGGCAGCGTTGCTTGCCAGCGCCGTAGTAAAGTTCGCGGCCGTTACAGCCGTGTCATTGCCGGTCGCTGGAACTTCGAGCGTGAAAGTCTCGTTGTTGACCGTCAGGGACATAACGAGCTTGTTCGGCGTAGTGCCGCCAGTCGTGTTGGCAGTGGAGGCAATCGTAGCGGTTGCCGTGGCGCCGGTGCCGACGACAGAGGCTGCAGCCAGAATGTCGGAAATGCCGCCCTTAGCGACGTTGCCGAACTTACCTGCGTCCAAGATGCCTTCGCTGGTAGCGGAAGCATCGACGAGTTTCATCGTCGAAGTGTCGATGGCGATGGTGCCAAGCGTTACAGTGCCGCTGCCATCGCGGGTAAACGACGAAACGACATTCTTGTTTGCAGATACGCTCGTGTCGGCCGAGTTAACCGAGAGCCAGTTTTCACCCGAGAACGACGAGGACGACGCAATCGACTTCAGCTGGGTCTGAAGTTCGTTGATCTCCGACTGCACAGCGGCCTTATCGACGCCGTCCTGCGAAGCAGAAACGAGCTTCGACTTGATCTGATCTAGAACTTCTTTGGCCTTGTTGAGGCCCTGGTAGGCGACGTCGACAGTAGCAGCACCCAGACCGAGGGCATCGTTCACGGTCGACATAGCAGAGTTGTCGGACTTCAGCGTGGTCGAGATGGACCAATACGCGGCGTTGTCCTTTGCTTCGCCAATCTTCAGGCCGGTCGAAACTCGATTCTGCGAGGACTCGAGTGCGCTGTTGGTCTGCTGCAAGGTACGCAGAGCGGTGGTGGCGGCAACGTTGTAGTTAATCGAGGTCATTTTTTTAGTCCCAAAAAAGCAAAACGGGACATTGCAGCCCATGCCGCGGATCAGCAGACGGTATCATATCCTTGGTTTCCGCTGGGGAAAGCCACTGCTGATAGGCACAAGATGCCCTACGAGAATGAATAGTTCGCTAACGCCAAGTTTTCTGAGTGAGTTGTGCGATCCGTTCGGACCAACCTTCAAGAAGCGCTATCTGGATGCCATTCGGGGGCGTCTCGATGCCGCCGGTCGAAACGGTTTTGACGAGCGATCGCAGCTCATCTCCACCAAGCGCCCGAAGGTTTTCTATCGCAGTCAGTCGAACGTCGTGCGGGGTAGCTTTCTTGCCAACAAGACGCTGGACAGCGTCGAATGTTGACGAGTAGCTGAGCGGCCGGTCTGGGCTGCGCTGAGGGCCAGCAGACGCAAGGACGTAGTCAGCCGGCTGATCGCGATGGATGAGTTCGCCAAGTTCTTCAGCCTGAGCTACGAGGTCAAGCGCAAGCGCAGAAAGATGAACGTAGCGAGGCGGGCTGCCGGTGACCCAGAGTTTGCTCTGAACGTCGACCTCGCTCCGGAGCATGCCGATCAAGCTGCCGAGTGGTTGGAGAGTGACGCCGCTTAGCATTACCGCGAGACACGCTCCACGATCAGCAGTCGCGGCACCGCTCGCTGCATACGAAAGCGTCTCCCACGTGCTTTTTAGGGCTGCATCGCTTAATGCTACGGGCTCTTTGCCAATGCTGGGAGCCAGAAGGCGTTTAGTCCGTACGCTCTCGATGACACCTTGCCGGACAGCAAATTTGTCTACGTTGCTGAAAATCGTTCTCAACCAACTCGCGGCCTTTTCAGCGCCGAAGGCTGCGGTGTCGTCGATGATTACCTGCATATCGACACCTGAGAGAGCCGCAAACCGGCTCTCCAAAAATGAGTCACCAACGTATTGGTGAACCATGTTGCGTTGGGTCTTGAGGTCGGCCTTGTCTTCTGCCTCGCCGCTATCCCGGTGCCCGCCTTTTTCAGCCTGGACGAAGTACCAGTTTATGATCTGGCTGACCCTAGCGTCATCATTCTGCATTCTGCTGCTGGCGCCTTATGCATTGCTCGAAAATCCAACCTCGCATGCCAATCTAGTTCGAGGCTATCCGGCTCAAATTTGTTGGATCATGGCGCACCGGCGGGGAGGCGCCCGGCGATCCTAGCGTTGATGACCGCGGCGCTTTCATGCCGCAGCAAGGCAGCGAACAAGATCGCATTCTCCCGGCGGACCGAATCGTGTTCCGACTCCGGGCACATGCCCTGAACCTTAGCCGCCGCCGCGAAGACATCCTGCATCGACCGCGCAAGCCGCCGCGCTTCGCCTGCTTCGAAGCCATCAGGCGCTCGGTTATAATCAGCCTCGGCGACGCCCATAGAAAACCGGCTAAACTGGTAGGTGGAATAGGCGTTCGCGAAAGTGCTCGATGGCACCGGGATCGGCACGACAACGGCGCTCATCGGTATAGGCATTTTATCCTCCATCGCGGATCATGATCCTAAGAGAAGCACCTTTTTCGATGGGACGCTAGGGAAGGGAATGCGGAGATGTTCTTATTTTGTTCACCCCACCGCGAACGCAGCTGTTCGGTATGGATAAGGGGATCATTATCCACAGGTTGTCCCGTCGCCTTATGCCCGTCGTCGCTTGCTCGCGCCAGCGGTGCGGATATGAGCGCGGACATCTTCAATCGTCAGTGGAATTCTGCCGGCCGTCGTTTCCAGAAAGCCGACGCCGTCCTCGTAGGTCGCGGAGACCAGCGTCGTGCCCTTCTGCCCCGCCTGGCGCCACTCGATGTTCACGGCATCGACAAGCGACTGAATGAACTTGGTCTCGGTGGGGTAGGCCGACGTATAGCGATCGGCGATCAAGACGCGCAAGAGCATCTTGAGCCGCACAGGCTGGCGAACGCCCGGAGGAACTCAGCCTCCGCGCGCTCGGGCGACCAATACTCCAGCGTGATGCCGAGAGCCGCGCCGCTGTCATTCCAGGCGACAAGCGGCGCGGCCATGTTCTGGATGGCCTCATCGACGAGGATGCACCCGTCCGCGACTTTGACCGCCTGCGGCATGGTGGGGTCGAGCCCGAACCTTTCACAGATGGCTTTCAAGACAGCGTCTTCGGCGTCACGATAACCAGCCAAGAACGGCTTGACCGGCCGCGGCACGTCGACGAGGAAGGCTTCGCTCGCGTCATGCAAGAGCGCCCACAACGCATGCTCTGCGCCAACAGCCCGCGACAGCAAAACGCTGTGCTCGGCCACGCTATAGAACCGCTGGCAGTGCCCTGCGAACCTGCACTGCATTGCGAGCGAGTGGGCGATGTCCACGATATCCACGTCGGCCGGATGCGGGTCCATCGGCCAGAACTCCCGACCTGAATAAGTCTGAATCCAGTCGCCGCGGCGAGCGCCAGCCGCAGCAGGCGAGCCGTTCACCTGCGCCAAGGCGGGATCATAGGTGCCGAATGGAACGGTGCTCATCAGCCCATCCCCCGCATCACGGCAGCAAGGATCCCGAACCCGGTCCCTGCGCCGAACCCGACCGCAACCGCAGTGAACAGCAGCCGCAGCCGAGCCGCCTCGGCCCGATCGGCGCAGTACAGAGGCCCGGTCACGACCGGTCACCGTGCGAAACGGCGACGACGAGGTCGCGCTCGAGGACGACGAGGGCCGCGGCGCCGATGCCGACCACCATAATGGCGGCAGCGGCGAGGGCGCAGAGGTCCTTGAGGACGCGGCGCCAATCGGTTGCGGGGGGGGCGGGCCAGTATTCAAGATGGGGGCGCATGGCGATATCTGTTGACGTTTTGCAAACGTGATGAGCGAGCAGAAAGGTGTGAGATGCCCGTCGAGCCATTCGACGAGACTAAGACGCAGGGCGGAGATCGGTGATGATCTCGACGACTTCCTTGATGATGTCGGTGAGGTAGCTGACGGAGACGGTTCCGCTTCTGCTCTGCTGGCCCAAGGTCTCTTTGGCCTCGCGTATGAAGGCGTCGACATCTGACAGCCTTCTCGTCCGTTTCGCCTCGGTGCCGATCTCGCTCATCTTGGCGACGGGGATGGAATTCGGTTGGCTCATGGCGCTCTCCGTCGCGGCGCGGCGCCGCTTCTCTGATGTCATCTGATATACGCGCCACGCATAGCGTTGTCAATTTGCAAACGCTGACGACATGGATCTGCCGTCGCGCCTCTTAGGCCCCCGTTTCGCCTCCTCTCGGCACTTACAGAAATACTGTGGTGAAAAATACGGTCAAAAATACACCTAAGCCATTGATTCAGCTCATCAGTATTTCCGTATTTTCCTATGCGCTATCACAGAGAGAGATAGACATGAATGCGCGCTATCCGCATGCACAGCATGCGCAGACAGGCACACCTATTATTATTATTTTCCTTATGAAATAAATATAATAATATAGGTCGAATGATTTTAATCACTTAGGTGTATGCGGGTGAGTATCTCGGGCCGAAATTAGTATTTCCTGGTGCCGAAAGCCCGCAACTGCGGTGTATGTTGACGAAAAACGTCATCGTATGGCACCATAAGTTTGCAACCAGCAAACCATAGGATCGACCATGCACCTACTGCGCAACGACATCCCAATTCCCGGCGACGACCGGCCTCGTCGAGATACCAACGGCCCATGGCGCACCATGGCGGTCGGCGAGAGCTTCTTCATGCGCAAAGCCAAGTCTGCCGAGGCCGGCTGCTATTATCGGAACTCGCAGGAGGACGGCCGGCGGTTCACCTGGCAGGAGCGGACCGAGGAACTCGACGGCGAACCGGTTCGCGGTGCCCGTGTCTGGCGGACCGCTTAGCGGAATACCGCAATTGACGTTTTGCAAACGCTGGACCATGTTCCGGCAGCGAACGTCTTTCCTCAGGGAACCAGCTATGTCCGAACAGATCATGCGCAGCGTCAACGTTGCAGTCGATGGCAAGTCCAAGCAGTTCAGTCCCGGCCCCGGCCCCGTCCCCAAGGGCACATCGACCGAGGTTGTCGACCGCCTTCGTCGTGCCGGCGCCTTCGGTGAAAAGCCCATGGCATCGCAGGGCGGCGCCGGCACCCTCGAGGTGTCCGGCCTCAACCCTGTCACCTCGACCGTTACCGCTGACCTCGTCTCTGGCGAATCCAGCGACTATGCCGATGTCCGCTCCGTCGAGACCGAGCGCGAAGCTGCCGTCGAAGCTGATGGCGGTGGCGAAATCGGCAAGCTCGGTAACATTGGCGAAAGCGCCGACCTCGATTGCATGACCCGCGCGGAGCTGGAAGCCTATGCAGCCTCCCGCGGCATCAGCATCGAAGGCGCCAGCAGCAAGTCCGACGTCCGCGCCGCGATCGACGCCGCGTCCGCCTAAGCCGGGCCGATCATTGCCGCAGTTAACGAGCCGTCGAGGTTAGCCTCGACGGCTTTTGCTTTGGAGAAATCATGTTCGTCATCCGGGCCGAATGGCGCGCCAAAGGCCTTCATCAGTACCTCGACCATCTCAAGGCGCCGCGCCTCAACCAAGCGCTCTCCAAGGCCGTCAACGATACGGCGCGGCAGGTAGAGCAAACGGCCGAGAAGATGGTCGCCGCTCGCCTCTCACTGCAGGCCAAGCGCGTCCGTAAGGGCGTCTACATCCTGCCGCACTCCACGCCGAAGACGCTGCGCGCCATCATCCGCGTATCCAACTCCGAGGTGCCGCTGAAGGTCTTCCGAGCCAAGGAGGTGCCAGGCGGTACGGTCGCGACGATATGGGGCAAGAAGCAGTTCCATCCCGACGCTTTCATCTTCGGCGGCAAGGTAGGCGACCGCAAGGACATCAGCATGGCCGACAACGTCTTCGTCCGTAAGGGCAAGGCGCGTCTGCCCATCCAAAAGGCCAAGGGCGCAAGCATCGGCCAAGCGATGAATGAGGGCGCGGTGTCGAACGCCATCGAGCGGAACGCCGACAAGATGCTGACGGCCAACGTGCTACGGCAGCTCGAGCGCTACACGCGCAAGGCTCGCGGCAAGTTCTAAGTTAAAGTCAGGATAAAGTAATCATAAGACTATGTGAGGTTGACACTTCTATCCGACTGCTCGCTTGGCCTCTTGGCGCCGCGCTACCGCAAGATCGAAATGCCCTCAACTGTCAACCAAAATGGGCGAATAAGACTGCCAGTTCGTGACATTTCAGCATCATATTGCCAGTTTATGCGGCATTTTAGCAACATTCCCGCCCCGTTTTGGGTCCTCCCCGAGGGTGGCTCCTATGCGGGGGACAAGACTGGCGCAGGCCTTCGCTAGTGACAGAAAAGCGAGATTACTACGCATTACTATGCAAAGCGCCTATATAGATGAGACGGAAGTGGCAAGTGTGTAACTGCATTTGCCAAGACATCAAAGACCGAGGATGTAAGCCCCGGCCGATCAATCGCTCAAAGCATTTCGAAGCCGGGATTGATCCCGATAAACTACGCGTCACGCAAAAGATCAATCGCCGGATATCCTGCTCGGTCCATTCGCATCGAAATCGTCCGTGGCGGCCTCGTCGGCGCTGCGCATCTCAGTCTCGCGTCGGCGATCATTCTCGGTCATCGCCTCCTCTTCCCTGGCGGACTGGTAGGCATCGTCCGCCCAATCGTCCTTGCTGGCGAACCCTCGGTAAAGTCGGCTCGTCATTGATCTTGATCCTTAGAACCGGATGCGGGCGAAGTGCCGGTCGATGCCTTGGATCTCGGGACCCTTCGCTTCGAACTCGTCGTCGCTCGCCGGTCGCGCAATCCGTACAGCGGGCGCGTCGAAGCTGATGCGATGGAGGTTGGCAAAGTCGGCGATGTTCTGCCGGGTGGTGCCGAGCAGGACCGCCGTCTCCTTCCGAGTAAGCCCGATATCGACAGCGCCGCGAACCTGCGCCTTGCGAGCTGCTGTCGTGGCCGTTGGCCACCAGAGATGGCGGCTCATGCAGGCACCGTCTCAAGCGCGCGCCGCCCGGCGTCTGTTATCCGGCAGGCCAGAACTAGGCCTGCCTTGGTCATCTCCGACAGCTCGGCTTTCGTCACCGTCGCTTCTGTCGGTTCAGCGCCGCTGCGCATCGTCCCAAAGTGGGTCCACATGGAAAAGTGCCCGTGAGCCGGGGCAAGCAGGCCATTCGGCATCGCCTGCTTCCAGCCAAACCATTCGGGCGGCTGATGTGATGCCAGCAACGCCAAGAACAAGCGTTGATCTTTTGTCAACGCTATGCTCATGGCGCTGAGCCTTCCATCACGTATCGGGCCGGCTTGCCTTTGACCGACTGGATGTCGTGACCGCGCTTGCGCAGGGTGCCGGCGATGTAGCCGCGAAGCGTGTGCCGTTGCCATCCGGTGGCAGTGAGGATGTCCTCGACCAACGCGCCGCCAGGTCGCGAGACCAGCGCGACGATAATGTCTGCGCGCGAGGGACCGCGAGCCGCCTTCTCAGGATCAACCTTATTTCCGAAGCGATCCCGCTTTCCGGCGGCCTTCTCTTCCTCGATGCGGGCGCGACGCTCGGCCCGGCGCGCCTCGATTTCCTCCGCGCTCGAGCGCGTTGGCGGAATAGCACAGATAGCTGAAACCAAATCGGCGCCGGCCAGGGGCTTCGGCTTGGACGGAAGGTCGGCGGGTTTCGGCTTTGGGGAATAGGGCGTCGGCTTTGGATCCGGTGCTGCGCCGTACTCGCCGACCATCGCTGGCAAGCCGATGATGACTGCCTCGTCGGCGACGTATTCGACCACATCGCGGGCAACCGCTGGGTCGCAGGCCTTGGCACCGATGATCTGCACCGCAGGATGCCAAGCGCCATCGACCGCGATCGGCTCCGCAGCCTCGAGGCATGTCCACTTGAATGCGGCTGCTAGTTTCCGTGCCGCCCTCTTGGCGTTTGACTTCACCGTATGCGCTTTCACCCTCGTCCCCTTGGTTTGCAAATCGCGATTGATGATGACATTTTGCAAACGTAGGCGTAACACAGGCAAACGCGTGGCGCATAGAGGGAAAGATCAATGGCAGCGGCTTTGATACGGCAGGGGATGAGCGTCCGCGCCTTTGCCAAGTCGGTCGGCGTGAACGAGGCGGCCATCCGTCAGGCTGTTCAAAACGGCCGGCTTGCCGATGCCGTGTTTGGAGATGGCAGCCTCGACGAAGTGGCAGCGCGAGTGATGTGGTTGAAGACCACGAACACGTCCCGGCGGAAGTCGCCGGCGCCACGTTCAAAGCTGGCCGGTGACGCGGATCGAGCTCGCGGTATCAACGACGTCAAATTCGACAAGCTCGAGGTCGAACTTGAAAAAGCCCGCCTCGACCTGGCGGAACAGAAGCGGACCTCTATTCCCTACGCCGCGGCGCGCAAGTCGCTCGCTGGTTTCATGCGCCTATATCGTGACATCTGCCTGCAGTTCGCCGTGCGGCATGGGCCGGCAATCGCGGCGGAGGTCGGCTGCGAGGAAGGGCCGCTGATAGCTGCGCTGTCTGCGCACATGCGGCACGCGCTCAACGAGGCCGCCAGCAATCCGCGCCCGTTCCCGAAAGTTGCCGAGGTCGTGGCGCCAGACGAGACCGACGAGTGAACGCGCATACCGTCCTGACGCCCGGCCGGTTGCTCGATCTTATGGCCGACTCCCTCACGGCCGATTGCATCGCAAGCTCATTCCGACCCGACCCGCCTCTTATGGTGTCGGAATGGGCTGACAAAAACCGGATGCTCGCATCGGTGTCCTCGGCCGAGCCCGGCCGTTGGCGCACCAGCCGGACACCGTACCTCCGCGAAATCATGGACTGCCTATCCGCCTATTCCCCTGTCGAAGAAGTGGCGGTGATGAAGGGCGTGCAGGTCGGCATGTCGGAGGCTGCGTTCAATTTCGTCGGGTATGCCATCCACCACAATCCCGGTCCCATGATGTACGTCATGCCGACCGAAGGGATGATGAAGAAGTTTTCCAAGACGCGCATTGATCCCATGATCGAAGCATGTCCGGCGCTGCGGGAGCGCGTGAAGCCGGCTCGGGCTAGGGATAGCGACAACACCGTCTTGCAGAAGGGTTTCGAGGGCGGCGTCCTTATCCTGACAGGCGCGAACTCCGGTTCAGGACTGCGCGGCCTGCCGGTCGGAAAGCTGGTCCTCGACGAGGTCGATGGCTATCCGGTGAGCGCGGATGACGACGGCGACCCGGTGACGCTGGCTACCGACCGAACGTCGACTTTCAAGGGCCGAAAGAAGATCTTCAAGCTGTCGACGCCGACGCTTAAAGAGACAAGCCGCATCGGCAAGGCATACCGCGAGGGCGATCAACGCCGCTACATGGTGGCGTGTGAGAGCTGCGGCGCTCGCCAGCCCATCACCTGGGACCGGATCAAGTGGGAGCCGGGTAAGCCCGAGACGGCAATGTTCGTTTGCGCTTCGCATGATCCCGAGACCGGTGAGCTTTGCGAGCACCGCCATCCCGAGCACCGCAAATCGGCCTTGCTGGCGGGTGGCATCTGGACTGCGACGGCGACATCCACCCGGCCACGGATGCGCAGCTATCACCTCAGCGCGCTCTACTCCCCTTGGTACACCTGGGGGGAATGCGCGTTCCGGTTCATCGGCGCGAAGGATGATCCTTCTCGGCTGCAGCCGTTCGTCAATAACATCCTCGGCGAGGAATGGGAGGACATCGGCGGCGAGCGGATCGACCCCGGCTCGCTGATGGCATTGCGCGAAGCCTACCAGGATGTTCCGGCGCCGGCTGTCCTCCTTACCGCCGGCATCGACGTCCAGCCCGACCGCCTCGAGGCCGAGGTCGTCGGCTGGGGACGCGACGAGGAGTCATGGTCGGTCGACTACCAGATTTTCCCCGGAGACCCGAACGACCTCGAGGTGTGGGACGCCCTCGACGACTACCTTTCGAAGCGGTGGGCGCACCCTGGCTTTGAGAACGGCATGCCCATCACCGCGGCGGCGATCGATACCGGCGGCGCCAACACGCAGGCGGCATACCGGTTCATCCGTCCGCGCGAGGGCCGGCGCATATGGGGCATCAAGGGCTATGCAGGCCGGCGCCCGGTATGGCCGCGAAAGCCGTCTCGCAACAACAAGGGGAAGATCAACCTCTACCCTATCGGTGTCGACAGCGCGAAGGAGGTCGTCATCGCTAGGCTGGCGAAGGTCGGGCCTGGCGTCACCGGCGCGGGAGCTTGTCACTTTTCCGAAGACGTGTGGGACAAAGATGCCTTCGACCAATTGACAGTCGAGCGCAAGCGGACCCGCTACGCCAAGGGCTTCCCGATCGTCGAATGGTGGAAGCCTGACGACGCCAGGAACGAGCGGCTCGACTGCCGTGTCTACGCTTATTCGGTTCTGCAGGGCCTCATCGTCATGGGCCTCAACCTGAACATGGAGGCGGCGAGGGTCGCGAGCATGGTCGCGGCGCGCGCGGCTGAGGATGCATCGGTCGGCGTCGAGATGGTCATTGATGTCAGCGTTGTCGATGTCGAACGGAATCGTGGAATCGTGCCGCATGACGCGCATGCTAAACAGCCGAAGGCAAAGCCTCGCCCGCGGCGCCGCGTCACCGCGTCCCCGTTCATGGACTAGGCCAAAGGAGTGGGGATGGCCGACACGACCGAACTCGAGGCGCAGCGCTCGGCACTGAAGAAGGCGATGCGCTCGGGTGTCCTGTCTGTTGAGCACGGCGACAAGAGCGTCCGCTATCGCAGCATGAACGAACTGCGTGCCGCGTTGGCCGATCTCGAAGCGGAGATCGCGACCGAGACCGGCTCGCGTCGCAGCCGCGTCTTCTACCTTTCCAACGACCGGGGGCTCTGATGGCTGAAAAGCCTCGTTATCGAGTGCCCGCCGGCTCCCGCCCGACAGCCGTCGCCGCTGGCGATCCGTTCAAGGTTGCCGGGAATGGCGCGTCTTCGTTCGAAGCGGCCGGGCAGGGACGTCGCCTGCGCGGCTTCAACCCCTCCCGCAGTCACGTCAACGCGGCTCTTCAGCGGTCGGGCTCGACGTTGGTTGCCCGCGCTCGCTGGCTCTACGAGAACAACGGCTATGCCGGCAACGCGGTCGACGAGTTCACCTCGGCGGCGGTTGGCGATGGCATCAAGCCGCGTCCGAAGATCAAGAACAAGGCTCTTCGCTCGGCTCTCATTGATCTGTTCTGGCGCTGGACTGAAGAGGCGGACGCTGATGGCGTGACCGACTTCTACGGCCTGCAAGAGAAGATCGCCCGCGAGGTCTATCTTGCCGGCGAGGGGTTCGTCCGCATCCGCACGCGCCGGCCTGGCGACATGATGACGGTGCCGTTTCAGCTTCAATTTCTGCCGTCTGAGATGCTCGACCCGACCTTCACCTCGACGCTCGCAAACGGCAATTACATCCGCGCCGGCATCGAGTTTGACGCTATCGGTAGGCGCGCAGCCTATCACTTCTGGCGGAATCATCCCGGCGACGATCGCCCGCTAAACGGCTCCGCGCTGCGCGACCGTGTTCGAGTGCCGGCGGCCGATGTCATGCATGTCTACGACGGCCGGCAGGGCGGGCAGATCCGGGGCGTTCCGCGGGTCGCGCGGGTCCTCGTCAAGCTGTTCGTTTTGGAGAGCTATGACGATGCCGAGCTTGAACGGAAGCGTTCAGCTGCGCTGTTCACCGCCTTCCTGATTGGCCGCGGCGAAAACCCGCTCGGCCCGGTCAACGTGGACAGCGACGGCCTCGAAATTGAGCCCGAGCCGATTGCGCCAATGCAGCCGGGCGCCATGGTCGACCTGGGTGACGACAAGGACATCAAGTTCTCGACCCCGACCGAAGTCGGCGGCAGCTACGAGGCGTTCCAATATCGGAACCTGACGCAGATTTGCGCCGGCCTCGGCGTCCCATATGCCTACGTCACCGGTGACGTCGCGAAGGGCAACTTCTCCAACGTCCGGACGGACATCATCCGTTTCCGGCGCCGCGTTTCACAGTGGCAGAACAACGTCATGATCTTTCAGGCATGCCGGCCCGTGTGGAAGCGGTTTGTCGAGCTGGCGGTCATGGGCGGTTTCGTCGACATCCCCGACTATGGGGCCAACCCGACGCCGTATTGGGCTGTCGACTGGCTGCCCCCGCGTATGGAGTGGATCGACCCTGCCAAGGACGTGAAGGCCGAGCGCGAAGCCGTGCGAGCGGGGTTCAAGACTCGGACGCAGGTCGTCGCCGAGCGCGGCTATGATCGCGAGGACGTCGATGCCGAGTTCGCAGACGAGCGCGGGCAGAGCGTCGATGATCTGGTGTTCGACACCGACGCCGGCGCCGTCAGTGCGAATGGCTCGATGGTCCCGGCCGCGATGCCGCCACCGGAAGCCGACGACGAGAAAGACGACGACGCCGCGGCCAAGACGACTGAGGAAGCCGATGCCGATTGATCTACCCCACATCGCGTCCCGCGTTTTCGGAACGCCGCTGCTGCTTCACCGCGGCAAGCTCGATACGATCCTCTCGGCGATTGGCCCGCGGCTTCTGAACGGGCTCGAAGTCGAGAAGTCGGCCGAGGTCGAAAGTCTGCGCAATGAGCGCCGTGAGCGGTCCGCCTTTGTCGGTGCCCGGCGGTCCTTCGCCGCAGGCGGCTACCTCGCCGATGATGGCATCGCAGTTCTGCCGATCTACGGCACGCTCATCCGTCGAGGTTCATGGCTGGACTCGGCATCTGGCATGACCAGCTATGGCGCGCTGATGGAGGGCGCAACCGACATCCTGTCGAGTCCCGAAGTCCGAGGCATGATGATGGAGCTGGACACGCCAGGCGGCGAGGCTGGTGGCGTCTTCGATCTGACCGAGTTCATCCGGACCGCAAGCGAAACGACGGGCAAGCCGGTATGGGCTCACGCTAACGAGCTGGCGGCGTCGGCCGGCTACGCTCTTGCTTCGGCGGCATCGCGCATATGGGTGCCGACTACCGGCGAAGTCGGATCCATCGGCGTCGTCGGGGCGCATATCGACCAGAGCGCCTATGACGCCAAGCTCGGCGTGAAATGGACGTACATCTTTTCGGGCGACCATAAGGTTGATGGCAACTCGCATGAGCCATTGACCGACCGGGCGGCTACCGAAATCCAGCGTGATGTCGAGGATCTCTACGGCATGTTCGTCGACCTCGTAGCGCGGAATCGTGGAATCACGGTCGAAAAAATCCGTGCTACCAAAGCTGACATCAACAGGGGACGTCGCGCCGTCGACTCAGGTCTTGCCGATGATGTCGGCACCTTCGATGAAGCGATGGAAGCCTTTGCAGCGAGCATTGACGAATTGCAATCGTCGAGCGGCCTAATTGCCAGTTCGTCGACTGTCAGGAGAAGTCTCATGGCCGGACGTACCGCAAATGCCCCTAAGCCTGGCGCTTCTGATCCGAAGCCGGACGAAGACGACGGCAAGGTGGCCGAGGCAGGCAGCGAGGCGGACGAAGCCAAGGCCGAGGATGACGGCAAGGTCGAGCCGATCAAAGAAAAGGCCGATGAGCCCGATGCCGCCGCCGTCGCCAGCGCGGCCGAGCGCAAGCGTTGCGCCGACCTCAGCGCCATTGGCGTCCAGGCAACCCGTATGGGCGTGAACTTCGACGTCGGCGCCGCAATCGAGAAGGGCACCAGCCCCGATGCCGCGCGCTCAGCGGTCATGAAGGCCGCATCCGAAAAGGACGCCGCCGAGACCACCACCCATGTCGCTCCGACCGGGAAGTCCGGCGGCGGCTCTTCGGCCGAGGGCACCACCTCGGCTTGGAAGAAGGCAATGAAGCGCCGCTAAGCGGCAACTGAGGGACGCGCGCATGTCGCAGGTTTTGAACGAAGGCCGTCGCACCGGCGCCTACATCCGCAGCGAAGCGGAAGACTCTTCGCGGTCGCGCGAAACGGTCATTTTCGCGGCGGCTGCGGCGATCGTCGCGGGCATCGTCTGCAAGGTCTCGGGCGGCAAGTACGTCCCGATCGGCACTGATGGCGCCGGCGCCGTCGCCATCGCCTATGACAATTACAACACCGCGACCGACACGCGCGGCGTGGCATCCGTCCGCGACATGGAAGCGAACGGCTACGAACTCGTCTGGCCTGCCGGCATCGGCGCGCCCGCCAAGGCAACCGCTATCGCTGCGCTCGCGGCGGTCGGCATCATCGTTCGCTACTGACGCGGCGCCAGGGGAACTACCACCATGCATATGGACATCTTCAACGACGATGCCTTCTCCGCGGTCAGCATGACGACCGCGCTGGAAGACTTCGACTTCAAGCCGGACCTCATCGGGTCGATGAACCTTTTCGAGGATGTCCCGATTGCCACCACGCATGTGTCGGTCGAGCGCCAGGGTAATCACCTTGCGCTCATCCCGACTACGCCCCGCGGCGCGCCCATCAACGAGGGCGTCCGTGACCGGCGCAACCTGCGCAGCTACGAGACCAGCCGCATTGCTAAGGGCATGACGATGCAGGCCTCGGAGATCCAGAACATCCGAGCGATGGGCACGGAGTCCGAAGTCGAGACCATGATCGGCTACGTCGGTCGGTACGAACAGCGGCTCGTTACGGACGTGGAAGCCACCTGGGAAAACATGATGCTCGGCGCCGTGCAGGGCGTGGTGCTCGACGCTGACGGGTCGGTTATCATCGACTGGTTTTCCGAGTTCGGCATCGCCAAGCCCGCCGAGATCGATTTTGCGCTCGGCACCGCAACGACCGATATCGAAGCCCTATGCCGTTCGGTCACCCGCAAGATGATCAAGGGCTCCAAGGGTTCTCTGACCGCCGGCTTCCGCATCGTTGGCCTCTGCGGCGATGTCTTCTTCGACATGCTGACGAAGCACAAGACGGTTCGCGAGACCTACCTGAACATGCAGCAGGCGCAGGCGCTCAACCGCTCTTTCGGTGTGGCGACGCAGTCGGCCCTTGGCGCCGGCAGCTACGCTACCTTCGAGTACGGCGGCATCCTGTTCATCAACTACCGCGGCACCGACGATTTCGACGATGCTGCGGCAGGCGCCGGCACGGCGGTTGGCACTGCCATGCTCGGCATCCCTTCGGCGAAGTGCAAGTTCTTCCCGATGAACTCCCGCGGCATCTTCCAAAAGGCGTTCGCGCCGGGCGAAGCCTGGGATTACGTCAACACCATTGGCAAGCCGCTCTACTCGCTGATGATCCGCGACGAGAAGCGGAACTTCTGGGTCCGACCCGAGGTGTACAGCTACCCGCTCTACATTTGCAGCCGTCCCGAGATCCTCTACACGGCGCGCGCCGCCTAACCGCAAGGCCTCATCTGATGGACTGGAACGGGCTTCTCGACGGTATGACCGCAATCGTGGGGGATACCTTCGGGGAGCCCGTTTCCTATTGGATCGAGGCCACTGGCGAGACGCGCGACATCACCGGCATCTTCGATCCCGACTTCAAGGAAGTCGCGGCCGGCGGGACGATGCCGACCTTGTCGAAGGTGCCGATGCTGGAAGTCCGTGTCGATGACATTGGGGTCGACCCGGTGCAAGGCGACAAGGTCACCGTGCAGGGCAAGCGTTACCTCGTCTCGGCGCCATGGCCGTCGTCGTCCGGCATGGTCAAGCTGCAGCTCCGGAAAATCTGATGCGACATCCTCGAGAGATCATCCGCGACCGGTTCGCGGCGCTTTTGTCGACGCCCACCGACAGCCCGACGCCTGTTTACCCGACTGCCGCGAAACGGCGCGTCTACAACAGCCGCGATCTTCCGCTCGATGCCGCTTCAGCGACGCCGGCGATTCTCATCTACACCCTTAGCGAGACGCTCGACCCGGTTGAGGCGATGGACGGCGGCATCCGCCGGCGAACAATGGATCTGGCCGTCCAGATTTATGAGACGGGCCTTTCACGCGATGGCGACCCGGCGGAGATGGACCTCGGCGCGCTCCGGGTCGATGAGATCGCATGGACGGTCGAGAACCTCGTCTACGCCGATCCCACTTTTGGCGGACTGGTCGAGCGGTGCACGCTGAAGGAGACAAGCATTCAGGTCGCCGGTGACGCCGAGGAAACCGCCTTGTGGGTGGCCGGCATGGCGTTTGAGGTCGTCTACGTGACCCACATGCGCGAGATCGAAGGCAAGACGCCGACGCAGATCCTTCTCGGCTTCGACCCCGAGGTCGGCCTTGGCAACGAGGGGGCTTACGTCGAGGTCTACAATGCGCCCACCATCGGCGACCTTCCATGACCGCCAGGCGTGACCCGGAACTTACCGAATTGAACCGCCGGGTTGCCGGCATGGTGACAGTCGGCACCGTCTCGCAAGTTGATCCCAAGCTCGCGCGCTACCGCGTGAAGGCAGGCGCTCTTGAAAGCGACTGGATCCCAATGTCGCAGCGGCGGAGCGGCAACACCAAGACCTATGAGTCCCTCGATGTCGGCGAGCAGGTCGTCATTGCGGCGCCTTCTGGCGACCTCTCGCAGGGAGTTATCATCGGCAGCATCCCGACCGAAGAGCGGGAGATTGGTGAGGACGCCAAGGAGCATCGAACCAAGTTCGCCGATGGCGCAATCGTCGAGTACGACGACAAGTCGCACACCTACAACATCGCAATTCCAGCCGGCGGTAAGCTGATCATTTCGGTCGGCAGCACGAAGCTCGAGATGTCGTCGGACGGGGTGAAGCTCTACACGCCTGATTTCGAGGCGATCAAGGTATGAGCTACGGGGCAGCAGCCCGGCCCATCGATACCGCCGGGGCGCCGCATATGTCCGGCGCCATGGATTGGTTCAAGATCGAAGGCAATGAGGTCGTCGTCCTTGGTGATCTGGTCACGCCGCACCTGACCGCCGTGCACGCGAAACCGCCGGCGATGGCGCAGGCCAGCCCGTGGTTCCGCGTCGGAGGGATACCGGTCTGCCGCGCCGGCCACCTTGCGGAATGCGGCCATGCCACGACGGGCCGGATGTGGTTTAAACTCAGTGAGTGAGGGAAGGAGGGGAACGATGGCGCTTGGCATAAATCGAGAGACCGGGCGCCCCCTCGACGGCTTCCCCCATCTCCTTCAGTCCGTCCGCGATATCCTTACGACCCGCAAGGGATCGCGAGTGATGCGTCGTGACTACGGGTCGAACATTCCGAACCTTGTTGATCGTCCGATCGACGACGAGCTACGCGTCGACCTCTACATCGAAACGGCGCAGGCCCTATTCGACTACGAGCCGCGCTTGCGTGTTCTAGGCGTTGACGTTTTGTCACGATCTTCAGGCAGAATTGAGCTTTCGATGACGGCGGAATACCTGCCGGACGGCAAGGTCGTGTCGTTGGAAGGGATCATCATCCGATGAGCCTGACGACGACCATTGATCTGTCGCAGCTTCCTCCGCCGGACGCCGTCGAGGCGCTCGACGTCGAGATCATCTACGCCGAGACACTCGCGGATTTCCGTCTTCGCTACCCCGCATTCACGGCGGTGCTTGAAAGCGACATGGTCCTGAAGCTGATCGAGGCTGTGGACTATCGCGAGTTTCTGATGCGCGGCCGCGTGAACGATGCCGTGCGCGCGGTCCTGGCGCCGCTCGCCAGCGGCCTCGATCTCGACAACGTCGCGGTTCGCCAAGGCGTCACACGCCTTACTCTGGTGCCTGCCACCGAAACTGCGCCCGCAGTGATGGAGAGCGATGCGAACTTGCTGCGTCGCTACCTCCTATCCTTCGACAAGGCTGCTGCAGGCTCGGTTGGCCGTTACCTTTTCGAGGTATACAGCGCATTTCCGGAAGCCGGCCACGCCGCGGTTGTTGGACGGGCAGTTCACGGGCGGCGAGGGGACACCGACATCGTCGTTTCGGGTCCTGCGGGCCGAAATCCTACCTCTGAAGAGATGGCGGCGGTCCGGGCAGCCGTTTTGGCGCCAGATGTGCAGCCGGAAGCTGTCAGCGTGAGCGTCCTGGCCGCAGTCCGCCGTGAATACACGGTTGATCTCGTCATTGAGGTCCCGCCCGGGCCTGACGCGGCGCTCGTTCGCGTCGATAGCGGTAATCGGGTGCGGGCTGCGGCGAATGCCAGGACGAAAATCGGTGCTGAGGTGCCGGTTGGGTTTCTCGCCGGGGCTGCGTACGGCCCGAACGTCATAAAGGTTCGCGATGTTGCTCCCGTCGACATTCCCGCTGACCCTTATGCGGTGCCGGTATGCATCGCCATCGTCGTAACGGTCGAGGTGCGGCAATGATCTCTGCTGACAAGCTTTTGCCGTCGAACTCGACGCCTACCGAGTTCGCACTTGCCGATGTTATGAGCGCCGACGTCGGTTTGCCGCTTCGCCAGATCGTCGATCCGGTTGCCTCGCCTGCCGTCTGGCTCCCATTCCTGGCGGCTCATGAAAGCGTCGACCTTTGGTACGAAGACTGGTCGGAGGCGCGAAAGCGCCTGATGATCTCAATGGCGGCGCGCCTCGCCTCTATTAAGGGGACGCGAGCCGCGGCGACCTCATTTTTGCAGTTCGTCGACACCGTTGTCGTTCACAAGCGCAGCTATCCGGCCCGCTTCCCGGTGGGGAAAATCGCGGCCGGCATTACGCCGATCCAGCACCCCAACTTTACGGCGCGCTTGCTGCTGAAGGCGGGTCTTCGTCGTTCGTCGCGTGCGCTTCTAGTTGGGCACTCGATCGCAGGCCGGTCGGCCATCCGCACCTTCAATCGCGAGCCGATCCGTCGCGCGAAGCACGCTCTCGTCGTCTCCAAAGCGCCCGAGACCGCTTACACCGTGACGTTCGCGCATCGCATCCCGATCACGCTGGACGATGGCATCGACCTCGATGCCGGGCACCCCCTCGGCGCCTTCCGAGACAGGATCAGAATATGAGCAAGCGACTTCTCGTCGGCGAAGCAGAGTACCTCGAGCCGATTGACTACGAGCGCGCTGGCCTTTTTCCTCAGGCCGCGCTCGACGCCGTCGTTGGCGACGTCATCGCTTATCCCGCTCATTGGGCAGGGTTCACGGTCGCTCGCAAAAGCGCGCAGGAGATCACGGTCTCGCCTGGCCGGTACTTCGCCGGGTCGATGGTCTTCGACTCCGAACTCGAAAAGACGATCAACCTCACGATCTATCTGCCCTTGGCGGCGAGCGACGAGAAGTGGGTGGCGCTTATTGCGCGCGACATCCTGCGCACCGTGCAGGAAGACCGCGCCTTTGAGACAAGTGAGGATCCGGAACTCAGCATCCCGGTCTCCATCCCGACGCCGACCATCGAGGTTCGCGCCGTCGAGATGACCGTGCAGCAGGGCGTTGCGGCGCCGGGTCCCACGTTCCGCCCGACGATCGCCGCCACCGACGCCTGCATTGCCTTCGTCCGGCTGACGACGCAGGGCGTACAGGAGATCGAGCCGGGCGAGCAATGGCGGGCGAAGAGCCTCTTCGAGGTTGAGGGCCGGGTGACGGCGCTCGAGCTTAGTTTCTCGGGTATCGTCGTCCGGACGGAAGTCCTCGAGACGGGCATGACCAACGTCAACGGGGCTATTGCCGAACTACGAAACGGCATGATCCGCCCGGAAATCTTCCGGCAGGTCCGGCGCGATGTGGCAGCGATCCGCCGGCAGGTAAACGTGCCCGAAGGCGCACGTTCCGACTGGTACGATCCCGGCCTCCTCCTCGACCAGTGGGACACCACACACGCGAGCTGGCTGGCCCGGATCGACGAGGGCATCCAGATGCCCTTCTCGACCATTCGGGAAGCACGGCTGGAAATCCAGAATGAAGACGACCCGCGGATCATGCTCGCCGGTCGCCGGATGGTTCCGGCTTGGGACAAGGTAAAGCGGATCGCCAACGAAGGCGGCCGCGCGACGCGGTTGATCTCGCAGCTCGTGCACAGCGACGTCATCGCCACAAAGCGCCAAGTCAGCCGGACCAAGACGACCTACGGCCCGACCGTCAACATCTGCGAAAATGCGGCTGAGTGGTCGAAATACGCTGCGCAACTGAATGCGAACGCTTCGTTCTCCAAGGACGGGGAAACGCTTCAGTCTCTCGGTGCCATCGCCGACAACGGCAACACGGCTAACGGCTACGTGCCGGGTCACAAAATCTATGCCGTGCGCTCGGTTAAGACCGAGAGCTTCACCGAGACCTACTGGGACTACAGCACCATCACGGTGGGCCTCAACGGCTCGGTCTACGGCCAGACGTTCCTCGTCGACCAGCCGCTCATCTGCCCTTCCGTCGAGCTTGAGTTCGCCAAGATCGGCACTGACGGCGACGTCCACGTCCTGTTCTGTGGGACCGATCCCACTGGCGCGCCGATCATCACAGACGTCATCGCGCAGGCGACGCTGACCCGGACGCAGCTGAAGGTAGGTTGGAATGAGTTTGTCGCCGATGTGACGTTCTTTGCGCCCGGCAAACGGTATGCCTGGTTCGTGGTGACGACCGGCAACCACACCCTCTATGGATCCGACGCCAACGCCTTCAGCGGCGGCACGTCGTTCCGTTTCACGGACGGCGCCTGGGCGCAGGGCGACCTGACGTTCGACTTCAACTTCCGGGTCAACGGCTGCCGGTTCCGCAACGCTCGGACCGTGATCGACTTCAAGTCGATGACGCTCGCTGAGGGCATGACGCAGTTCCATCTGCTCTACCCGAATTGGGAGCCAGACGGCACGGTCATCTCGTGGGAGTTCCAGCCTGTCTACGGCGGGCAGAGCGTCCCTTGGTACAAGATCGAGGCGACCGCCGGCGCAAGTCCGCTGGTCGGCTTGCCAGGCATGGTCAATCTGCGTTGCACGCTCCTGACCACGCCCGACCTTGCGCCGATGATCGAGCTGTCGGCCGATGCGGTTTACAAGACGGCGCGAGTGCGCAACGCCTTCCTGGCCGTTTCAAAGGCGATCAACCTTGGCCTCACGACGACGATCATCGAGACGCTGACGGTTATCGACGACTTCGACCCCGCGGTGCACACGTTCACGCCGCGGATCATGGTCGGCAACGGCCCCGCGCTCATAGTGCCGGACAGCTCCACCACCGTCGTCGATGCCGACAAGCCGTCGCGGCGCGCCATCCTGTCCCGGTACACCGTGCCGGCAGGCACCTCGATCGTGCGCAACGCTCCGGGCGGTAGCACGACGAACATCGTGAACGTCTTCTTCGTCCAGAACAGCGCGTTGTTCGCCCTCTAGGGAGCCTGACCTATGCCAGCACAGATGACCCCCGACTACGCGGATGATGAAGCCTACGAGGTGAAGTTCGTCCGCCCGCTCGAGTTTCGGCGCTCGAAGTTCCTGCCGCTGCCGGTGCACGAGATGAGCGGCCGCACCCTCAAGGCCATCATCGAACAGGAGGGCGCAGATGTCGTCGACAGTGCCGAGCCGCGATAACGACTACAAGTTCCCGCCGGCGCCCGCCAAGGCGGTCCTGACGCGCGAGGTATGGGACGGCGTAATGGCCGACCTGTCTGCGCGGCTGGCCGCCGTAGAAGCGCAGCGGACGGAGCTGGTTGACCTCATCAACGACCTGTCGTTCAACGGCCAGGCCCGCATCGACGAGGCCATCACGCCTCTCATCGAGCAGACGCAAGCGCAGCTCGCAACGCTTCAAGCCGACGCGGAAGCGCTGCGTGACCAGATCGACCTTATCCTGGCGGGCGGCATCCCGGCGGCTGATGTGGCCGAAAGCTCGACGCGGGTGTTCGTCTCGGCAGCACAGAAGGCCGCCCTGGTCGACGCGCTGCAGGACATCGTCGAGCTGCAGCTCGCTACGGCAGAGTTGAGTATCGCCGTTGCTGGCGTAACAGATGTCAATCTAACGCAGGGCAACCGGCTGACGGCGCTGGAGAATGCGGCTCCTCCTATAATCTACCCCATCAGCCTCATCAGCCCGGTGGCGGGCGAGACAAACGTCGGGTTCGGTTCGACCTACACTTTTGCCGCCACCGAATACGCGTCGGATTACGGCTTCCCGCAGGTTAGCCGCACCGTCAATATTTACGCGGCCTCTGCGCCTACCGTAGTGGTGAAAGCCTACGTCGAGGCGGGAGCGGGAACGACAGTCACGCGGGACCTTTCGCTAGATCTCACCATCTCGACCAACTACCTCGCGGAGATGGTCTACGCAGACGGCAAGGGGAACATCACAAAGTCCCCGAAGGTGGCCTTCAGGACGACCACTCGGTTTGCCTATGGGAAGTACTTGGCGGTTGCGCATTCAACCTCGCCAAGCCTTACGATCTACGGGCGAGATGTGGACACATCGATAAAGCTTCCCACTCCGGCGTCGACCCCTCCGGGATTTGGACAAGACGCGGCCTTCTCGGCTGATGGCAACTATCTCGCCGTTCCCGCCTCTCCCGGCTCCGGAACGCCGACCCTCTATATTTACAAGCGAAACGGCGACACGTTCGAGAAGCTGCCCGATCCCGCGACATTGCCCAGCGGCGTAGGGCAGTGCGCTGCGTTCTCTGCGGATGGCACTTACCTAGCCGTTGGCTGTTCCGTGTCCCCTTACCTCCTCATCTACAAACGAAGCGGCGACGTTTTCACGAAGCTGTCTGACCCGGCAACTCTGCCCGGCGGCGGTATAGTCGGAGTCGCCATCTCGCCGGATGGGACCTATCTTGCGTGCACCAACGCGAATTCGTCCCCGTTCATCTACATCTACAAGCGTTCGGGTGACACGCTCACGAGGCTGGGAAACCCTTCGACGCTGCCGCCCTCTGCAACTGGCGCAGCCTTCTCGCCGGATGGTCTTTACCTGACGGTCACTCACAGCGGTTCCCCGTTCGTGACGATCTACAAGCGTTCGGGCGACACGTTCACGAAGCTTACCAACCCTTCGACGCTACCCGGCGTTGACACGAACGGTGCCGCGTTCTCGCCAGACGGAACTTACCTTGCGCTGGCGCTCACATCCTCCCCGTTCATCGCGATCTACAAGCGATCCGGGGACGTGTTTACGAAGCTCACGGACCCGTCAGTTTTGCCAACGGGGAAGGGGAACCGGCTGGCTTTCTCGTCGGATGGTCTTTACTTGGCGGTCGCTCATGCGAACTCCCCGTTCGTGACGATCTACAAGCGATCCGGCGATGTGTTTACAAAGCTTGCCGATCCCGCCGTTTTGCCAACCGGCGTAGGTAACGGAGTGGCGTTCTACCCCCGTGCATTTGAAGGTGTGATCTGATGATCGCGAACTATGCTGTCATCAACCCGGACGGGGCGTTCGAAGGTCCGCTGACGATGCGGTCGAACTGGCGCGGTCAGTCGGGCTGGCATCTCCGTACTGACGAGGAGCGACGCGAGTTCGGGTGGTATCCGTGCGCCGTTGTCGGGGAGGGGTTTGACCCCAATACAGAGGCGCGAGCCGGCCCTGTCCTTACCCTTGGTGAAGAGGGGATCGTGACGGCCAGCTACACCGTGACGCCGCTCCCCGCGCCCGGCTCAGTCGATGTCAATGCCGAGCGTGACCGTCGCATCCGCTCGGGTTTCATCTTCAACGGCACGCCCTTCGATTACGACGACGCCTCGCAGAAGCGGATCACAGGCGCTGCGACTCTTGCCGGCTTCGCTGCCGCCGCAGGTGCCCAGCTTGGGGACCTCCGCTGGCACGGTGGAGCCGAGGACTTCGTCTGGATCGCGCAGGACAACACCCTTGTGCCGATGGACGCACCGACGTGCTTCGCCTTCGGCCAGGCCGCCGCAGCCTGGGAGAGCGCCAACGTCTTCGCTGCGAAGGCGATCAAAAACGCTGGCATTCTAGGGAACTATACGGATGATAAACTGTGGCCGGTTTAGCGATTCAAGCTTAATATATTCAGAATTATACTAATTTCTTATTCTATGCCTCAGAGATGTTAAAACTCTGTCAATAGAATCAATTTTTTCATCTATAGATGCCTTTTCGGACATTGTTATCTTGCTGAAAACCTCGCGCTCAACTTCTACCTGAATTCTGGATACCTTACTTCTGGCGAGAGCTCCTGAGGGCGTTATTTCAATCAAAGATTTTCGCGAGTCGAGCGGATCTGCGAATCTTCGGATGAAACCTTTTTCGACCAAACGGTCAATTAATTTTGACGCACTAGAGGGACGAATGTTTAAGCGTTTTGCTGACTCGGAAACAGCTATTATTTCTCCTTCTGCGAGGGACGTCAGTAAATCACCCTGCCCAATATGAAGCCCAATCTCTGCGAGTTTAATGGACATAAGCCACCTAACAGAGCGAGATATAGATAGAATACTCTGTAATAGCGGGTATTTATATTTTTTACTGTAAACGAAACCGAATGGAGAATGCACTGAAGTCTCCTTCGCCTATCATTTTACAATTATAGCCGGCCTAAACTAATCTTTTTTGGATGAATATTATAGGTTTTTGCCGATACAGATTGCCTTCCATGGAATTAATCAGGATAGCATGCAAAATTTTATCGTCGTCTTAAAATCACCGAGGTGTTCAAGGCGCTCTACGAAGCTTACGAAGCATTAAATTAGCATCAGAATCAAGAGGAAGCTATTTCCGCAAAGATGCTCGTTATTTAGGCCGCCATATGGGTAAGGGAGAGGGTGGTTGCGCCACACGTCAACGATCATAACCCGACATCCGGCAATGACGATTTGCAAACCCGCAGTTATACCGTGTCAACGCGAGTAAACCGGGGGCCGACATGGCGGGCACTGACTTTCTGCATGGCGTCGAGGTCATCGAGATTGATGACGGTCCGCGCCCCATCCGAACGGTTCGCTCGGCCATCATCGGCATCGTCGGAACCGCTCCCGATGCTGACCCTGTTGCCTTCCCGCTGAATACCCCGGTGCTGATCGCCGGCTCCCGCCTCGAGGCGTCGAAGCTCGACGTGTCGGTTGGCGCCACGCGCGCTGGCACGCTTCCGAACGCTGTCGACCTCATTCTCGATCAGATCGGCGCAGCCATCGTCGTCGTCCGTGTTGCAGAAGGCGCGGCTGGCGTAGGGCAGGCGGCTGGCACGCTATCCAACATCCTCGGCGGCGCTGTGAACGGGACCTACCAGGGTGTCCATGCGCTGCTCGGTGCTCAGTCGAAGCTCGGCGTAGCGCCTCGTATTCTGCTGGTTCCCGGCTTTACCGGCGACCGCCCCGTCGACCCCGACAATGCCAGCACCTACCTCGCCAACCCGGTCGTGTCCGAACTCGTCGGCATCGCCGAGCGGCTTCGCGCCATCATCGTGGCGGACGGCCCGAACTCCAATGACGCCGCGGCCATCGCATATACCGGCGATTGGGGATCCAAGCGGGTCTATGTCGTGGACCCGTTCGTCAAGGTTCAGCGCGGCCCCGCCATCGTCAACGAACCGGCCTCGTCCGCGGTCGCCGGCCTCATCGCCAAGATTGACAACGACCGCGGCTTCTGGTGGAGCCCGTCGAACCAGAACATCAACGGCATCCTCGGCACCGCGCGTCCGATCGACTTCGCACTCGGCGACATCAACAGCCGGGCGAACTTCCTGAACGAGGCCAACGTCACCACGATCATCCGTGAGGACGGGTATCGGCTTTGGGGCAATCACACCTGTTCGTCCGATGAGAAATACACGTTCCTGAACGTCGTCCGGACGGCTGATATCATCAACGACAGCATCCTGCGGGCGCACCTGTGGGCCGTCGATCGCCACATCACCAAGACGTACATCGACGACGTCGAGGAGTCGGTTAACGCCTACATCCGCACGCTGGTCGCCATGGGCGCGATTGCTGGCGGCCGCTGCTACGCCGACCCGGATCTGAACAGCCCGGCCAGCATCGCCGAGGGCAAGGTTTGGTTCAACGTCGAGTTCACGCCGTACTACCCGGCGGAGCACGTCATTTTCCGTTCGCGCATCACAAACGACTACCTTGAGGACATCGTCTGATGGCTCGTCTTCCCCGTCTTCTCAAGCACTTCAACCTCTACGCCGATGGCGAGGACTATGCGGGGCGTGTCGACGCCCTGACGCTGCCCGCGCTGGCATTCACCATGGAGGACCATCGCGCGGGCGGCATGGACGGCGTCATGGCGCTGGAAATGGGCATGGAGAAGATGACGATGACGTTCATCGTCTCCGACGCCACCCCCGCACTGATTGCGATGATGGGTCGGTCGTCTGTCCCCCTCGTCGCTCGCGGCTCCGTCCAGGCGCAGGGTGTGCTCAAGCCCGAGCCCGTCGTCATCAACACGCGCGGGTTTTTCTCCGGGCTCGAGTTCGGCGAATGGCGCGGCGCGAACAAGACGGTTCAGACGATGACGGCCGAGCTGGAATACTTCCGCTACCGCCAGTCGGACGTCGAGCACTGCGAAATCGATGTGGTCAACATGATCCGAAAGTTCGGCGGCATCGACCAGCTCGCCGAGCATCGCGCCAACATCGGCGTCTAAGCGCCTCTCACAAGGAATTCCGACGTGTCGACAAAGACCCCGTACACCCTGAAAGAGCCTGTCATCGTAGAAGGCGTCGAGCGCAAGACGATCGAAATCCGCCGTCTTAAGGGCAAGGATTTGCGAGCGGTCGGCGACGACAGCGGCAGCGGCATCGAGAAGACGCTGAACATCATCCAGCGCCTTTCCGGCTGGCCGCCCGAGGCCATGGACGATCTCGACGCCGCCGACATCGAAGCTATCGGGGGCATCATCGAGGGTTTTATGGGTCGGAAGCGGCGAGCCTAGAAGTCGCCGAAGAGATGATGGCGAACATCGCCGTCATCTTTCACTGGCCGCCTTCCGAGATGTACGAAATGGACATCGCCGACCTCAAGCGATGGCATGAACGGGCGAAGGCGAGGGCGCCGCAGGCCCGCAAGAGGTCCTAGATGGCGAGCACGACCGTTGACGTCATCCTCAGCGCTGTTGATCGCATCACGGCGCCTATCAACGCTATCCAGCGTCGCATTGACCGCCTTACCGCCCCGTTCCGCCGGGTGTCGAAGGCTATGGGCGACATCGGCCGCGCCGCCGGCATCGAGAAGCTGGCAAGCCGCCTTTCCAATCTTGGATCATCGGTCGCCAGTGTCGGCCGACACGTCTCGTCGGTTGCCCTCGGTTTCGGCGGCCTCTTCGCGCTAGGTGCGGGGGCAGGGCTGTCCCAATTCATCAGCGTCAATTCCGAGTTTCAGAAGTTCGGCACGGTGCTCGAGACAGTGCTCGGCAGCGCGGAGAAGGCAGAGGCCTCCCTCGCATGGATCTCGGACTTCGCCGCCAAGACGCCCTATGACCTGGCGGGCGTCACCGACTCTTTCGTCAAGCTGACGTCCTACGGGATCAAGCCTATCGACGGTGCTCTGTTGTCTGCGGGTAACGCCGCGGCGGCCATGGGCAAACCGCTTAACCAGGCCGTCGAAGCGCTCGCCGATGCCATGACAGGCGAGAACGAGCGGCTGAAAGAGTTCGGCATCACGACCGAAAAGACCGGCAAAAAGATCAAGTACAACTGGGTCGAGAACGGCAAGCAGATGACTGCCTTCGCGGAAAAGAACTCCCGCAAGCAGATCGAGGCCGTCATCACCGGCATCTGGAACCGTCAGTATTCTGGCGCAATGGATAAGCTGTCGCGGACTTGGGAGGGCATGACGTCCAACCTCGGCGATCAGTGGGCGCGGTTCATGCTGAAGATCGGCGATGCCGGCGCTTTCGAGAACCTGTCCGGCATCCTCGAGGATGTCCTCAAGTGGTTTGATCGCATGGCGCAAACCGGCGACCTCGACGTGTGGGCGAAGAGCATCTCCGATAGCATCTCTGGCGTGGCGGATGAGTTGCGGAAGTTCCTGCTCGGCTATGACGTCGTTGGCGACAGCTTGAAGGACAGCTTCCATGTGCCGGGCTTCCTCGACGAGTTCCCGACCCATCTCAAAGACCTGACGACGAAACTCGGCGAGGTCGCAACAGGGTTCGGGAATTTCTACACGGCCATGAAGCCGGTCATCGACTTCGTCGGCGGGCCGGGCAACGCCGCCTTGCTAACCCTTGGCGCCATCACCTTCGGCCCTCTCATCGCGTCGCTCGCATCTGTCGGCATTGCCTTCGCGGGACTGCTGGTGGCCATCAGCGTCCCCGTATGGGCGGTGCTCGGCGTCATCGCTCTTCTCGGCGGCGCCGTTTACGCGCTCTACCAGAAATGGGACGAGTTCTCGGCCTACTGGACTGGGCTATGGGGCCGCGTCGGCGACGCGTTTAATCAGTCGTGGTCGAGCGGCGTTCTGGCAGTGCTGCAGGAGTTTAACCCGCTCAAGCATGTCATGGTCGGCATGAATGCTCTCATCGAGTACTTCACCGGCATCGACCTTCTCGCGGCCGGTGACAGGATCATCGGCAGCTTCATCGACGGCCTGGCGCAGGGTCTATCCGATGGGATCGATAAGCTGACGGCGGCAATGCCCGACTGGCTGAAGGATAGCCTCGGCATTGAGGTCAAGGCGCCGGCGACCGTCAACTATGGCGACAGCCTGCTGGGGTCCGCAGGCGTGGCGCCAAGCCAGTATGGCGCATCGGGATCGTGGGACGAGCCGCGCGAACCGCAGCGCGTTTCGCTGCCGGCAACGCCAGACATGCCCGCATTCGATCAGACGCAGATGTTCATCGACGCGCGCAGGTGGCATACCCGCCGGCGCCGTCGCTCGATCTGCGGATGCCTGACGTCAACCCGGCAAGCATTTCGGCACCGGGGCGCGACACGCCGACAATCGTCATCTACGAGATCAAAATTCCGCCTATCGAGGCGCCGGTAGTCCAGCCGGCAGCATCCAACTACAGCGGCAGCCTGCTCGGCAGCCAGGGCGTTCCCATGTCCGGTCTCCCGGCGCAGGGCGGGGGCGATATGCAGACAGGCCAGATAGCGGCCTCGACGGTCACGATTGGCACTGCGGCCTTCCCCGAGCCGATCATCGCCAACCAGCCGCAGAATGTCAGCGCGCCGTTCAATGTCGGCGGCGTGAGCATCACCGGCACCGGCCTCAGTGCTCCCGAGGTGCAGGCCGCCATCAGCAATGCCATGGCGAGTGCGTCCGCACGGCACGCCGCCGAGGTTCGCGCGGCTCTTAATGACTAGGGGCCATCCATGCTTGTGATGATGGGGCTCGGCCCTTTCCGGTTTGGCCTCAACTCCGCGGCCTATCAGACGCTCACCCGGCAGACGGAATATCGCTGGGAAAGCCAGGAGCGCATTGGCCGGCATCCGGCCATGCAGTTCATCGGCGAGGGGCATACGACGATCGATTTCGACGGTGTCATCCTGCCTCTCTTTCGTGGCGGGCTCTCGCAGGTTGATCGGATGAGAACGATTGCAGGCACAGGGACGCCGCAGTTTCTGGCGTCCGGGCGCGGGAAGATTTTCGGGCAGTTCGTCATCATGAGCGTCACCGAGACGCAAACGATCTTCCTCCCGAACGGTGACGCTCGGAAGCTGGAGTTTTCAATGCAGCTGAAGTCCTACGGGCCGGACCGGGGGTTCTGATGGCCGACGTTTACATCGCGAGCGACGGCGACATGGTCGACGCCATTTGCTGGAAGCACTATGCGAAAGGGCAGCAGCCTCTGGCCGTCGAGCGCGTCTATGAGGCCAACCGCGGGCTCGCTGACCTCGGGCCAATCCTAGCGGCGGGCACCGTCATCATCCTTCCGGATCTGCCGGCGCCGGCGACCACCCCCATCGTGAGGATTTGGGGATGACGCCATTCTGTCGCATCACGGCCGGCGGCGTCGACATCACCGGCTCTCTCACTGACAGATTAATGGCGATCGAGGTTCACGACGAGGCAGAGGACAAATCCGACCGCGTGACCATTACCCTCGACGATCGCCCGCGGTTCGCGGACAACGCGGTCGTTGCCATGCCCGCCTTCGGGCTGACTGTCTCCATTGTGATGGGCTACCGCGAGGGTGCCAGCAGGGACATGGGATCATACCTCATCGACAGCATCGACGTGGCGTCGCCGCCAAGGACGCTGACCATTGAGGGCAAGCCTGCGAACATGCCGTCGTCCTATCGCACGCAGCGCAGCGAGTCCTACCATCAGCAGACGGTCAAAGAGATCATCGACAAGGTTGCGGGTCGAAACGGATTTTCTGCGACGGTTGATCCTGATCTCGCAGATATCGTTGTTCGACACGTCGACCAGATCGGCGAGTCCGACTTGAATTTTGCGGCTCGGATTGCAGCCGACCATGATGCCGTCGCGAAGCCCGTCGCGGGCCTCCTCGTCGTCGCCAAGCGCGGCACAGGCAAAGCTATCACTGGCGCCTCGCTGCCCGTCATCACCCTGGCTGAGGCAGATTGCTCGCAGTGGAAGTTCAGCTATTCCGCTCGCGACGAGGCTGGCGAGAGCGGCAAAGATATGGGCGCGTCGGAGTCGGTCGGGCAGCAGGCGGCCGGCGATAGCCGTTTGCCAGAAGTCGTCCAGTTCGATGCCGGAGGATTGAAGCCGCCGTCCAGCCCGGAGAGCGCCAGCGGTAAGAAGGGTGGCGTGCGCGCTTACTGGACGGATATCCGGACGGGCGAACGGAAGGAGGTCACAGTCGGCGCCGAGCCGTATCAGGACCTCCGCCACACCTACCACAACGAGGCCGAGGCCAAGGCCGCGGCGTCCGCGACCAAGAACAAAGCAGCGCGGGGCAAAGCGTCGTTCTCCTGCACGATCGGCGGACGGGTGGATGTGCAGGCCGAGGCCGTGCTCATGGTGCCGTTCCGGGCGTACATGCCGAGTAAATGGCGGATCAAGTCCGTTTCTCACCGGTTCGAACCCGGCGGCGGCTACACCACAGGAATCGACGCAGAGCTATTCGACGATGCCGCGGACGACACGTCATCGAGCGTCGGCAAGACGAAGCCGACCAAAGACGACACCGTCGACAAGGATGCCCCGAAGGCGGCGAAGAAGAGCAAGGCGAAGGCAAGCGGCACGTTCGGCGGGGCGGCGCCAGGCGAGACCGTCGTCGAGTTCTAGGCGTTGACATACGGCAATCTCTCTTGTCTGGACGTATGCTAAACGTCAACAATGATGCTGATTTCTAAGGGCTGCGGCTCTTGCGGAGACGTACATGTTCACAAACGCGCAGCGGTTTGAGGTAGGCGAGGCGGCTCGGGCTTTCGGTCTTCCCGAGGCTCACGTCCTCGCCATCACCAAGGTCGAAAGCAACGGCGTCATCTTCGCGACCGTGAGCGGCGAACAGAAACCGGTCATCCGTTTCGAAGGGCACATTTTCTATCGGCGCCTGGCGGGGAAAGAGCGCGACGTCGCCGTTGCCAAGAAGCTCGCTTCCCCGAAGGTCGGCGGGATTCCGAACCCCTCCGAGCAAGCCGATCGCTGGCGCCTATTGGCGAAGGCCATGAACATCAACCCGGCTGCCGCGCTGGAAAGCTGCTCCTACGGCGTTGGGCAGGTGATGGGCTTCCACTGGAAGGCTCTTGGTTACGCCAGCGTGCAGGCGCTCGTTGCTCGGGGGTGCGAGGGACTTGGCGGCCGAGTCGAGCTGATGCTCCGCTTCATCCGCGAGAACGGCCTTACCGATGAGCTGCAGAAAGGCCAATGGGCGCCGTTCGCCCGCGGCTACAACGGCGACGGCTACAGGGCCAACAAGTACGATATGAAGATGGCAGCTGCTGCGGCCGAGTTCGGCGGCCTTATTTCCGACAGCCCCGGCATGCTTCGCATGGGTTCGACCGGCCGCAGAGTCCGCGAGCTGCAGGCGTTGCTCATCCGCGCTGGCTACGCCGTCAAGGAGGACGGCGACTTCGGCCCGACGACGAAGAAGGCGCTGGCGGCATTCCAGACGGTGCGCGGCCTTACGCCGGACGGCATCTATGGGCCGCAAACCGAAACGGCGCTGGCGGACCTGCGCCAGGCGGCCGACGACAGTCCCGGCCACCAGTCGATTGCCAAGGTGCTCGACGTTCAGAAGGGCCTCGGCGCGGGGCTCGGCGCTGCAGTGACGCTCGCCGGCGCCAAATCCACGCTGCAGGAGGCGGCCTTGCAGGTTGCCGGCATCGGCATCCAGTCCGCCATCGTCGATTACCTGCAGACGGCGCTGACAGTCGGCCTCACGGCGTGCACCGTCGCGGGCCTTGGCTATGCCGCCTATGGCTGGCTGATGAGCAAGCGGACGGTGGAAGCCTGATGCTCGCGCTGCTGACACTTGCTGGCGGCCCTGCAGGCTTCCTTCGCATGGCCGTTTCCGCGGGCATCGCGGCAATCCTGGCCTATAGCACCGGGCACTGGGTCGGCGTATCGGCCGGTCGCGCAGCCATCCAATCCGAAATCACGTCCAAGGCTCTCGCGGCCGAGAAGGAAAGGGTGTCCGACGATGCGGCCCTATCGAAGCTGTCTGACCATGACCTTTGCGTTCGCAGCCTTCGCGCTGGCGGGATGCCAATCGACCTCTGCGCCGACATGTAGTGGCTTCCGGCTCAATGATCTTTCGCCGGCAGGAACCGTCGCGCTCATCCAGGCTGACCGGCCGGGCGCCGAGCGGGTCATTGGCAATGATGCCAACTATCGCCGGCGAGCTTGCTGACGTGCAGCAAAACCACGGCGAGAGCTGACGATGTCGAACAGCAGGATAGGTGCCATGGATAGCCAGCGCCGCCATGAGGACGCCGGCCTTCCGACTCCTCAGGCAATGACTCAGTTGCCGGAAAAGACGAAGGCGTTCCTCGGGCAGCTGAGAGAGGAGGAGGTTGAGACGCTTCAGCGTTTCTCTCGCCTCAGCAAGGAGGAACAGGAAAAGTTCTTTGCTGGCGTAAAGTTTATCACCTCGGCGATCGGCGTTGGGAAGGTGATGAAGTGGGCAATTCTGGCCCTCGTCAGCACGTTCTTCGGCTTCATGCTGCTGTGGGACCAGATCGTGAAATTTCTCGATTTTATCGGAAAGGCGAGCGGAAAATGATGAAGATTATCGCTGCTGTCGTATTCGCGGTGCCTGGCGCCATGCTCGGCATTTGGGCCTCGGACCGGGCGCCGACCACCGACACGATCCGGGTTGAGGTCATGCCGGCCATCATCGCCGCAGGCGGGGAGGGCGAGGTCGTCTACACCTACCAGCGTTTCCGACAGTGCCCTCGGCGGTCAATTCAGGAGATCATTGACGCGACGGGTCGAGTCTATCCGGTAGGCATTCAAGAGAGTCCGCCATTTGCGAACCGACTGAAGGAGCGGCCGGACACTTTCGCGCAGCCGATCAAGATACCGTTGACCGCCCGGCCGGGACCAGCACTCTACCACGTCATGATCAGGGATTTTTGCAACCCGCTGCACTACGTCTGGCCGATTTCAAAAGAGATCAATGTGCCTTTCGACATCGGGCCGCAACCGGGTCACTAAGCGGCTCATCTGACGAAGGTGATGCTCTCACCCTTAAGGGCCGCAGCTATATCGATCAAAGGTGCCTTTGAATTCAGCTTGAACCGCCTGTCCTCAGGGAGCAAATAGAAAGCCCGCATGAAGTTTATAGCGTGAAAAGGTGCAACCTTTGTGTCTTCTCGCCCTGACCGGACCCAACGATTGATGGTCACACTGTGTATTCCAAGTAGGCGGGATAGATGGCTTTGGTTGACCCGGCATACTGCCATCATTGCAACCATTTCGCGACTTTCTGCCGAAAGAAGCGCAATACCTTCTTTCGAGAAATTCGGGTCCTCTGACAAGTTAAAAAGTATAGAGTTTACGTCGATCAATGGAGACATTGTTTCGAGGCTAGTGTACGCGGCAGCAGAGAGGAGGGCGAGCGATCGAATAAAATTGATGGCGTAAAATGGAGGCTCGACAGCGGTTTTTCGTTCTGGCCTTACCCAATTATTAACGCTGTCCGGCGTCATTCCGAGCAACATCGATAGCTTTATCTGCGAGATTTGAAGGCCGGACATTATTGCGATCAGCTCGCGACGATTGTCCGACATTGTCTCATATCGCAAGTCACCGGCATTTATCCGCATTTATTGAACCTAGATTTCACGACGACTCGCGCGCTTCGACCGCTCTCGGGGAGCATTTAAAACTAAAATAGAAGCCTGTCGAAGCGGACCGGCATCTTTACTATTAGGTTAGGCGTTCGCTGCCGCGGTGCTGTTCGATCGAAAATGAACTGTTGACCGTTTTGGCGGGTGATGCGGTGAAGAGTGTCAGGGAGGAGGTTGGCCTCGCCGGCCGCGGCCTTTTCCGCGATTTGGCGGAGGGCGATGGCGGGCCGTCGCCAGTCGATCGGCGCTCCCCGCGTCCGCGCGAGGTCGTAGCGCCACCAGGGCGCGCGCTGCAGGGCGGCGATGGTCGATGCGTCGAACCGCCCGCGGATCAGCTTGGCCGGAACCCCGCCGACGATGCTGTAGGGCGCGACGTCCTTCGTCACGACGCTGCCATAGCCGACGATCGCCCCGTCGCCGATGGTCACGCCGCCCATCACCGCCACCCGCGAGCCTGACGTCGTTGCCGATGGTGAACCCGTAGCGCCTGCGCCCAGCCGTGCCGCTTAGGCGGCCGGCTTGTCGGCACGAGCCCAGAGGTCGAAGCACTGGCCCTTCGAGACACGCACCGGGCCGAAGCCGGCCTGGACCAGTTTTTGGCCGAGCGTCTGGTTGGTGTAGCCGGTCTTGTGCGCCATGAAATGATTGCCGCGGGCGATCGACGGACGGAAGCCGTAGAGGATGTCGAGCGGAGTGATCGGGCCGGCCGGCGAGACATAGGCTTCGTCCTCGAGCTTGCCGTCGGCGAGCAGTTGCCCGAGCGATTGCAGGTCGGGGCAGGTGACCACGGCAAAACCGCCGGGCTTCAGCACGCGGAAGAATTCGGCGAAGGCGAGCGGCACCTCGTGGGCGTAGAGATGCTCGACATTGTGCGAGGAATAGAGGGCGTCCATCGACGCCGTGGCGACGTCGGTCATGTCCGTCATCGTGCCGAGAATGTCGGGTGCAACGGCAGGATCAATGTCCAGCCGGATCTCCTGCCAGTCGGCGGAGCGGAAGTGTTGCGGGAGCTTTTCCGGGTTGGCGGGACCGCAGCCGACGTGGAGGACTTTGAGAGAGGTTGTCATGCTTACTTTCCTCACGCCGTGTTGGAATTAAAGATATGAGCTCCGGTTGCATCTCCTAACCTGAGCTCAAAAAAAAGGGGCGGCATCAGCCGCCCCTCTCAGAGATCTTGTAGTTTATTAGGCTACGACGAAGTCGCTTGCGTCGAGCGTACCGGTGACGCCCGTCACCTTCAGAACCAAATCATCACCAGCGGTATAGGTGGTGCTGTTTGCGCCGTTGCCATCAAACACCAAGAAAGTATCGGTGCCGATCGTAAACAGGCCAGCCTGGTTTGCCGTGAGGGCTACGAAGGCTGCATCGAGTGACGCCGCTGCTACAGCAGCACCTGCGTTTGCGACGCTGATACCCGTAACGGACGTCAGTGCGATTGTATCTGCTTGTCCGCCAACAACCGATGTTCCGAAGTTCAGATCGGTAATGACATCGGCGGTAGTTACAAGACCGGAAGAGTCATTGACCGTGCTGTAGACGAAGCTGTCGTTGCCATCGCCGCCAGAGAGAACGTCCTGACCAGCACCACCAGTAATGACGTCGTTGCCGATACCACCGTAGATGGTGTCCGCGCCAGCGCCGCCACCGATCGTGTCATTGCCGCCGTTGCCGTAAATAACATCAGCACCGTTACCGCCGGTGATCTGATCAGCGCCGTCAAGAGCGTCGGTCGCTCCGTTTCCGCCGTAGATCGTCGTGTTTCCAACGGTGCCTGTGGCGTCGATGATGTCGTTGCCCGAGTTGCCGTAGAGGACGGCGGTGGAAACGCTATCAGCACCTGACAGGTTGATGGTGTCATTGTCCTCGCCACCGAAGACGGTCAGCGAAGCGCCGCCATCGATCGAAGCATTGACGACGTCGTTGCCGGCGTTCGAGTAGATCGAGTGCACGCCGCCGGAGACGTCGAGGGTGACGTTGGTCACGAGGTCCGTGGTGTCCGTCTCGCCATTGCCGCCGTAGATCGTGGTGTTGCCACCCGTTCCCGATACGGTGATGTCGTTGTTGCCGGAGCCGCCCTGGATCAGGTTGTCACCGAGCGCATCGCCAACCGCGGCGTTGACCGTGATCGAGTCGTCGCCGACGCCGCCGTAGACGCTGTTGTCGCCTGAGCCGATGACGGAGATCGTGTCGTCACCGCCGTTGCCGAAAATCAGGTTGTTGCCATCACCGTTGATGGTGATGGTGTCAGCCAGATCGTTTGTCGCAGCGAAGGCCGAACCACCGTAGATGGTGTTGTTGCCGTTGCCGTTGATCTCGATGGTGTCGGTATCGTCGACGCCGCCAACAATCAGATTGTTACCGTCTGAGCCGGTGTCCAGCAGGATGTTATCGTTGCCGAGACCGCCGTAGACGCTGTTGGCCCCCGTGCCGGTGATGGTGATGGTGTCGTCGCCAGCATTGCCGTAGACAGCGTTGGCGCCGTCGCCCGTGATGGTGATCCCGTCGTCGCCGTCGACAGTCGAGGTGACGCCGGTTCCGCCGTAAACGGTATTGTTGCCGTTGCCAATGATTACGATCGTATCGTCATCGTCAGAACCGCCGACGACCAGGTTGTCGCCGTTTGCAGGAGCACCGGTAGCGCCGAGGGTGATCTGGTCGTCGCCGAGGCCACCGTAAACGGTGCTCGAAGCATTGGCATAGATGTTGATGGTGTCGCCACCGGCATTGCCGTAAGCGAGCACGCCGCCAGCCACAGCTGCAGTCGAGAGACCAGCGGTGATGGTGTCCGCACCGTCGACCGTGTCGTTCAGCGAGCCGCCGCCATACACGGTGGCAACCTGGCCAGCGGTCGGGGCAACCGTGATTTCGTCTTCGCCAAGGCCACCATAGACCAGGTCAGCACCAACGCCCGAGGTGATCGTGTCGTCGCCGGCATTGCCGTAGATGGTGTCGTTGCCGTTGGCGGTCGTGATCGAGTCGCCGCCGTCAGCCGTGTCGGTCAGACCGCTACCGCCGAAGACGAGGTTGTCGCCGCCGTTGCCAACGATCGTGTCAGCGCCGCCAAGGCCCATCAATACGTCGCCGAATGCGCTGCCGGTAACGGTGTTGGTGTTAGCATCGGCAGTGGCAGCGGTATCGCCGTCACCGAAGGTGACCGAACCGCCGCCCTGGAGGACGAAGTTCTCGGTCGCCAGGGCGGCAAGAGTGACGCCCGTGATCGTGAAGAAAGTCGAACCGGTCGCAATGACGACGTCGGCGCCCTGCTGGGTGATGTTCGTGATCGAGGAAGGCGCGATGTTCAGCGTGTAAACGTCATCGGCGGCATAGGCCGTCGTTACGCTCTCAGCGCCGGAATAGGTGGTGCTAGCCATGTGTCGTCTCTCCTGCAGTCGTTTTTGGACTGGTGCCGGTGTGCACGCCGCGCACCGCCCCTCTCAGATCTCTGCTAACCACTGGCATCCAGTGGTTACGCAAGGGCAGGTATGCACGTGAGCCGGCTTCTAATCAAGCAGTCCATAAGCCATTTTATTCCACTAGGTTAGGATGATGCTATTAGATCACACGGCTTAAGTTTGTGAGCCGATACCTAACTCAACGTAACCGAAGATTAATGCATTTATTGCGCTGCAAAATAGCCGAAGCTGCCTGAGGAGGTCGCTATGACGATGGGCGAGTTATATGCCGTGCTGCAAAACGAAGGCTGCACCTTCGACCCCAAGTTGCCGCAGAACGATCACATCGTAATTCGGCGTGGCGGTCGGAAAACCGTCTGGCCAGGGCATGACCAAAACGTGGAAGTGGGTAAGCTCTTCGCTGAGAAGGTGCGGGCGGACCTCGCACTTACATTATGATGCGATATTACGATGTAGTTGGCCGTCGCGACTCCAACGGGACTTGGCTGCTCACCCTGCCGGCATTCCCAGAGGCCGCCTCGTTCGGCGGTTTTCGGAAACGCGCATTTAAGCATTTGGAGAGAGCGCTCCTGACCACGTTTGCAGCGCGGATACAGGATAACGAGACCCTACCTGAGCCGATCGACGGTAGTCCTACGGACAACTTTGTCGAGGTTCCGCCCCTGCTCTACCTCAAAGGTGCTCTTTATATGGGTATGAGAGAGAAGGGTATTTCTCGGCTTGATTTGGCAGCAAAGCTGCAGTCCCCTGCGGATCGGGTCGACAGACTTTTGGCCGTAGAACGCAACTCTCAACTGGATCTGTTGCAAGATGCCTTAAGACAGGTTGACGTCCAGTTGGAGGTCGTCGTGTCAGGAAGTCGTTGGCTATCTAGTTAGCCGAATCCGCGCGCCCTCTGGCAGCTGGATATAGGCACGCATGAAATTTACGGCATAGAATGGCGGCACAATTGCATCTTTCCGCTCGTCGCGGACCCAGCGATTTACCGTCGTCGGCGCTGTACCCAAGAGATCGGCGAGCCGCCTCTGCGAAGTTCTGGTAGCCTCCATCAATAGGATCAGTTCGCGGCGCGCTTCCGACATCGTGCTCCCTCTCGATGTCATTGTATGCGCGACGCGTAGGAGCGGCAATGCAACATCCCGCCTTCAGTTGAACTCGACGGGCTTACCTGCAGGCTTGGGGCAGATCGCCTGGCCGAGGACTTTCCAGTCGCCACGGGCGCTGGCGGCAACGTCCATTACCCTGACAACGCGAGGGCGGTCGGGGAAGTCGATGGTGGCCAGGCAGACGTACTCGGCGAAACCGTCACGGCGACTCCCATCATCGATGATGCCGACCAGCATCGCGTCCGAGGGACCGGTGTTCCCACCGACGTTTTTAACGGTCTTCGGGCTATCCGCCTTTATGAACTCGGCCGCCGTCTCCGCATGCGCGGGCATTGAGGCGCCAAGAACGGCAGCGGCAGTTATGATCTTCCACATGCGGGCACCTGCAACCGTAACGACTAATGCGCGGCCTTACTCACCGGATCAAGATGCGCGACCTTGCCGCCGCCGGTCATGATGTTTCGCACGCTGGCGGACGCTGTTTCGGCGGCGAGCTGCGCCGCGCCGGTCAGGAGGAACGCGTACCGCTTCGTCGTTGACGCCTCCATATGGCCGAGCAACTCACCGACCTGCGACAGACTGATGCCGCTGGACAGGCCCGCGCTTGCGAAGAACCGCCGGAGATCATGGCGGCGCAGGTTTTCTGTGATGCTGGCCGACTCCATCAGCCGGGCCCAAGGCTTCGACACGTTGACAAGCGGCCGGCCAATGCGGCGGCCGGCGATGATGTACGGGTTGTTTTCGAGCCTCGGGATGCCGGCAAGAACCTCGCGCGCCAGAGACGACAGAGCTATGATCTTTTCGCCGGTCTTTGAGTCAGGCAGGTGCAGTCCGTCGTCGCGGACCCATTCCCATTTGGCAGATGCGATTTCGTCCAGGCGAGCGCCGGTGAAGCACAGCAGCTCGACCAACCCGACAAAGAACGGTTGCTCGGGACGCATTTTGTTCAAAGCGACCAGCAGCCGGACGGCCTCGTCGGCATGCGGCTTCCGCTTCCTCTTTTTCTCAGTGAAACGCTGAACCGTGACGGGGTTGCTGTTCTTCGGCCGCATCGCCCACATCTCGGCGAGCGCGAACGCCTTATGAAGCATCGCCAAAGTTCGGTTGGCTGCATACGGCGTCGACCGCCGGGAGTGATGAAGGCGGGCAATGTCGGCGTCGGTAATATCGGCGACGGCTGTCTCGGCCTTGAGGAAGGGCAGGACGACCTTGTCCCACATCGCCTCTTGATCCTTTCGCCACTTGGCCTTGTTCTTTTCGTTGGCGTGCTCGTCGAGGTGGCGGTCGCGCAGCATTTGCAGATTGGCGCGGGCGGCCAGTTCGGCTCGGTCATTGGCGGGATCTTCGCCACGGTTCACGCGCTCTAGGATGGACCGGGCGCGATCGCGTGCGGCAGTGAGCGCGAGGAAGCGCTCGTCGGCCAGCTTCATGTTGCGCTGAACGCCAGCCTTGGTGCGGTAGAACAGATACCAGACGGACTTTGTCGCCAGGCGGCGCAGTCGAAGGCCGGGCGTCTTCGGGTCGTTCCAGACGGTGCCCGGCTCGCCGCGCGTTGTCGGGCGTTCTTTTGCTGCTGCGGCCATTTTGTCTCGCTGTTCGTTGCCAGCCTTAGCCAGCGCCTGGCATCTAATATCGAACAGAATGCGGGACAGATCCACTACCAGGCCTGCTTTGCAGTGCTACCAGTGTGCTACCAGGGATCAGCGGTAGGGAAATCGTTCGGCCCGTAAGCCTTTGATTTTGATGGTGGGTGTGCACAGGTTCGAACTGTGGACCCGCTGATTAAGAGTCAGCTGCTCTACCAACTGAGCTACACACCCATCAACGCGCGAGGCGCTGCCGGCATCTCGATGCCGACGAGGGGCTCTATAGCCAAGCTGTTTGCCTCTGTCCACCCGCATGGCAGAGATAAGCGGATGTTTTTCGCCTGGCGTCGGTTTTTGCCGGCGGATGCTCTGCGTGGCCGTCCTGGCGTTGACGCTGGCGGTGACGGCAGATAGCCGTCGACGGACGGGTGGCATCCGGCAAGGCAGCAGGGGAGACGGGGCATGGCGACCAGCGAGACGGGGCCCGTCGGGGCGTTGGCGGGCTTGCGGGTCCTCGACATGTCGCGGATTCTCGCCGGCCCTTGGGTCGGCCAGACGCTCGGCGATCTCGGCGCCGAGGTGATCAAGATCGAGCGGCCGGGCGTCGGCGACGATACCCGCAGCTGGGGCCCGCCTTATGTTCGCAACGCCGCGGGCGAGGAGACCGGGGTCGCCGCCTATTATCTCTGCGCCAACCGCAACAAGAAATCCGTCACCGTCGACATCGCCGCCCCCGAGGGCCAGGCGCTGATTCGACGGCTCGCGGCCGAGGCGGACATCCTGATCGAGAACTTCAAGGTCGGCGGCCTCCGGCAGTACGGGCTCGACTATGCGGCTCTGCGCGCCCTCAATCCACGGCTGATCTACTGTTCGATCACCGGTTTCGGCCAGACCGGCCCCTATGCCGAGCGTGCGGGCTACGATTTCCTGATCCAGGCGATGGGCGGGCTGATGAGCATTACCGGCGCGCCGGACGGCAGCCCCGGCGGCGAGCCGCAGAAGGTCGGCGTCGCCATCACCGACATCGTCACCGGCCTCTACGCTTCGATCGGGATTCTGGCCGCCGTCAACGCCCGGCACCGGACGGGCGAGGGCCAGCACCTCGACATCTCGCTGCTCGACGCGCAGGTCGCGAGCCTTGCCAACCAGACGATGAACTATCTCGCCACCGGCGTCTCGCCGGTCCGGCTCGGCAATGCCCATCCCAACATTGTGCCCTATCAGAGCTTTCCGACCGAGGACGGGGCGATGATCGTCGCTGTCGGCAATGACGGCCAGTTCGCAAGGCTTGCCGCTGTCCTCGGCCATCCCGAGTGGGCGAGCGACTCGCGTTTTGTCAGCAACCGCGAGCGGGTGGGGCACCGCGCCGTGCTGGTGCCGATGATCGCCGCGGTGACGGCGACCGGCCCGACCCGCCGCTGGGTCGCCGCCTGCGAAGCGGTCGGCGTGCCTTGCGGCCCGGTCAACGCGATCGGCGACGTCTTCGCCGACCCGCACGTCGTCGAGCGGGGATTGCGGGTGGACATGCCGCACGCCGAGGCCGGCAGCGTGTCGCTGGTCGCGAGCCCGCTGCGCCTGTCAAAAACGCCGGTGCGCTACGACACGGCGCCGCCGGCGCTGGGCGCCGATACGCAAGCCGTCCTATCGGACTGGCTGGGGCTCGACGCCGGAGAGCTGGCCGATCTAGCCGCCCGCGGCGTGATTTGAGCCAAGCGGCGGCGCTTTGCTGCTGCTTCTGGCCGGCAATACCTCGGGCGGCGGGGCGCCGTGCCCTCAGCGTGCAGTCCGCCGTTCGTCCGAGGGACTTATGACTTCCTTCACCATCCCTCTGTATTAACGAGGCTTTCGGCCGGCCTTCATCTCGGTTCAACCGGTGCGGGTGCAGGCTGCGCGGCGTCGATCCGGGTTCGCCCGCCGGCCTGTTGGGGGAAGCACTGGGATGGACGCGCGCCTGATGACACGTCGGTCGATCTACGTCGATCTCGATGGCACGCTGATCAAAAGCGACCTGTTGTGGGAGACCCTCTTCACGCTGGCGCGCCAGCAGCCGGCAGCGCTGCTGCAGCTGCCGTTCTGGCTCCTGAAGGGCAAGGCCTTCCTGAAAGCCGAGATCGCCCGGCGCATCGACTTCGACGCCAGCCAGCTGCCCTATCGTCCCGAAGTTCTCGCCGCGATCACGGAGGCCCGGGATGCCGGCCACCGGGTGGTGCTGGCGACCGCCGCCAATGAGCGGCTGGCCGAGGCGGTGGCGGCGCACCTCGGGATCTTCGACGCGGTGCTGTCGAGCGACGCGACGGTCAACCTGTCCGCCGAGCGCAAGCTCGCGCGCATCCGCGCCGAGAATGACACCGACGGTTTCGGCTATATCGGCAATTCGCGCGACGACATCTGCCTGCTCGAAGCCGCCGACGAGCCGGTGGTGGTGGCGCCCGACCGGGCGGCGGCGGCCTGGCAGAAGAACACCGGCGCAAGGCTCATCGCCGGCGACGGAGCAAGCCTTGCCGGCCACTGCCTGAAGGCGATGCGCCCGCACCAGTGGACCAAGAACCTCCTCGTCTTCGTGCCGCTGGTGCTGACGCACGAATACTTCGACCTCACGATGATGATCGAGGGCATCACCGCCTTCTTCAGCTTCTCGTTTGCCGCGTCCGCCGTCTACATCCTCAACGACCTTCTCGATCTCGCCTCAGACCGGCGGCACAAGACCAAGCGGAACCGGCCCTTCGCTGCCGGCGTGGTGCCGATTCCGGCCGGACTGCTGCTGGGGCTCGGCCTGATGGCGGCGTCGGTGCTGCTTGCCCTGACGCTCAATCCCCTGTTCCAGCTGGTGCTGTTCGCCTACGTCGTCCTCACCACGCTCTACTCTTTCGCCCTGAAGCGCATGCTCCTGATCGACGTGATCACGCTCGCCTCGCTCTATACCGTGCGGATCGTCGCTGGCTCGACGGCGGCCAATGTCGACGGCTCGTTCTGGCTGATGGCGTTCTCGGTGTTCTTCTTCCTGTCGCTGGCCCTGGTGAAGAGGTTTACGGAATTGCTGGCTTTCGGGGCGGGCGCCGACCGGGCCACCACCGGCCGCGGCTATCGCGACGTCGATCTCGACACGCTGGCGCAGGCCGGCATGGCCTCGGGCTTCGCCTCGGTCATGGTGCTCGCGCTCTACATCGACTCGGTCGAGATCCGCGAGCTCTACGCGCTGCCCTGGATGCTCTGGCCGCTCTGCCCGCTGGTGCTCTACATCATCGTCCGGATCTGGATTCTGGCGCGGCGCAACGAGATGCACGAGGATCCCGTCGTCTTTATCCTGCGCGACTGGCGCAGCCAGATCATGATTGCCGCAGGTGCAGTGATGTTCGTCGTCGCCGCCTATGTCTGACTACGCGAGCTGGGGCAGAGTCTTCGCCGATCGTGGCCGCGCCGCCGTCTCGGCGGAGGAGGGCGCCGTGCTGCGCGGCGGGGCCGGCAGCCTTCTGCCCTACGGCAATGGCCGGTCCTATGGCGACAGCTGCTTCAACGATGCCGGCACGCTGATCGACAGCCGCCGGCGCCACGCGGTGCTGGCCTTCGATCCAGAGAGCGGGCTGATCGAGGCCGAGGCCGGCATTCTCCTGGCGGAGATCACGCGTCATGCCGCGCCGCACGGCTGGTTCCTGCCGGTAACGCCCGGCACCCAGTTCGTGACCCTCGGCGGCGCCATCGCCAACGACGTGCACGGCAAGAACCACCATCGCCGCGGCGCTTTCGGGCGCTGGGTGCGGCGGCTGGAGTTGCAGCGCTCGGACCGCGGACGGCTCGGCTGTAGCGCAGAGAACGAGCCCGCTCTGTTCGCTGCGACGATCGGCGGCATGGGGCTGACCGGGCTGATCAGCACCGCGACGATCCAGTTGATGCGGGTGCCGTCGCTGACCATCGCGCAGACGACCACGCGGTTCGGCGGCCTCAGCGATTATTTCGAAATCGCCGAGGCCGCGGACGAGCGGCACGAATATGCCGTCGCCTGGATCGACACGATGAGCCGCGGCGCAGATTTCGGCCGCGGCCATCTTCTCGCCGGCGACCATGCGGCGACGGGCGACCGGGAGGGCGTTGCGCGCCCGCCGGTTGCCACTGTGCCGCTGACGCCGCCGGTCAGTCCCTTGCGCGGTCTGGCGCTGAAGGCTTTTAACGAACTCGTCTATCGCAAGGCGCCGGCCGGGACGAGCCGAAGCGAAGTCCGGTTCGACAGCTTCTTCTACCCGCTCGACCGGGTCGGCCGCTGGAACCGGCTCTACGGTCCGAAAGGGCTCTTCCAGCACCAGAGCGTCGTCCCCTATGGCGATGCCGAGGCGATAGTCCGCTCCTTGCTCTCCTGCGCCCGTGCGCACGGCCAGGGCTCGTTTCTGACGGTGCTGAAGCGTTTCGGGGATCTGCCGAGTCCGGGTCTCCTGTCTTTCCCGATGCCCGGCTACACGCTGACGCTCGATTTCCCCCACCTCGGCGACAGGACGCTGAGACTGATGGCCGACCTCGACCGGCTGACCATCGCGGCCGGCGGGCGCGTCAATCCCTACAAGGATGCCCGCATGTCGGCGGAAACCTTCGCCGCCTCCTTTCCGGACTGGCGCGCCCTCGAAGCGCAGCGCGATCCGGCGATCATGTCGGACTTCTGGCGGCGGACGGCGGGACGTCTCGGCGCCTCGGGGTAGTCGGTACGACATGCTGGCGTCGGTAGGAGTTTCTTCACCGTGCCGAGGGATTGCCGTTCTTCCGCGGGCAGGGGAGGCAGCGGGTTTAACCTCCCGGACTCCCGGGCCTGCTAAGCCGAAGGGAGCAAATAGTCCCGACGGAGGCATTGATATTCCGATGGGACGTCACCGGTCCTCCCGGAAGGGGCCGACACCGCCGGCGCGACCGCCAGGATGCGACCGCCAAGACGAGGGCCGAATGACGAAGTACATCCCCTTCATCCTCTTCACGGTGCTGACCAATGCCGCGGCGCAGGTCTCGCTGAAATACGGCATGATGCAACTGGGCACGCTGAGCTTTGCCGGCACGAACCCGGTGCTGAAGCTCCTGCAGATCGTGTTCAGCCCGTTCGTCTTCATCGGCCTCTGCATCTTCGTCATCTCGATGGCCTCGCACCTCTTCGTCCTGTCGAAGGTCGAGCTCTCCTTTGCCTATCCCTTCCTGTCGCTGGCCTATGTCGTTGTTGCCGTCATCGCCTATTTCCTCTTCCATGAGGATCTCAACGCCCTGCGCATTGGCGGGATCGCGCTGATCTGCGTTGGCACCGTGCTGATCGCGCAAGGCGGCAGCACGGTGCATGGCGAGACCGACGCTGCCACCGTGTCGAACCCGGAGCTGAAACCATGAAGCATGTGATCTTCGGCGGCGACGGCTTCGTCGGTCGCCATCTAGCGGAGAAGCTGGTCGCCGACGGCGAGGAGGTCGTGGTCGCCGACATCGTGCGCAGCGACCTGCCGCATTACGCCAAGGTGCGCTACATCCAGGCGGATGTGACCGATCCCGCCGCAGTGCGAGGCGTGCCGATGCAGCCCGGCGACCAGGTCTACAACCTGTCGGCCAAGATGCTGTCGCCGATCCAGGTGCGGGCAAAACGCCACGATTTCTTCTTTCCGGTGAACTACACCGGCACGCAGCACATCATGGAGGCGATGGCGGCGGTGGGGGCGACCAAGCTCGTCCACTTCACCACCGACATGATCTACGGCCACACCAAGGTCTTCCCGATGACCGAGGATCATCCGGTCGAGCCGCTCGGCGAATACGGACTGTCGAAGTGGCGGACCGAGGAACTCGCGGTCGAATGGCGCCAGCGCGGCCTCGACATCGCGCTGTTCCGGCCGCGGCTGATCATCGGCCCCGGCCGCCTCGGCATTCTCGAAAAACTGTTCAAGCTGATTGACGCCAACCTGCCGGTGCCGATGATTGGCTCGGGCAAGAACCCCTATCAGTTCATCTCGGTGTTCGACTGCGCGGAGGCCGCCCGGCTCGCTTGGAAGGCGGGGACGCCGAACGAGGCGTACAACCTCGGCTCGCTCAACCCGCCACCGGTCAGGAAGCTGCTCGGCGACCTCGTGCGGCATGCCGGTTCGAAGTCGATCCTCCTGCCGACGCCGGCCTGGGCGGTGAAGAAGACGCTCGACTTCCTCGACCTTCTGAACATGCCGCTGATGGACCCCGAGCAGTACCTGATCGCCGACGAGAACTGCGTGCTCGACGTCGGCAAGGGGGCCCGGCAGCTCGGCTGGGTTCCACAGTACCGCGACGAGGACATGCTGATCGCCGCCTACAGCGAATACCGGGCGAAGAAGGAGGGCAGATCCGCCCCTGCCTTCGCCGAAGCCGCCGAATAAGGAGAGTGACCATGCTCGATCGTCTTTCGGTGCCTGCCCCGACCCTCATGCCCTCGGGCCTCGCCACGGCCGCGGAAGCGCCCTTGCGCCGCGGCCCCGTCAAGCCGCCGATGCTCACCGTCGCCGATGCCAAGGCACTCGACGTCGGCACCATGGCCGACCTCTTCAAGGACCACATCAACCCCGGCCAGTTCCACTTCATGAAGCTGCTGGGCTTCCACAAGGTGAAGGTCGAGCGTGCCGAGGGCATGTTCTACATTGACCAGAATGGCCGGAAGATCCTCGACTTCTTCGGCGGCTTCGGCTCGCTCGCCTTCGGCCACAACCACCCGCGCATCCTCGAAGCGCGGAAACAGTTCCAGGACGAGAAGCGGCACGAGATCGCCATCGCCTTCCTGTCGCAGTATGCCGCGGCGTTGTCGAAAAACCTTGCCTCGGTCAGCCCCGGCGATCTCGACATGGTCTTCCTCGGCTCATCCGGTTCGGAGGCCATGGAGGCGGCAATAAAGGTCGCCGAGCGCGCCTCGGGCCGCAAGAACTGCAAGATCGTCCACGCCGAGAATTCCTTCCACGGCAAGACCAAGGGCGTCCTGTCGATCACCGACAGCCCGCTCTACCAAGGCGAGTTCAAGCTGGTCGACAACCGCTACAAGGTGCCTTTCGGCGATCTCGAGGCGCTGACCGCCTGTGTCGCCAGCGATCCCGACATTGGCGTCGTGGTGCTGGAGACCGTGCAGGGCGGTGGCGGCATCATCGAGGCGACCACCGACTACTGGCACGGCGTGCGCGCGCTCTGCGACAAGCACAAGGTGATGTGGGTCGCCGACGAGGTCCAGTGCGGCTACGGGCGTACCGGGCGCTTCTACGCCTTCGAGCACCACGGCGTCATCCCTGACGTCACCGCGCTCGCCAAGAGTTTTGGCGGCGGCAAGGCAGCGATGGCGGCGATGATCGCCCGGCGCGAGGTCTACATGAAGTCCTATGGCACGCCGAAGACTGCGATGATCCACGCCGCCGCGACCTTCGGCGGCATCGGCGAGGGCTGCGTCACCGCCATCGAGGCGCTGAACACGCTCTACGACGAGGACCTTATCGGCAATTCCGCGGAGGTCGGTGACTACCTCATCAAGCGCCTGCAGGTCATCCGCCAGCGCTATCCAAGCCTCATCAAGGAGGTCCGCGGCCGCGGCCTGATGGTCGGCATCGAGTTCCACGATTTTTCGCGCACGCTCCCGCTGGCGCTGCGCCCCGTCGTGGCGATCCTCGACGACAAGCTGAAGGGCTCACTCTCCGGCTTCATCGGCGCGCTGATGCTGCGCGACTACGACGTCCTCGTCGCCTTCACCGAGTACAACCGCAACGTCATCCGGCTCGAGCCGCCGCTGATCTGCACGACGGAGAACGTCGACCAGTTCTGCGATGCGCTCGACGATCTCCTCGACCGCGGCATCGTCTCGATCGTCAAGGACTTCATCAAGGCGCAGATGAGCTGAGCCCACCATTGCAAACGCAGAAGGCCGGACACGTTGTCCGGCCTTCTGCGTTTTAGGACCTTGATAAGGATGGGCGTCAGCGCGGCGGAAGCAGTCCGCCGCGGACGTAGGCGTCCCAGCACGGAGATAGCCGGATCTGGCGATGGCCCGTCAGTCCCGGCGCATAGAGCTTCAGGAGCAGTTGGTTGGCATTCGTTACCGGGCAGAGCGGATAGAGCACGATGTCCGTCGCGGCGACCGAGCCAAGCACCGCGGCATCGGGGTCCGGCACCGCGCGGAACGGGTCGGCGCCGATGGCGATGTGCCGGGGTGCCGCCCGGTCGAGCAGCCAGGGGAAAGGATTGACGAAGTTGAGGCTCATCACGGTCTCGAAGCGGACGTCGTTCGCCGCCTCATAGGCCCTCACCGCGCCGACCGCCTCGTCGACCGCCTTCAGCCAGGTGATCTGGAAGTCCGGTTCGGTGTAGAGCGCAAAGCCCGGCAGTTCGCCCGCGTTGGCGATGAAGTTCCAGGTCTCGGGGAAGCGCCGGTAGGCCTCGAGCATCGTCGAAGAGCGCTGCAGCATCTCCGGTCGTTGTGAAACGGCGCCGAGCGTTCCGAGGTACTGGTGTTGGAGGACCTCGTACTTCGCCTGCCCGATGAAGGTGCGGGCGCTGCGCTGCAGGATGTCGAGCGCCGTCGGCAGCGTGGAGGCGGCGATAAGGCCGAGCACCAGCATGCTGTAGCCTGCCTTCGAACGATCTGCGCGCAAGAGAAGGGCGAGCAGCATGGGCCAGACGAAGATGAAGGCTTGCCCCCCGGTGTTCTGCGTCTCGACGAACAGGCCAGCCAGCACCGCGACGCCCAGCCAGGCCGCGTCGTGGTCGAGGAGGGTGGCGAGCCTGGCGGGACGTGGTCGCGCGCTCAGCGCCCGGGTTGCGGCGAGCACGGCTTTGCGATTGCGCCAGGCCAGCACCGCGGTCAGCGCGACCAGCGGCGCGAACGCGATGAAGTGGATCGAGGCCGCCTGCAGGAAGCGCGGCAGCAGGCTGCCCTCGTTCTTGTCGAGGAGCTGCAGGATGTCGCTGACATAGGCGGAGACGAGCCCGAAACCGAGTTCCAGCGCTGCCAGACCGGCAAGACAGATGAGCGCCGAGATGACCGCCGTGCGCAGGGCGATCCGGCCCGCGGCAAGAGCGAAGGCGCAGAGGCCGAGCGCGGCGATGACGCCCGTTACCTTTACCAGAAACAGCGCCAGCACCGTGCCCGCCATCACCATGGCAAGAGGTGCCTGCTTCTCGCTGAAAACGAGGGCGGCGGCGAGCACATAGAGCAGCTGGCAGACCTGGCGGTTGTAGATGCCGAAGCCGTCGACGCCGGGATAGGCGTAATATTCCTCGACGTTGAACGGGAGGGTCGAGAAAGCGAGGAAAGGGACCAGCAAGGCAAGGGCCGTTTTCCGCGAGCGCCGGTCGACGTCGGCGAGCACCAGCGCCATCAGCGGCGCCGAGATCAGCAGCAGCGACCATTGCGCCAGCAGTAGCGGTTGCGCCTCGGGAAACAGCTTGATGAGGCCGGCGAACAGGTAGTAGCCGAGCGGCCCGACCGGCGTGAAAAAATCGATCGCCGGGATCTGACCGGAGAAGATCCGGTTCGCCGCGTCGAAGTAGATGAACAGGTCCCAGTAGAACGGACCGATCGGCAGCGTCAGGCGGAGCGTCAGAAGGGCGGATAGGAAAAGGCAGGCGAGGCCGAGCCAGAGCAGCGGCGAGCCAAGGCGCGATCGTGGCGAGGGGAGTTCGGCGGTAGAGAACTGCGCCAACGGATCTATCCTGCGGTGGGTGCGTCCGATCGACAATGCTTACAGAGGGTTAAGGAAGTCGTGTCTGCGGGGCCTGATCTCGGTAGCAAGGTGTCGTTCCGCCGATTGTAGCCCACCGTTCCGGTTGTTTCTTGAGAAACCCGTATACCGAGACGGAGCCACTGCACGTAAAGGACTTGCACCGCGCAGGGTTGACGGAGTTGTGAGTTGTCGGCGCAGCGCATCGCGGCGACGCTCACACTATGCGCGAACGTGCCGGCCCAGGGCTTTGCAGGTTTAGCCTCGCCATCTTGCTGGGCGGGTGGTGCGCAGTGCCGGCCACGGCGGCCGATGCCCCCGGCGAAATCCCCGTCGATGTCGAACTGGTGCTCGCGGTCGATGTGTCCTGGTCGATGGACCTCCACGAGCAGCGCATTCAGCGCGACGGCTATGTCGCCGCCTTCCGCAGCCCGGAGGTGCAGCGCGCCATCCTCGAGGGCGGCCATGGCAAGGTCGCGGTCACCTACGTCGAATGGGCCGGCGCTTTTTCACAGGCCGTCGTCGTGCCGTGGATGCTGGTTGATTCCAAGGCTGCTGCCGACGGTTTCGCCTATCGCCTTGCCAATGACGAGCCGATGCGCGAGCGGCGGACCTCGATCGCCGCGGCGATCGACTTCTCCGCGAGCCTGTTCGACGGCAACGGTTTTGCCGGCATTCGCCGGGTGATCGACATTTCCGGTGACGGCCCGAACAACCAGGGCCGCGCCGTCACCGCCTCGCGCGATGCCGCGGCCGCCCGGGGGATCACCATCAACGGCCTGCCGCTAATGACGCAAGGGGATGGCGCAGGGTCCTGGGGATCGATCCCCGATCTCGACCGCTACTACGCCGACTGCGTCATCGGCGGTCCCGGCGGCTTCGTCATCCCGGTCGATGACTGGTCGCAGTTTCCCGAGGCCCTCCGCCGAAAGCTGGTGCTGGAACTCGCCGGAGGCTGGCCACCGCCGCCGGCGGCACCGGAGCGCCTCGTCGTCCCGGTGCAGGACCGGACGGGCGCCGACTGTCTCGCCGGCGAACGGCAATGGGACATGCGGCAGCAGCGCAGTTTTGACGACCGCTGATCGGCCTGTCGGCATTGGGAAGGCGGAACGGTGATGAAACGCCCCGCCGGTAAGCGTCATGCGTGCACTGGCACGGCCGAATTGACCGCCGCTCGGGCGGCACGCTCCTGCTGGGGCGATCGGCCGTAGAGTTCGCGGTAGCATTTCGAGAAATGCGACGCCGAGACGAAGCCAGAGGCGACGGCGATCTCGACGATCGGAAGTGCTGATTGCAGCAGCAGGTGCCGCGCCCGGTCGAGCCGGATCTCGAGGTAATAGCGTGCCGGGGATCGGCCCATCTCCTTGTCGAACAGCCGTTCGACCTGACGGCGCGACAGCGAGATGCGACGGGAGATCTCGACCAGCGACAGCGGCTCGCCGAGATTGGCCTCCATGATCTCGATGATCGCCAGCACCTTCGAGTGCTGTACGCCGAGGCGGGCCCGCAGCGGCAGCCGCTGCCGGTCGTGGCTGGCGCGCACCCGGTCGGTCAGCGCTTGCTCGCAGACCCGGTTGACGAGATCGTCGCCGTGATCCTCGCCGATCAGCGCCAGCATCATGTCGAGCGCCGCCGTGCCGCCGGCGCAGGTGAAGATGTTGTGGTCGATTTCGAACAGGTCGGCATGCACGTCCGCCCGGGGAAAGGCTTCCGAAAAACCCGGGAGGTTCTCCCAGTGGATGGCGCAACGGCGTTCGGCGAGCAGGCCGGCTCTGGCGAGGATCCAGGCACCGGTGCAGAGGCCACCGACGGAAATGCCTCGCTGATGTGTCTCGCGGAGATAGGCGAAGCTTGCCTTGTCGCAGAAGTCCTCGACGAACACGCCGGAGCAGACGAAGACCATGGACGGCTTGCGGTCGTTCAGGAGCGCCCGCCGTTCCTCTTCCACCGAGCCGCTAACGGAGATCTCCACCCCGTTCGAGGCGAAGATCGCCTTGCCCGTCGGCGAGGCCAGCCGCCATCGATAGGCCTCGTGACCGAGCAGGCGGTTGGCGATCCGCAAGGGTTCGATCGCCGTGGCGAAGGCAATCATCGAGAAGTTGGGAACCAGCAGGAAAACCAGGCTGCGTTTCAGCTGTTTCTCTGGAGGAATGCGCACGGGAACCTGGAGCATTTTGTCTCGACAGGCGGCCAAGTGCCGCGGCGTCAAACTGCGCGTTTCCGGCGTCGCTTTCAAGTCAATTGCGAAGGTTTCTAAACTGCTACGCTTTGCTGCAGTGCACGCTAAATCATTGATCATTCTGCCGTTTGGGTGAGCAGTCCGTAGCCTAAGTCTCAGCGCTTCGGCATACGGCTGAGGCGCGCGTGATTGGCCTTTGCTCGCTTGGCATACGGCTTTAGTCCTTCAGAAAGGACGGTGTCGGCATCGTCCTGGTTCTGGCGTACGACGCCGGTCATCGCCGATGTCGCGGTCTCCAGAACGATGGTCGCCATCGCCATCTGCATGGCCAGCGCGCTCTCACCCATCGCCACGAATTTCTCGGTGACCATCTGGGTCGCCTCGCGGTTGGACTTTGCTGTCGGACGGCCCGCCGACCACCACATGTCTGTCAGCCGGGTGGCGATGACGAAGGGCGATGCTGCGACCAGCGTCGCTATCTCGGCGTTTGTTTTGGTGATGCTATGGGTCATGCCGCTGTGTCCTCAGACTGGCTTCCTTCGGTGTCAACGTGCCGATGACAGCCGCGTTCTATAGGTCGAAAAGTTTATTTCGACCGACGAACGATAGAGAATGACAGTTTAGCCAACAAATCGTAACGCTGGAGGAACCAAGCCGTGAGCTTGCCGTTTTTCTGCCGCATCGTTTCAATGGAGAGCGTCCCCATGTCCAACCGTCTTGCCGCCGTCGCCGTCATTCTCGCCGCCGCGCTCACCATGTCCGCTTGCGCGAACACCGTCCGCGGTGTCGGTCGCGACGTCGGAAACACGGTCGACGCGACTGGCGCAGCAGCGAACGACATCGCGCGCTAAATCTCGATCTAAGTTAAATAAAAAAGGCCCGACGACAGTCGGGCCTTTTTTGTTTGTGGGCGAAAGTTCGCATGCCCGGGCGGTGGATGGCGTTAGTTACTGTGGACGCCAGTGATGGTGGAACGGCAGTGGATCCGCCATCGCAGAATGCAAGAGAGACGTCAGGCGTCTTAGTGCGGGTGATGGGGACCGGGCGAAGACGGGTTGACCATCGCGGCCATGATCCCGCGGATGGTCAGGGCGCCCAGCGGGCTGCCCTTCGCGCAGACGACATGGGCCGTGTCGCTGCCGCTGTCGTTCATCAGCCGTGCGGCCTCCTCGATGATCGTGCCTTCGCGCACAGCCGGTCCCGTTGGCGCCGCACCGTTGCTGGCCTGCATGATGGTCTGCACCTCGATGACCCGACCGCGGTTCACCTCGCGGACGAAGGAGGTGATGTAGTCGTCGGCCGGATGGAGCACGATGTCCTCGCCGGTGCCTTGCTGGACGATCTCGCCGTCGCGCAAGATGGCGATGCGGTCGCCCAGCCGAAGCGCTTCGTCGAGGTCATGGGTGATGAAGACGATGGTCTTCTGCAGTTCTTCCTGCAGGCCGAGCAGCACCGACTGCATGTCGCCGCGGATCAGCGGGTCGAGTGCGGAAAAGGCCTCGTCCATCAGAAGGATGTCGGCGTCCGTCGCCAGCGCGCGGGCGAGGCCGACGCGCTGCTGCATGCCGCCGGACAGGGCGGCGGGGTAGCGGCTCTCATAGCCCGAAAGGCCGACACGATCGATCCAGCGGGCCGCAGCGGCCTTCTGCTTGGCCGCCGAGACGCCCTGGATGGCGAGGCCGTAAGTGACGTTGTCGAGGATCGTCTTGTGCGGGAGCAAGGCGAAGCGCTGGAACACCATCGAGATCTTGTGCCGACGGAAATCCTGCAGCCGCTTGGGCGGCATCGCCAGGACGTCTTCGCCACCGATGACGATCTCGCCCGAAGTCGGCTCGATCAGCCGGTTGATGTGGCGGATCAGCGTCGACTTGCCCGAACCCGACAGGCCCATGACCACCTGGATCCCGCCCTTCGGCATGTCGATGTTGATGTCTTTGAGGCCGAGCACGTGCTGGTGCTTCTGCATCAGCTCGGCCTTGGTCATGCCGGCCTTCACCTCTTCGACCAGACGCTTGTCGTCGGCGCCGAAGAGCTTGTAGAGCGAGCGGATGCGGATGGCGATGTCATCCATGGGCGATCTCCCGGTGGCGCTGCAGCCGCTTGCCATAGGCTTGGCTGGCGCGGTCGAAGATGATAGCGATGGCGACGATCGCGAGGCCGTTCATCACCCCTTGCGCGAAGTACTGGTTGGTGATGGCCTGCAGCACGGGCTGGCCCAGGCCGCGCACGCCGATCAGCGACGCGACGACGACCATCGCCAGCGCCATCATGATGGTCTGGTTGATGCCGGCCATGATCGTCGGCAGCGACAGCGGAAGCTGTACCCCGACAAGCCGCTGCCAGCTGGACGAGCCGAAGGCATCGGCGGCTTCCATCACCTCCTTGTCGACCAAGCGGATGCCGAGATTGGTCAGCCGGATGATCGGCGGCATGGCGTAGATCACCACGACGATGAGGCCAGGGATGAGGCCGATGCCGAGCAGCATGACGATCGGGATAAGGTAGACGAAGGACGGCATCGTCTGCATCACGTCGAGGATCGGCGAGAGAATGGCCTGCAGGCGGTCGGAGCGCGACATCGCGATGCCGATCGGCAGTCCGATGACGATCGACAGCAGCGTGCAGACGATGATGATCGAGAGGGTCCGCATCGTGTCCTCCCACATGCCGAACAGGCCGATGAGGAACATCGCGACCACGGTGCCGATGGTGATCGCAGTGGAGCGGCTGGCGAGCCAGACGATGGCGGTGAGGGCTGCAAGGACGATCCACCAGGGCGTCGACAGCAGCAGGCTTTCGAACCAGAGCAGGAAGTCCAGCAGCGGCCGGAAGAGGGCTTCGATCGAGTCCCCCCAGGTGCGCGAAAAGGCCTTGTAGCCGAGATCGATGCTCCGCGTCGCCTCGCGCAGCACGCTGCGCTTGATCTCGGGGAACTCGACGAGCCAGTTGGGCAGAAACTCCGTCAAGGGCTTACCTCTGTTTTCGGAGGGAAAGGGGGCCGCGCGGCAGGCCGCAGGGCCAGAGCAGGGCGCTGGGTCACAGCGGGGCGCAAATGGCGATCTACGAGAACCTCGTGCGTACTGTCGTCGCTACAGGTCCGGATCCGCGGAGCGTAAGTTCGACTGCACCAGGTCCGAAGGCCGTGCTTCACAGGCACGAGTTCTCACCGCGCACGGCGTGCATTCGTACGCCTAGAATTGCGTCGACCCAGCCCACCGGTGCCAATTTTCGGGGCGAGGCCGATGTGAGCCCTCCGGCCACGTGACCTCATCCCATCAGGAGAGGCACCCGGGCCGGAGGGGCGTCCCGTCTGCGCTGCATCAAACCTAGTGAGCGCTAGAGAGCGGCCTTCACCTTTTCAGCGACGTCAGCCGGGACCCACTTCGTCCAGATCTCGGGCTGCGTCTCCAGGAAGTGCGCGGCGGTGTCCTCGCCGTTCGCCTGATTTTCTTCCTTCCAGGCCAACAGCTTGTTGACGACGTCGTTGCTCCAGCCGCGCGTCTTCAGGTATTCGGCGGCGCCCGTCGATTGCTTGGCGACGGCCGGCGTCAGCATGGTGAAGACCTCGCTCTTCGTCCACGCGTTGACCTTCGGGTCCGGGCAGTCGGCGACGGAGGTGCAGCGCTTCCATTCGGCCTCGTCGAACTTGGTGTCGAAGCCGAGCTGGGTCATGTCGTACTTGCCGAGGATGGCGGTCGGGGCCCAGTAGTAGCCGAGCCAGGGCTTCTGGCCCTCGTAGGCCTTGGCGATCGAGCCGTCGAGACCGGCGCCCGAGCCGGTGTCGACCAGCGTGAAGCCCTTCTTGTCGCCCTCATAGGCCTTGTAGAACTGGGTCGTGGTCACCTGGCAGCCCCAGCCCGACGGGCAGTTGATGACGGCGCCCTTGGACGGGTCCTCGGCCGAGGGGAACAGTTCGGGATGAGCCATCGCGTCCTGGATCGTCTTGATCTCGGGGTGTGCCTTGGCGAAATAGGTCGGGACCCACCAGCCCTCGACGCCGCCATCGGTCAGCGCTTCGCCGCCGTAGACGACCCGGCCTTCCTTCACCGCGGCGTCGATCTGGTCGCGGAACTGGTTGACCCACATTTCCGGCGCGACGTCGGGTTGGCCCTTTTCGGTCATCGACGAGAAGGTCGGCATGGTGTCGCCCGGAACCTGCTCGGCATCGCAGCCATAGCCTTTTTCGAGGATAAACTGGTCGATCGCGGCGAGAACCTCGGCAGAGGCCCAGTTCATCAGCGAAATCGTGATCTTGCCGCAGCTCTCCTGCGCGGAGGCGGTGCCGGCGCCGCCGAAGAGGGCGGCAGCCAGAATGGTCGAGGCGAGCAGCTTTTTCATATCGTACCCTTTGCAAGTCGTGAAACAGTAATCGATGCACAGCGAAGGTCATCGAAACCCCATCTACAAATAGACGGTGGCTTCCGAAGGAGGGCGAAACGCGCAGAGACTGCCGCAATTTAGCTGCATTCAAGGCTAGCGCGTTGTTGAAACGATTCCAAACGCTTTTTTCGGTCGGCGGCGAGGGGCTCAACCTATGGCGCGATCGCCATCCGGCAACCATTACGGATCACGACTGTACGCCATCTGGCCGGATGGCGTCAGGATTGTCCTCCTCATCCACAGAAGATGGGCTTTTTAGCCGAGCAGGCGGTCAGGCCGCGCCGTCCTGCGGCGCAAATCGGCCACTGGAAAGCCATCATCGGCATCCGGCCGTTAGCGCCACGGTAACGAGTGTAGGCCCATAAGGAGGGCGCGACGGCGTCGCCCAAGCCCCGGAACTGGTACCGCGTACCGGGGCGGACGATGCCGATGACCTCCAGTCGTGTCGCCCGATAGAAAAGCCGCGTCGCCCTTAGAGCGACGCGGCTTTTCCGTTTGGAGCGACCGCCATGGCGTCTGATGCGCGGGGTGGCGGCGGAGCGCAGCACCACGCCTCGCGTCACTCGACAAGCGCTGCGTTCTGCGGGTCGGCGCGGCCTGACCTCGTGCTCAGAGGCCGGCCGTCAGCGACGGCGCCGGGGCACCAGGACGCACGGCGGCGATGTCCTCGACGGCGCGCGTCTTGTACTGGCTGAGGAGTTCTGCCGCGACGCGATCGGCCGGCATCGGCTTGCCGTAGTAGTAGCCCTGGATCTGGTCGCAGCCGAGTTCGTCGAGCAGCGCGACCTGGGCTTCGGTCTCCACGCCCTCGGCGGTGACCTTCATCTGCATGTGATGGGCCAGCGAGACGATGGTGCCGAGGATGGCGCGCACGTTGAGCTCGCCGGACTCGAAGGCGACCATGAAGGACTGGTCGATCTTCAGCTTGTCGAAGGGGAAGCGCCAGAGATAGCCGAGCGAGGAATAGCCGGTTCCAAAATCGTCCATGTCGATGGAGATGCCGAGCGCCTTCAGTTCCATCAACTGCTTCAGGATGTCGTCCGAACGCTCGAGCAGCAAGGATTCAACCACCTCGATCTCCATCCGACGGCCATCGACGCCGGCTGCCTTCAGCGCGTCGCCGATGATGCCGACGAGGTCGCCGTCGCGGAATTGCACGGCGGAGAGGTTGACCGAGACGAAGAGGTGCTCGGGCCAGAGCGCGATCTGCTGAGCCGCCTTGCGGATCACCCAGGTGCCGATTTCCTTGATGAAGCCGCGGCTTTCGGCGATCGGCACGAAGACCGACGGTGAAATGTAGCCCCCCGCCGGATCCGGCATGCGTAGGAGGGCCTCGAACCCCAGCAGCGCGGCCCCGCGTCCGCTGACGATCGGCTGGTAGAAGAGCTCGAAGCCGTCGTTCGCCACGGCCGCGCGGACCATCGCCTCGATCTGCCGGCGGCGGTGCACGTCCTCGTCCATGTGCGGCTCGAACAGCGTGAAGTCGCCCGTCTGCGCAGTCTTATGATGCAGAAGGGCGAGCTCGGCGTGCTTGGTCAGGTCGCCGAAATTGCGCCCGTCGGCGGGCATCATCGCCACGCCGATCGAGATGCTCGGACGGATGATCTGGCCCTTCAACTCGATCGGCTCGGCCACCGCCAGCTTGATCTTGTGCGCCAGCGCGGCGACGTCCTCGGCGCTGACGATCCGGCGCCGCAAGAGGACGAAGTCGTCGGCGCCAATTCTCGCGAGAAGGTCGATCCGGTCGACGACGGTCTTCAGCCGGTTGGCGACGACCCTCAGCAACTCGTCGCCCTGCGCCTGTCCGAGTCCGTCATTGATATCGGCGAGCCCGTCTATGTCGATGAACAGGAACGCCATGTGCTCGCGCGTCGCCCGCGCCGTTGACAGCACCCGCTCCGTCTCTTCCTGCATCCGCGTGCGGTTGAAGAGATGCGTCAGCGGGTCGTGGTTGGCCAGAAAGGCGATGCGGTCGTCGGCCTGGATGATCTTGCGGTGGCGGCGGAGGTAGATGAGCGTGGGGATGCCGGTTGCGATCAGGAGCAGAAGCAGCAAGGCCAGCGATGCGTCGGTGAGCGTCGTCGTGTAGTTGGAGCGGTCGTCGATCATGTCGGCGACGACCGAGAGATAGCCAATGGTCGCCCCGCCGCGCTGCAGCGGCGTCAGGACGGATGGATTGGTCTGCCCGTCATCGTAGACGATCTGCCAGTCGCCGGTGCGCTGCAGGACAGGATCGGACAGACGGTCGCCGGTGCTGATGCCGCCCGCACGATCCCGCATCAACCATTTGTAGCGTTCGGACCGGGTCCGGAAGATCTCCGCCCCTGACCGGTCGAAGATCGCGAAGCTATCGATGTCCGCAAGGTTGGCCACCGTGCGTATTTTTGTCTCGGCGTCCGGATCGCGCGAGATGCCGGTGAGGAAGGCGTTGAGATTGCCCTGATCGGACATCAGAAGTTCGGCGAACCTTTGTCCCTTCGCCTTCATCTCCAATTCGACGAGGCTGCCGATCGTGCCGCCGCCAATAGACAGCACGCCGAAGACCACGACGCCGGCAAAAATCATGCCGCCCGCTATCGTCGCCCAGTATCGTCTTACGGTGATCAGCATCATATGTTCGATCGTTGCATCGGCGGGCAATCTATAAGCCGAAGGTAAAGAATTAGGCAGATGGCTCGCGCACTTTCTCAGCTTCTTTCATGCCGGGCTGGCGTGCAGCCTTCGCCGGTAAAAGAGTTCGGTGGACATCGATGAACCGGATGGTTGACTAACGCCGTCATTAAAGATGCAATGAGCTATCCGCGTCTTTTGATCGCTGCAACGCCAGGCTGTCCCGGCGGCACGGGAGAATGCGACCGAGCTCTCTGGGAGGCACGATGAAACGTCTGAGGGCATGCATCCTGGCGGCATTCACGCTTCTGGCGCCGGGATAGATGGCGGCGGCTCGCCCTCTCATCGTCGCCAAAATCGACATTTCGGCGCAGACGATGACGGTCACGCGCAACGGCGCGGTTGTCGACCGGTGGCAGGTTTCGACGGCGGGGAATGGCTACACGACGCCGACGGGCAGCTACCGCCCGACCCGGCTTCACCGGATGTGGTACTCGAAGAAATACCACAACTCGCCGATGCCGTTTTCGATCTTCTTCCGCGGCGGCTATGCCATCCATGGCACCGGCTCGGTCAGGCGGCTCGGCAGCCCGGCCTCGCACGGGTGCATCCGGCTGCATCCGCGCAATGCCGCCAAGCTCTATGCGATGGTGCAGCAGGCAGGGGTGCGCAACACCTCGATCGTCATCAGCCGGTAGAGTGTCGTTCTTCGGAGAGGAGGCACGCAGGCGGCCCTGTTTCGGCGCGGCATCGGCCTTCCCCTAAGCAACCCTGGCTCGATCGCGGGCTGCGGGCCAGAGAGGACTGCAGACTGTCAGCGACACGCTGAAGGTTGCAGGCTGCGGGCAGCCGTGCCGTTCCTGTCCTTGGGAAAGCTGCGCTCGTCAGCCCCAGCGGCGGTGGAACCACATCCACTGTTCGGGATGCTCGCGCACCCAGCCCTCGACGATATCGTTCAGCGTCTGGCAGCTGGCCGGGATGTCGATTGCGCCCTCGGCATTGCGCGGCAGGTCGAGCCGCGGCTTCAGCTCCAGCCGGTAGCGCCCGCCGGGCAAGCGGATGACGCGGGCCGGATAGACCTCGCAGTCGAACTGCCGGACGAGTTTCGGCACCAGCGGATTGGTCTTGCAGGCCCTGCCGAAGAACGTCGTCGGGGCGCCCTTGGTAAACTTCTGGTCGACCAGCATGCCGACCGATCCCTGGCGGTCGAGCGTGCCGGCCAGCGCCCAGGCCGCGCCCGCCTTGGAGGGCACGAGATGGCCGCCGCGGGTGCGCCGGGCCGAGAGGATTTCGCGGGCAATGTAACGGTTGTTCGGCTGACGGAAGAGGGCGGTGACCTCGAGGCCGAAAGTTGCGGCACAGATCGGCAGGAGCTCGAAGCAGCCGAGATGGCCGGTGAAGAACACGAAGGGACCGCCGCGCTTCTGCAGCTCTTCGAAGATCTCGGCGCCCTCGACCTCGATCAGCCCTTCGCCGGGCTTGGCGGGGTCGAAGTCGAAGATCTCATCGAGGAAGACGTATTCCGCCGCCAGCCGCGCCATGTGCTCCCAGTTGGCGCGGGCGGTGGCATCGATCCAGGCCGCATCCTTTTCGGGATAGGCGAGGCGGAGGTTCTCCTTGGCCAGTCGGTGGCGCGGGGTGAGGGGGCCCACCCAGCGGCCGAGCGCGGCCGCGGTGGCGAGCCCGGCGCGCGGCGGCAACTGGCGCAGGATCCACAGCAGCGAGAAGATCAGCCGGGCCGATGTCCAGTCGCGGGTGATCCGCCAGCGCTTCCAGGCCTTCTTGGCAAACAGGCTGCTCATGCCGCCGGCAGGCGCTCGAGGTTGAGGATGATCTTGCCGAACACCTGACGCCCCGCCATGCGCTGCAGGGCGACGTCGATCTCGTCGAGGCCAATCTCGGTGTCGATCACCGGCTTCACCAGCCCGCGCGCCATCTTCTGCATGGCGTCGGCCATGTTCTCCATGCGGCAGCCGAACGAGCCGATGAGCCGGAGCTGCTGCTGGAACAGCATCATGAGGTTGGTCGGCGCCGAGACGCCGGAGGTCGAGCCGCAGGTGACCAGCCGTCCGCCGCGCTTCAGGCACAGCATCGAGCCGGCCCAGGTGTCGACGCCGACATGCTCGAAGACGACGTCGACGCCCTTCTTCTTCGTCAGCTTGCGCACCACGCCCTCGAAGCGGTCCGAGCGGTAGTTGATCACATGGTCGGCGCCGAGCGCCTTCGCGCCCTCGATCTTCTCGTCGGAGCCGACGGTGGTGATCACTGTCGCGCCGTGTTTCTTGGCGAGCTGGATCGCCGCCGTGCCGATGCCGGAGCCGCCGGCATGGACGAGGATGGTTTCGCCCGGCTCGAGCTTGGCATTGTCGAAGAGCATGTGCTCGACGGTGCCGAAGGTCACCGGCGCCAGCGCCGCGCCGATGGCGTCGCAGCCGGGCGGGGCGGCGACGAGCAGCCGCACCGGCAGGTTCACCACCTCCTGCGCGAAACCGTCGAGGTGGAAGCCGTGCACGCCCGAGACGTGTTCGCAGAGGTTGTCGCGCTTCTCGCGGCAAGCCTTGCAGAGGCCGCAGGTGCGCGCGCCGTAGATCGAGACCAGCTGCCCCGGCAGCACGCCGGCGGCGCCCGGCCCCAGCGCCTCGACGACGCCCGAGGCCTCCGCGCCGATCACCAGGGGCAGGTTGCGCTTGGCGAAAGCCATGCCGCGCCAGCCCCAGACGTCGATGTGGTTCAGCGCCACGGCGGAGATCCGCACCCGCGCCTCGCCGGGACCCGGCGCCCCCGGTTCGGGAATGTCGGTGACCCGGAGATCCTTGTCGCCGAAAAGCTGCAATGCACGCATGGAAAACCTCGAAACTACCGGGCGCCGGGCGTCCAGAGGGACGCGCCGCGGCGCCTCATATCATTGTGCGGGCGCGCCCGTCAGCCGCGGGGTTCGCGGCCGAGGACGAGGCTGACATTCTGGCCGCCGAAGCCGAACGAGTTCGACAGCACCGCCGAGACGTCCGCCGATCGTTTCACGTTGGGCACCACGTCGAGCGCAATCGCCGGATCGGGAATGTCGTAGTTGATCGTCGGCGGCAGCACGCCGTGGCGCATGGTCAGGATCGAGAACACCGCCTCGATCGCGCCGGCGGCGGTGAGCGTATGGCCGATCATCGATTTGTTCGACGACAGCGGCACGTCAGCGATCCGCTCGCCGAAGACAGCCGCAAGGCCCCCGGCCTCCATGCGGTCGTTCTCCGGCGTCGAGGTGCCGTGCGCGTTGATGTAGCCGATGTCCTTCGGCGTCAGGCCGGCATCGGCAAGGCCGTCGCGGATGGTCGCGATGATCGGCGAGCCGTCGGGCTTGGAGCGGGTGCGGTGGAAGTCGTCGGCCTTTTCACCGCAGCCATGCACAACGCCGAGGATTTTCGCCCCGCGGGCCTTCGCCGATTCCAGCGATTCCAGCACCAGCGCGCCGGCGCCTTCCGCCATCACGAAGCCGTCGCGGTCCTTCGAGAAGGGCTTCGACGCGCGTGCGGGCACGGCATTGTTGGTCGAGAGCGCCGAGAGCAGCGAGAAGCGGATCAGCGCCTCCGCGCCGACCGAGCCATCGGTGCCGATCGAGATCGCGCGGTCGGTCTCGCCGCGGCGGATCGCCTCGACGCCGAGCTGGATCGCCGAGGCGCCCGAGGCGCAGGCCGTGGACAGCGTTACCGGCAGGCCGCGTGTGCCGAGGATGTCGGCGAGGCGCTCGGAGATGCCGGAGAACAGCGTCTGCCGGTACATCGCCGGGTCGCGGTTCTGTCGCACCAGCTCCATCAGCCGGTCGTAGCCGGCCTCCTCGCGCGCCTCGCCGGGCAGGGCGTCGAGCAGAAAACGGTGCTGCCACTCCAGCTCGATCGGCGGCGCGGCGAGGAACAGCGGGCCGGCGAAGGCGCCGTCATAGCCGGCCATCCGCACCGCCTCGAGCCCAGCCGAGCGGGCGAGCGCGAAGGAGAGGTCGATGCCGGTGACCGGGGAGACGTCCATGAAGTCGACCGTGCCGGCGATCGTCGTGCGCAGATGGTCGGTCGGAAACCGCGTGATCGTATGGATGCCCGAGCGGCCTTCCGTCAGCGCCGTCCAGTTGGCGTCGACGCCTTCGCCGAGCGAGGAGACGACGCCGATACCGGTGACGACGACGACGGGACGACCGCGGGAATCGAGAGTGCTGTTCATCGCCAGGCTCCGCTCAATGGCCGTTGAGGGCATGCAGGACGCAGACGCCTTCGGCCTGCACATGGCCGATCGTCGTCACCAGCGCCTGCGCCGGGGTGAAGAGGACCTGGTTTTCCACCCGTCCGTCGAAAGGCGGCAGGCCCGTGCGCCGGGCGAGCGCCGCAGCCGCCAGGGCAATGCCGGCCGAGAACTGCGCTTCGAAGGATTGACCGAGCAGCGTGCCGTAGCTGCGCAGCGCCGCCTGCGGGAAGCGGGCGCGGAGCGCGGCGCGCTCGGGCTGCGACAAAGCGGCGATGCCGGTGGCGCCGGAGAGGATCAGGAGCTCGTCGTCGGAAAGGCCGGTCTGCTCCAGGAGGCCATCGAACCGCTGCGTCAGCGACGCTTCGTCGCGCGGTCCGCGGTCGGCGAAGATCTTCTCGATCCGCGCATAACCGGTGCCGCCGCGCGACGCCGCATGTTCGGCCGATTCCAGCACCAGGAAGGCGCCGACGCTGCCGATGGTCAGGCCATCATGGCCTGGGGTCCGGCCGAAGACCGGGCTCCATTCATCCTTCAGGAGATAGCCGCCCATCTCGTAATTGGTGAGGAGGTCCTTGCGCTCGGCCGAGAAGGCGCCGCCGACAAGGCAGATGCGGCTCTGGCCGGAGGCGATGCGGGCCGCGGCGACCGAGATCGCCGAAATGCCCGCGCCTTCCTCGCCCATGAAGGTGCGCGAGGATCCTGTGACCTTATGGACGATCGAGATGTTGCCGGCGAGGAGGTTCGACAGCTGGGCAAGGAACAGCGTCGGCCGCAGCTCCGAGGACAGGACCTCGTTTGCCCGCGCCTGCTTGTCTTCGGCGCCGCGCGCCCGCTCCATCACCAGCGCGTCGACGGCGACGTCCCGCTCGCCGCCACCAGCCGCCACGATCATGTCGATGCGCGAGCGCACGTCCTCGTCGGCTGGGATGCCGGCGTCGGCCAGCGCAATGCCGGCGGCATAGGTGCCGAGCTTCTGCCAGGTCTCCATCTGCCGCTGGTCCCCCTTCTTGGGGATTTGCTGCGTCCAGTCGATCGGCGGCAAAGGGTGGACGAAATACGGCGCGTAGCGCTCGGTCTCGATCTCGGGATGCGGCGCCGCGTCGGCGGTGAGCCGGTCGAGATGCGCCTCGATGCCTTCGCCGAGCGAGGAGACGAGGCCAATGCCGGTGATCAGGACGTCCTGGTGGGTCATACAGCTTCCATCTGTTGCGCGCCGGCCCGATGAGGCTGGCGACCGGCGTTCCCCCCACCGGCGGGCGCTAAGCGCCCAAAGCATGCCGGCATCGCCACCAAAGCCCTGATGGGCTGGTCGCGATGCCACTGGTCAAATCGGCGAGGCGCCGCAGACGTCCCGCAGTACGCGCCTAGGCGACGGACGTCTCCGTCGGCGGCGCGACGGTCTCAGGCGGTCTTGGCGGCGCGAAGCTCGTCGATCTTGGCGCAGAGGTTCTTCAGGACGAAGTACTCCTCGGTCGCCGCCTCGCCTTCGTTCACCCGCTGGGTCCACTGTTCCAGCGGTATCTTGATGCCGAATTCCTTGTCGATGGCGAAGACGATGTCGAGGAAATCCAGCGAATCGATGCCGAGATCGTCGATCGTATGGCTCTCCGGCGTGATCTGCGCGCGGTCGATCTCGCTGGTCTCGGCGATGATGTCGGCGACCCGGTCGAAGGTTGAGGACAAAGGACTACCCCGTGTTTTCGTCGCGGTCATCGGACCGCGGTTTTCAGTGCACTGCGAATTCGCGAGCTATAGGCTGTCGCGTGGAAAAAGCAAAGTTGCGGCTTCAGCCCGGCCTCGACTGGTCCGGCAGTCGACTTGACCGCAAGCTGACCGACGGCCCATCAGTCACCGCGACGATCGAAAGTGATAAAGCCTGCTGCCGGCTTACGGTGGTGGGCAGGAGCGATGAGATGGCACGGAAAATTCGGGATGCGGGCTGGCTGGTGGACGAGACAGCGGCAGACATGCCGGCGGAAGAGTGCTGGCTCTGCGGGCGACTGGTCGGCACGAGGGTGGATCGCTTCCACCCAATCCCGAAGAGCCGGGGCGGCCGCGACTCGGTGCCGGTCCATCCTATCTGCCGCGAAGCCATCGACGCTAATTTCTCCGCTAGTGAACTCGTCCGCCACGCGGAAGGCGGCATACCCCTTACCGACAACGAGACTGTCGCCCGCTTCATCCGCTGGGTCGGCAACAAGCCTGCAGATTTCCACTCGGCGACGAAGGGTGGACGCTAGCGGCGCAGAACGCTCGAGGACGACCGGCGCCGTCTGACGACCGACGATTTGGAATTGATCCCGGATCAAGCCCGGGATGACGAAGCGGGCCTGTCGCGGACAGCGCGCTACCTAAGGGCAGGAGAACTGGTCCGGCTCGGGCCGTTCTCTTAACCCCCGAAGCTTTCTGCCAACGACTGATTCAGCTCCGCGGCTTGAAGTTTTCCGGATCATACAGAGGCTTGTACCCGACGGCCGCCACCTCGACCGGAAAAGTCTCGGCAAAATACTCGACGCTGAGCTTGCGGCCGAGCTGGCAGTGCGACCAGGGGAGGTAGGCGAGGGCGATATTCTTGCCGACGGTCGGGCCGTAGGCGATCGAGGTGGTGTAGGAGCGCCGGCCGAGCTCGTCGACCAGCACCGCACCGGTGGCCGGATCGATTACCGGCAGCGAGCCGACGGGATAGCGGGCGACGCCCGCGGCATCGACATTGTCGGTCATCACCAGCGTGCAGAGCTTCGCAGGCTGGTGGTCGCGCGCCTTGTATTCGAGGTGTTTGGCCTTGCCGCGGAAGTCGGCCTCCTTGACCTTGGGGCGCGCCAGGTCCGCTTCGATCAGATTGTACTGGGTGTGGAGGTCGGCGTTCTGCAGGCGCAGGCTCTTCTCCATGCGGCGGGAATTGGCGTAGGTCTCGATGCCGAAGGCCATGACGCCGGTGGCACGCAGCGCATCCCAGACGGCGAGGCCGTCCTCGTAGGCCATGTGCAGCTCCCAGCCTTGCTCGCCGACATAGGAGATGCGGAAGGCCGAGACCGCCTTGCCCGCGATCTCGATCGGGCGGATGGCCGCGAACGGGAAGCTTGCGGCGTCCAGCGCATTCGGCTCAGCGACGACTTTCTTCAACGTCTCGCGGGCGTTCGGGCCCCAGATGCCGATGGTGACGTTGGCTTCCGAGACGTCGGTGATCACGACGTCGAAGCCTTTGTCCTCGGCGATGCGCCGGAGATAGAGAAGGTCGCGCGGGCCGGCATCGGCGCCGTCCACGATGCGGCAGCGGTCGGCCATGCGCAGGATGGTGAAGTCGGCGCGGACCATGCCCTCGTCGTCGAGGAAGTGGGTGTAGATGCCCTTGCCGATATTGCCGTCGCCGCCGATCTTGGCCGCCGAAACCCATTCGAGCAGCGCGACGTGGTCCGGTCCCTCGACGTCGATCATGTAGAAATGGCTGAGGTTGACGATGCCGCAATCGTCGGACATCGCCAGCTGCTCGGCGTTCGAGACCCGCCAGAAATGCCGGTTGTCCCACTCGTTCTCGCGCAACGGCACCTGGTTGCCGTACTTCTCCAGGAGATGCTCGTTCGCGGCATAGCCGTGCGCGCGCTCCCAGCCGCCCAGCTCCATGAAATGCCCGCCGAGCTCGACCTCGCGCGCGTAGAAGGGCGAGCGCTTGGCGCCGCGCCCCGTCGCATAGGGCTCGCGCGGGTGGATCGCCGGGAAATAGATCTTTTGCGCCGCCTCATAGGTGCGGCCCTCGATAAATTCCTCGGTCAGCTGGTGGCCGTAGAAGCGGGCGTAGTCGACCGAGTTGTGGTCGATCTCGGTGCGCCCGTCGGTCATCCAGTCGGCGATCAGCTTGCCGTAGGCGGGGCCGTCCTTCACCCAGATGGCGATACAGTACCAGAGGCCGCGCACCTTCTGGCTCTCGCCGCAGGAGGCACCGCCGCCGGCCGAGACTTGCAGGAGCCCGTTGAAGGAATGGCCCTCGTTGTAGCCGAGCTCGCCAAGGATCGGCGTCAGCTCCATCGCGCGCTCGAGCGGCTCGAGGATCTGCTCCATGTCGAGATCGCGCTGCGAGGGCGAGAGACGGGCCTGGTGCTTTTCCAGAATGTCGCGGGGATGGCAGAGGCGCGGGTTCGTCGCCTCGTAATAACCCCACTCGATCTGCCCACCCTCGGTGGTCTTCGGGTCGCCGGTATCGCGCATGTAGGCCGAGTTGCCTTGGTCGCGCAGCAGGGGATAGCCGATCTCCTTGCCGGTGCCCTCGAACTCGGTGTAAGGGCCGAAGAAGGTGAGGGGGTGGTCGACCGGCATCACCGGCAGGTCCTCGCCCGCCATCTCGGCGATCAGCCGTCCCCAGATGCCGGCGGAGACGACGACATGGTCGGCCATGATCGTGCCGCGGTGGGTGACGACGCCCTTGATCCGGCCGTTCTCGATGATCAGCGACTGCGCGGCGGTGTTGGCGAAGGCCTTGAGCTTCCCGGTCTTCTCGGCGGCATCCACCAGCTTGCCGGCGACGGTCTGCGAGCGCGGGATGACGAGGCCTGCATCGGGATCGAACAGGCCGCCCTGGACTTGGTCCTCCTCGATCAGCGGGAACATCGCCTTGATCTCGGCCGGACTGACATAGTGCGCGCGGGTGCCGAAGGCTTTCGCCGAGGTCAGCTTGCGCTTGATCTCCTCCATCCAGGCGTCGTCGCCGGTGCGCGCCACTTCCAGGCCGCCGATGCGGGCGTAGTGGCCCATCTTCTCGAAGAAATCGATCGAGTACTGGGTTGTCCAGACCGAGAGATAGTCGTGGCTGGTGGTGTAGCAGAAGTCCGACGCATGGGCCGTCGAGCCGATGTCGGTCGGGATGCCGGACTTGTCGATGCCGACGATATCGTCCCAGCCGCGCTCGATCAGGTGATGCGCAATCGAGGCGCCGACGATGCCGCCGAGCCCGATGATGACGACCTTCGCCTTATCCGGAAATTCTGCCATGTCCTGCCCCGTCCAACCGATGTGGCGCGATGTTAGGCGCAGTAACCGGCAAGGCCGCTTCCAAAAGCGACACGCAGGATTGCCGCCGCGCCACGCCGCGGCGTGGTCCGGCCGGCGCGGGCTTGCCCGAGCGTCAGGCAAAGCTGCGCGGCGTTGGGCGTGCGCGGACGCCGGTCGGACCACGCCGTTCGCTTGCTTTCGCAAGCCATCGTAGCGGGTCGGCCGTTTCTGGCGACCGGCAGTCTCGGGGGCCTCCACGGCCGCCCCCGCCGAGCTCTTAGGAAAACCTTCATCGAGCATTTACCCCACCGCGGAATGTTTCGGGGGGAGGGCGCTGAAGGCCTTGGGAATGTTCAGACTCTTCGCCGACGGTGTCGGCGCGGAGAATCCCATGCATGCCATTCTGACTTGCCTCAGGGTCGAGAACGACCCGACACTGCTTCTTCTGGCCGCCCTTGTCTGTGTCATCGGTGTCTACGGCTCTTTCTCGGTCGCGCGCCATGCCGGCCGCTCCGAGGGCAAGGCGCGCCGCCGCTGGGGGGCAACCGCCATTCTCGCCGCCGGCTCGACGGCCTGGGCCACCCACATGGTGGCCTTGCTGGCGTTTCGTCCAGGGATGCCGTCCGGCTTCGAGCCTTTCCTCACCGCGTTGTCGTTGCTTCTGGCGGTCGCGGGCATCGCTGCCGGCGTCGGCATGGCGCTCGGCAGCCGAAGCCGCCGCCGGCGGTTCCTCGGCGGTCTTGTCATCGGCGCCGGCGTCGCCGCCCTGCATTATGTCGGCCAGGCCGCCTACTTCGTCCGCGGCGAAGCCCGCTGGGATTACGCGCTGGTGGCCTTCTCGATCCTTGCAGGCCTGCCGCTCTTCGGCCTTTCGCTAATGGTCTCCGGCGAGCGCAACAAGACCGTCCGGCTCCTCGGCGCGCCGTTCCTCGTCCTGTCGATCGCCGTCCTGCACCTTGGCGGCATGACCGCGCTGCAGCTGCAATATGATCCGCGCATCCAGCTGCCGCGCCTCGCCATCGCGCCCGAGACGCTCGCCCCCATCGTGGCGACGGTGTGCTTGGCGCTTCTGACCGTCGCGGTCGTTGGCCTTCGTCTGACGCTGAGCGCCAAGGCGGCCCTCCTGCGGGAACGCAAGCAGCTGGGAGAACTCGCCAATCTAGCGCTCGAGGGTCTGGCGATCTGCGAGGACGATAGGGTTGTCACCGCCAATGACAGTCTGGCGCGCCTCTGCGGTGTCCCGCGCGGCGCGCTGACCGGTCGGACGGTGGCGTCCTTGGTGCGCGGGGTCGACGTGCTCGCGCTGTCCCAGTCGGAGGAAGCGGATGCCGATCTCCTGACGTCCGCCGGGGCTGCTTTGCCGGTGCGGGTCATCCGCAGCGACGTCAGGCTGGGCGGGCGCCCGCAAATGGTCATCGCCTTCCGCGACCAGCGCGAACGACTGAAGAGCGAGGAGCGGATCCGCAAGCTCGCCTTCTCCGACCCGCTGACCGGGCTTGCCAACCGGACCCGCTTCCACGACGCGCTTGCCGAGCAGGTGGCCCGGCAGGCGGAGACCGACGTGCCGTTCACCTTGCTGATGCTCGATCTCGACGGCTTCAAGGCGGTGAACGATTCGCTCGGCCATTCCGGCGGCGACGATGTCCTGCGCATTGCCGCCGACCGGTTGCGCGCCGCGGTCGACGAGCGTCATCTGGTCGCACGGCTCGGCGGCGACGAGTTCGCCATCCTGATGCGCGACAGTGCCGATCCGCTGCAGGCCGGAGAGATCGGCCGCCGGGTGATCGCCTCGCTGGAAATGCCTATCCGCGTGCAGCAGCAGATGGTGCATGTCTCCGCCAGCATCGGCGTCATGCCGTCGCATTGGCCGCCGCTCTCGGCCGGCGACATGCTCACCGCCGCCGACCTCGCCCTCTACGACGCCAAGGCCAACGGCCGTGCGACGGTCCGGCTGTTCACGCCGGAGCTGCGCCGCGTCTCCATGGCGCGCAGCGGTCTTGCCAACGACCTCCAGGCGGCGTGGACCGAGAACCAGTTCGAGCTCTATTATCAGCCCCAGGTCGATCTGTTCAGCGGCGAAGTCCTCGGTGCGGAGGCGCTGATCCGATGGAACCATGCCAAGACCGGGCTGGTCGCCCCGGGAGCGTTTCTGCCGGTTCTGGAGAGCAGTCATCTGGCCGTGCCGGTCGGCGACTGGATCCTGCAGACGGCGTGCCGGCAGGCGCGCAGTTTCCGCGCCGCGGGTCTCGGCGACGTCCGGATCGGCATCAATCTCTTCGCCGCCCAGCTGCGCTCTCCCGATTTCGTCGAACGGGTCGAGGAGGCGCTGCGCGCGAGCGGGCTCGCCGCGTCGCAGCTGGAGCTCGAGATCACCGAGAACATCGTCCTCCTCAACGAGCGCCTGATCGCCAATCACCTCAGGCGCATTCGGGCGATGGGCATCGGCATCGCCTTCGACGATTTCGGCACGGGCTATGCTTCGTTGACGATGCTGAAGAAACTCGACATCACCCGGCTGAAGATCGACCGCTCCTTCGTCAGCGAGATCGAGACCTCCCGCAAGGATCAGGGCATCGTCGATGCCGTCATCCGGATGGCCGAGGGCTGCGACCTCTCGGTCATCGCCGAAGGCATCGAGAAACAGTCCCAGGCGGATTTCCTGAGAGGCAAGGTCGGGGAGGGGCAAGGCTACCTCTTCGGCAAGCCGAAGCCAGCCGACCGCTTCGTCCAGACCTTCGGCCATGCGCCCCTTTCGCCCGAGCGGGCTATGACGCCGGAACAGGGCGTGCGAAAACGAGCGGGATAGACGGCCCGAACGGAGCCGGAATGAGACAATACCGGATTGCCGACGTGACGACGATCAACGCCCTGACCCAAGATTACCGCCGCTTCCGCTTCGCCACCGCGCCGATGATCGACTGGACGGACCGCCATTGCCGGTTCTTCTTCCGCCAGCTTTCGAAGCATGCGCTGCTCTATACTGAGATGGTCGTCGCCGACGCGGTGATCCACGGCGATCTCGAGCGGCTGCTCGGCTTCGATGCGGCGGAGCATCCGGTTGCGCTGCAGCTGGGCGGGTCGGATCCGGAGAAGCTGGCGAAGGCTGCGGGGATCGCCGAGGGCTTTGGCTATGACGAGCTGAATCTCAATGTCGGCTGCCCCTCCGACCGCGTCCAGTCCGGCGCTTTCGGCGCATGCCTGATGCGCGAGCCGCAGCTCGTCGGCGAGTGCCTGCAGGCGATGCGCGAGGCCGTGAGGATCCCGGTCACCGTGAAATGCAGGCTGGGCGTCGACGACCAGGACACTGAGCCGGCGCTCGACGCGCTGGCCGATGCCGCGGTGGCCGCCGGCGTCTCCGCCATCTGGGTGCACGCGCGAAAAGCCTGGCTGCAGGGGCTGAGCCCAAAGGAGAACCGCGACGTCCCGCCGCTCGACTACGCCCGCGTCCACCGGCTGAAGCAGCGGCTGCCCGATATGTTCGTCGGCATCAACGGCGGCCTGTCGACGCTGGAACTGGCGGAGGCGGAGCTGGCGCATGTCGACGGCGTAATGATGGGCCGCGGCGCCTATCAGGATCCCGGCCAGCTCGCCGAGGTCGATGCCCTGTTCTTTGGGGCGACGCCTGCGCCGGTCGACTATCTCGCGGTGGTCGCCGAGATGGCCGACTATTCTGCCCGGCACATCGCCGCCGGCGGCCGGCTGGTCCATGTCACCCGGCACATGACGGGGCTCTTCACGGGTCTCCCCGGCGCCCGCCGCTGGCGCCAGACGCTGTCCGATGCCGGCGCCCGCCGGGATGCCGGGCCGGAACTCTTCGCCGAGGCGCTGAGCCATGTCGACCTCGACGCCCCGGCTCGCGCGGCGGCCTGAAGCGGCCGCCTTGGCGCGCAGGTGTCCGCGGGCGCTCAGTCCGTCAGCGTCAGCCGCTCGCCGCGAAAGTCGAATGAAGAGAGCGTGCCGAGAAAGCTCATGCCGAGGAGGCTGAGCCCGTCGCCGTCGCGGTCCATCACCGCCGCCTCGACGTTTTCGCGGACGATGCCGCCGATCTTGACGTAGCTGAGCCGGACCGGCGCGGCGCGGGCCGGGCCGTTCGCGGTCATCACGCGGCTGGTGTAGCCGAGCCCGGCGACGTCGATGCCGATGGCGGCCGCCGTGCCGCGGTCGAGCGCCACCAGCGAGGCACCGGTGTCGACGAGGAAGTTGACCTTCTGGCCGTTCACGACCGCGTCGACGTGGAAATGCGCATCATCCGCCCGCAGCACACGCACTTGGGTACCGTCTCCAGCGACGGTGATGACATGGCCGGGCATCAGCTCGGCCAGCATCCGGTCGCCGACTTCGCGCAGTTCCAGGCGATAGCTGTAGAGGCCGATCAGCAGCACGAAGGCGAGCGCCCAGGCGAGCAGGCTCTTTGCGGCACCTGCCAGATTGGTCCTGAGGACGCCGAAGAGGCTGGCCGCGATCACCAGGGCCCAGATGCCGGCATAGGCGCTCTGGCCGAAGTCGTCGTCGCTGAGCCCGCCGATCCGGCCGCCATCGTTCAGCACGAGGAGGAGGACGACGCCGGCGATGAGGGCGAGGACGAGGATCAGGAAGCCGTTACCGCGCACGCCTCAGCCCTCGCGGGGCAGTCGGGCGGGCGGGATGGGCGTCTTTGACGAGGACAGCGCAGACAGCCGCGCCGGAAGTGCCGCTATTACCGCGCGCCGCTCTGCCGCAGACGCCGCCGACCAACCGCCGATCTCGGTGCCGCTGCGGCCGCAGCCGAGACAGAACCCGCTGCCGGGGTCGAGCACGCAGACCCGGGTGCAGGGGCTTTCGATGGTCATCGGGTTCCGTTCGCGAGTGGGGCGGATCATGCGGCTGCGGCTGCCATGTAGGCATACCCGCGCCAGTCGCCAAGCCTCAGGCCATGTCCTGGAACGCCGGCATGACTTCCAGCACCCGCGCATGCGGGAAGATGGCGATCGCCTCGGTACCGACGCGCAGCTGCGACTTCAGCACGAACTCGCCATCGTGCATGTGGCAGAGCGCCTGGACGATGGGCAGGCCGAGGCCGGTGCCTTGCTCGGCGTTCTTGATCGCGCCGGAGCCCTGGCCGAAGGAGGAAAGAACGACCGGGATCTCGTCCTCGGGAATGCCCGGCCCGTCGTCGCGCACCGAGACATACTGGCCGCCGCCCGCCGTCCAGCCGACGCGCACGGTGATCAGCCCGCCGCGCGGGGTAAATTTTACCGCATTGGAGAGGAGGTTGATGATGATCTGGCGCAGCGAGCGCTCGTCGGCCCAGAGCTGCGGCAGCTCCGGCTCGAACTGCACCTCGACGGCGATCCCCTTGGACTGCGCCTTCAACTGCAGGAAGGCAAGCGAGTCGCGGGCGATCTGCGTCAGCTCCACCGCCTCCTCGTTTAGCGCGTAGCGCCCGGCCTCGACACGCGACAGATCGAGGATCTCGTTGATGAGGTCGAGGAGGTGCTGGCCGGAGACGTGAATGTCCTTGACGTAGTCCTTGTACGTCTCGTTGCCGAGCGGCCCGAGGATCTCCTTGGAAATCACTTCGGAGAAGCCGAGGATGGCGTTGAGCGGCGTGCGCAGCTCGTGGCTCATGGTGGCGAGGAAGCGCGATTTGGCAAGGTTTGCCTCCTCCGCGCGCCGCCGGGCCTCGTCGGAATTGATCCTTGCGGTCTCGAGCTCGGCGATCAGCTCGTCCTTTTCCGCCTGGTGCTTCATCCGCTCGATGGTGTTGCGGCGCAGGTGCTCGGCGACGACGGTGAACATCGGCACGGCGCCAATGACCATGGCGTGCATGGCCAACGCCACCGGCTCGGTCCCGGTCACCAGCTTGACGACCAGGGTCAGGATCAGCGGCGCGAAGGCGACGGTGACGACGGAGCGCAGCGTGGAGGAGACCATGGCGGTCAGCGCCACCGCCAGCAGCAGGATTGCGAACTGGAAGATGTCGAAGCGCAGCGGGGCACAGGTGTTGCAGTCGAGGCTGGCGAGATAGGCCCAGCCGGAGCCGGCGGCGGCATGGCCGGCAAGCAGCAGCCGGCCCCAGCGGACCGCATCGAGGCTCTCCGGGCTTTGCCGGGCGAACCGCCGGGTGATGGCGTAGAGGACGAGGTACCCGGCCAGTGCCACCAGGCCCCAGACCAGGGCGCCAACGGCGCCGATGAACACCGACAGGCCGAAGCCGGTCAGAAGGATCGGCAGCGGCATCGCCACCGCAGCGGTTTTGAGCGTGTGCGCGTGATGCTGCAGCAGCTCGCGGTCGAAACCCGGCGTCAGCCGTCCGGCCAGCCGCGCACGCGCTGCCCGCAGCGTCTTGGACAGGTCCGCCTCGGACGCGCCGCGGCGGCGGCGGCCAAGACTTTTGCCATAACTGGGAGGGGCTGCGACAGACATGGGTGGGGGTTCGAAGGCTCCGCGTCGTACGATTCGTCGCGGCCCATCATCTTTCCCAAAGCTTAAAAAACTGCCTTAAGCAAATGCGAAACTTTGTGTCGACTGACGCTTTCGGCGGCCTTTCCAAGGCCGTGGCGTTCCACACGATGCCCTGCCGACATGGCAGCGGAACTCCTGCTATAACGGTCGGGACACTGACATGAGGCAGCGACGATGGACCGGCTCGACAAGAAGATTCTGAAGCTCCTGCAGGAGGACGCGACGCTTGCAGTGGCCGATGTTGCCAAGCGGGTCGGCCTGTCAACGACGCCGTGCTGGCGCCGGATTCAGAAGCTTGAGGAAGAGGGGATCATCCGCCGCCGCGTCGCCGTGGTCGATCCGGCCAAGGTGAATCTGCGCGTCACCGTCTTCGTCTCGATCCGCACCAACTCGCATTCCAACGAATGGCTGAAGCGCTTTTCCGAAGTGGTCGGGGATTTCCCGGAAGTGGTCGAGTTCTACCGCATGAGCGGCGACGTCGACTATCTCCTGCGCGTCGTCGTGCCCGACATCGCCGCCTACGACGCTTTCTACAAACGCCTGATCGCCCGCATCGAAATCCGCGACGTCTCCTCGTCCTTCGCGATGGAGCAGATCAAGTACACGACGGAAATGCCGCTGGATTACATCCAGCTGGAGAAGGAGCCGAAGGAGGCGTGAAGCCGCTCGACGGAGGGCTGCGGCGTGCATCTACTCGTCAGCTTCGTCATCCCGGGCTTGATCCGGGGACCGTATCGGGAAAATCGCAAACCCTTCAGCGTGGCTATCCTGGGCCCGCGCCGGAAACGGAATCGACAGCCGCAAACCTTTCCGTATCGTCATCCCGGACTTGATCCGGGATCCATTCCAAACCGCTGAACGAGGTCAGTCCGGCTGACTGTGCCCGCATTTTGTACCGGACCGAAAGCCTACACTTCGAGGAATGGATCCCGGCTCAAGGCCGGGATGACGAAGCTCAAAGGTTTGCGGCCCGTCGATTTCGACTGGCGGCTCAAGGCCGGAATGACGAACGCTGGACGTCTGAACCTCGGCAAGAAAAGCCGAATCCTCTGAATCGCTTGGCGTCAGCCTTTCACGCGGTGATTCACTCTCTTCATCTGACGAATCAACGCCTTCACACGCCAATTCATTACCTTCGCCTGACGTCTCAGCGCTGCAGGCGCGCGAGCAGCGAGGACGTATCCCAGCGCTTGCCGCCCATGCCCTCGACCTCGGCGTAGAACTGGTCGATCAGCGCGGTCGCCGGCAGCTTCGCGCCGTTGCGCTTGGCCTCTGCCAAGCAAATGCCCAGGTCCTTGCGCATCCACTCCACCGCGAAGCCGAAATCGTATTTGCCGGCGTCCATGGTCTTGTGACGGTTCTCCATCTGCCAGGAGCCGGCGGCGCCCTTGGAGATCACGTCGACGACCGTCTCGATGTCGAGTCCGGCCTGCTTGCCGAAGTGGATGGCTTCGGAGAGGCCCTGGACGAGGCCCGCGATGCAGATCTGGTTCATCATCTTGGCGAGCTGGCCGGAGCCGGCGGGGCCCATCAGACCGACCATCTTGGCATAGGCGGAGATGACGGGCTTGGCCGCCTCGAAGTCGGCTGCGTCGCCGCCGACCATCACCGTCAGCGCGCCGTTCTCGGCGCCGGCCTGGCCGCCGGAGACCGGCGCGTCGAGGAACTTCAGACCCTTTTCACGGGCGGCGGCGTCGAGTTCACGGGCGAGTTCCGCCGACGCCGTGGTGTTGTCGACGAGAATGGCGCCCGACTTCATCCCGGCGAAGGCGCCGTCTTCGCCCAGCACCACCGAGCGAACGTCGTCGTCATTGCCGACGCAGACGAACACCACGTCCGCACCCTCGGCTGCCTGTCGCGGCGTTGCCGCCGCGTTGCCGCCGAACTTTTCCGCCCAGGCTTTCGCCTTTTCCGGCGAGCGGTTGAAGACGGTGACGTCGTGGCCGCCCTTGGTCTTGAGGTGGCCGGCCATGGGAAAGCCCATGACGCCCAATCCGATGAAGCTTACCTTGGCCATGCCAGCTGTTTCCCGCGAGAGACGATGCCTAACGGGGTAGCAGACGGCGGCGTCGGGTCAACCCGGAAGGGGCTGTCGCTCTTCGCCTGCCGTGCGTTCCGGGTGGATTTCAAACCGGATCGTCCGGCCGACGGCAGTCGCGTATTTGACGATCGACGTCATCGACGGGGCATGCCGTCCGCTTTCCATGCGCGCGACGGCAGATTGCGTCGTCTTCATTCTGTCGGCGACGTCCTGCTGGGACAGCTTGGCTTCGGCCCGCGCCCTCGTCAGGGCTCGGGCGAGAGCGAACTCGTTTTCGAGGGCGTCGAACGCTGCCTTGACCGCTGGATCGGCCAGGAGCTCGGCGCGAAACTCTGCGTAGGGGATCGTTTTTGTCATCGAAAGCCTCTCATCCGCTTCAGTGCCATATCGATCTCTCGCCTCGGAGCCTTCTCGGTTTTCTTTACGAAGGCACGGACGACCACCAGTCGTTGCCGGGAAGCGGCGAAGTACAGCGCCCGGGCAATGCCGTCCTTGCCCTTAAGCCGCATTTCCCAGAGACCGCTTTCGAGCGGCCGGACATAGGGCATGCCGATCTCGGCCGGGCCTTTCTCGATCAGCATATCGACGATTCATGCGAAATGCGCGCGCACGTCAGACGGAAGAGCGAGGATTTCCCTCCGCGCTTCGTAGATCAGTTCCAGCGTCCAGACCATAATATCTCATTCCTGATATATGTCCAACCAACGCCAACTGAGTTTCCGGCTCTACCGCTTCAAATGCCGGATCAGCCGCTTCTCGACCGCCGCCGTCGCGTGCCGGAGCGCCTCGACGATGGCGAGGTAGAACAGCGCCGCCCAGATGTAGGTCTGGAAGTCGAAGGTCCTGGAATAGGCGCGCCGCGTCTCGCCAAAGAGGTCGTAGACGGTGATAATGGCGACGATCGCCGAGGCCTTGATCATCAGAATGATCTCGTTGGCATAGGGCCGCAACGCGACGATCATCGCCTGCGGCAGCACGATCTTCCAAAAGATCAGGATCGGCGACAGGCCGAGCGAGCGCGCGCCTTCCCACTGGCCGCGCGGCACGCTCTCGATCGCCCCGCGCAGGATCTCCGCCTGGTAGGCGGCGGTGTTCAGCGATATCGCGAAGATCGCGCAGTACCAGGCGTCGCGGAAGAACCACCAGAGGCCGAGGCTCTCGAACGTGCCGCGGAACTCGCCGAAGCCGTAATAGACGAGAAAGATCTGCGCGATCAGCGGCGTGCCGCGGAAGAAGTAGACGAAGACGAAGGCAAGGCCGCGCGCGACAGGGTTCTTCGCCATTCGCCCGAAAGCGATGGGAATGGAGACGAGCGCGCCGACGACGAAGCAGATCAGCACCAGCGAGATCGTCGTCCACAGCCCCTGGAGATAGAGCGGGCCGTAGCGCGCCATCAGCTCGGGGTCGTAGGCGGAGACGAGGTAGTAGAAGATGCCAAGGCCGGCGAGACAGATGAGGCCGAGGATGATCTTGCCGGCCAGACCGCTGCGCTTCTGGATCACGGGGGGCGCCGGGACGGTCATCGCGACGCTCCGCTGCGCTTGGTCCAGTGGTCGATCCGGCCGATCACCACCGAGGACAGCATGGTGAGGACGAGGAAGATCGCGCAGGCGATGCCGAAGAACAGGAAGGGCTCGCGTGTGACGCGGGAGGCGATGCCGGCCTGGCGCATGGTGTCGGCCAGGCCGACCACCGAGACCAGCGCGGTGTCCTTCAAGAGGTTCATCCAGAGATTGGCAAGGCCCGGCAGAGCGATCTTGATGAGCTGCGGCAGGATGACGGAGATCATGATCCGCATGCGGGACAGGCCGAGCGCCTTGGCGCCTTCCGTCTGCCCGATCGGGATCGCCCGGAAAGCCGACAGGAAGACCTCGCTGGCGAAGGCGGAGAAGACGAGGCCGAGCGCGATCATGCCGGCGAGGAAGGATGAGACGGTCAGCGCCGGCAGGCCGGTGGCACCGGTCAGCGCGTTGATCGCGCTCTGTCCGCCAAAATAGACCAGGAACAGCGTCAGCAATTCCGGCAGGCCGCGGAAGACCGTGGTGTAGATGTCGGCGGACAGGCGCATCGCTCTGTCCTCGGACTGCTTGCCGAGCGCCAGGGCGAAGCCCGCGCCGAGCCCGAGCGGCAGCGTCGCCAGCGCCAGCGTGACGGTGACGACGACGCCCGCGAGGATGTCGTCGCCCCAGCCCTCGGGGCCAAAGCCGATCATCGCCCAGTCAGTCTGCATGCGCGCTCCGCGATCGTCGTGGTTCTGGTGTACCGGGTGGGGAGCCGACGCCTGGGGGATGCCGGCCGTCGGTCGGCACGTTGCAGCGCGGCAGCAGGCCGCCGCGCCGCGGTCTCATGCGGGGCCTACTTGGTCTCGGCGCCGTAGACGTCGAACTTGAAGTACTTGTCCTGGACGGTCTTGTAGGTGCCGTCCTTGCGGATCGCGACGATCGCGTCGTTGAACATCTTCTTCAGCTTCTCGTCGCCCTTGCGCAGGCCGATGCCGGCGCCGACGCCGTAGATCTTCGGATCGGCCGGCAGCGTGCCGAGGATCTTGCAGCAGCTGCCTTCCGGGCTGTCGATCCACTGTGACAGGACGACGACGTCGTCCATCACCGCGTCGAGGCGGCCATTGCCGATGTCGAGCTTGTACTCTTCCGAGGTCGGGTAGACCTTGATGTCGCTGTCGGGGAACAGCGCCTCGGCGGCCTGGCTGTGGGTGGTCGAGCCTTGCGCGCCAATCGCCTTGCCGGAAAGCGCTGCGGCCGTCGCCTCGGTGATCGGGCTGTCCTTTGCCACGGCGATCGCCGGCGGGGTGTTGTAGTACTTGTTGGTGAAGTCGATCTGCTTCTGGCGCTCCGGCGTGATCGACATGGAGGCGATGATCGCGTCGAACTTGTTGTTCTGCAGCGCCGGGATCATGCCGTCCCAATCCTGCGCGACGAACTCGCACTCGGCCTTCATCTGGGTGCAAAGGGCTTTCGCGATGTCGATGTCGAAGCCGGTCAGCTCGCCGCCGGCGGTGAGGAAGTTGAACGGCGGATAGGCGCCCTCGGTGCCGATCTTGATCGTCTTGTAATCCTTCGCCGAATCGTCTGCCTGTGCGGCGTTGAAGCTTGCGGCCAAAGCGAGCACCGCGACGGCGGCGGTGAGGGTACGGGCAAAACGCATGGACTTCTCCGGTGGTGAGCAGGCGTCACGGGCCTCGACATTGGGCATGCCTGTTATAGCGGCGATACTTCCATGGCTGTCGTAAAAAGTGCAACAGCTGTCATCGTAGCCTCACGCCTTTTCAACGGCTGGGTTCGAAGGATCTTGCCGCTCCAAGATCTTCCGGCGTGTTGACGTTGAAGAACGGGTCGCCGCCGGGTGCGCCGTCATCATCGGGGAAGTCGATCGCCGCAAAACCAATGAGGTCGAGGAACCCGCGGATCGCATGCTTGCCCGGCGCGCTCAGGAAACCCGGCAGGGCGTCGAGCGAGGCTGTCGGCCAGACTGCCACCGTCGGCTGCAGGGCGCCGGCACGGCGGGCAACGCAGGCAAGGCCGGCCGGTCCGGCCATCAGGCGGGAAACGAGGTCGCCCGGCAGGAACGGCGTGTCGCCCGGTACGGTCAGGAGATGCGTCACGCCCGGATGGTGCGCCCCAAGATAGGCAGCGGCCGCGTCCAGCCCCGCCAGCGGGCCTGCGAAACCGCCGATCCGGTCGGGGATCAGCGTCAGCCCGGTCCCGGCGAAGGCATCGGCATCGTTGGCGCTGAGCAGCACGGGCGCGGTCTCGGCGCCAAGCCTCGCCAGCACATGATCGAGGAGGGTCAGACTGCCGAGGCGCAGCAGGGGCTTCGGCACCGCGGCACCCATGCGCGCGCCCCGCCCGCCGGCCAAGATCAGCGCGGCGACCTTTACTGGCGCAGAAGCGGGGGCAGCGATCATACGACTTCGGTCTCCGGCAGCGGCGCAATCCCTTTCACCCGCTCGCGATAGAAGGTGTAGGCGCCGCTGAGCATGATGATGAGGGTGCCGAGCAGCACCCAGCGATCCGGTATTTCCTCGAACCAGAACACGCCGATGAGCAGCGCGAACAGCAGCACCGAATAACGAAACGGCGCGACGAAGCCCATGTCGCCGATCCGCATGGCGGAGACGATGAAGATGTAGCCGACGCCGATCATCACCGCTGCGACCGCCAGCATGGCCATGTGCGTCCCGGTCAGCGGCACCCAGCCGGTGGCCGGGATCATCAGGCCGCCGACCAGCGTCACCACGAGGGCGGTGACCACCGAAACCTGCAGCGAGGGCACGGTCTCGGGCAGGCGCCGTGTCGCGAGGTCCCTGACCGCAGCCGAGACCACCGAGGCAAGGACGTAAAGCGAGGAGGCGGTAAAACCCTCGAGCCCCGGCCGCACGATGATCAGCACGCCGACGAAGCCGGCGCCGATGGCGCTCCACCGCCGCCAGCCGACCGGCTCGCGCAGAAACAGCGCAGCGCCGAGCGTCACAGTCAGCGGCAGTGCCTGAAAGATCGCGGTGGCGTTGGCGAGGGGCAGGTGGCCGAGCGCGGTGATATAGAACAGCGTACAGCCGACGTCGCCGGCGGTGCGCAGCATCACCAAGGGCTGGCGCAGGATCCTGAGCGAGAACGGCACCTTTCGCGTCCAGGCGATAGCGATCAGCAGCAGCGTCGCCATCAGCCCGCGCACGGCGATCAGCTGCGGTACGGCAAGGTCCGCGGTCAAAAGCTTGACCAGGCTGTCATTGATCACGAAGGCCGCCATCGCGAGAAGCATGAAGAAGCTCGCGCGGACGTTGTCGGAGAAGGCGAGGCGCGGCAGGAGGGACACGGCGGACTGCTGGCGAGAGGGCGATGGCCTGCTTTACGCGAGCCTTGCCTTGTTGGCGACGGTCTTCGCCGGATCTCGCGACACCCCCGGTGTTCCATCCCCGATCCTTCGATACGGGCTTGCCGCCCGGCCGCTGCGGGCGTTCAGCCGGCGGTTCCGTTGGCTCGGGAACCGGCCGGAACGTTGATTCAAGTCTGACGAATGAAAATTTATCTTCTGTCCTTAGAATTCACTCGACCGGCGCCTCCCGATGCGTCGCACGCTCCTCTGACGGTGCCAGATGATCTCCATGCCTGAGACGCCGTTTCCATCGCCGTCCGAAGAGCCTGAAACGGCCGGGGGGGCTGTCTCGCGCCCGACCGACGTCACAGGTTCTCTCTCCAGCCTCGACATGACCGAGGGTGCGCTGCTCCGCCAGTTGATCGACCAGGCGCCCGATATGATCTTTGTCAAGGATCAGGACAGTCGCTTTGTCCTCGTCAACTCGGCGGTGCTCGACGTCACCGGCCATACAGATGCGGCGAGCCTGATCGGCCGCACCGACTTCGACTTGACCGAACCCGGCTCTGCCGAGCGCACGCGCGCGCTGGAGCAGCACATTATGGCCTCGGGTGAGGCGGTCCTCAACCTCGAGGAGCCGGTGGTCAATACGGGCGGCGTCCAGACGACGCTCTCGACCTCGCGCGTGCCGCTCCGCAACGGCGAGGGTGAGATCGTCGGGCTGATCGGCGTGGCGCGCGACATCACGGAGTGGAAGGCCGCCGAGGAGCAGCTCCGCCACCTCACGCAATACGACCTCCTGACAGGGCTTCCCAACCGGGCGCTGATGAAGGACCGCCTCGCTCAGAACCTGATCCAGGCCGAAATCCACCGCTCTAAGCTGATGGTCGTGGCGCTGAATGTCGATCAGTTCAAGCGGGTGAACGACAGTCTCGGCTATGAGAAGGCTAACGGGCTGCTGATCATGATTGCCGAGCGGCTCGGCGGCCTCCTGCATTCCGCCGACACCGTCGCCCGCATCGGCGGCGACGAGTTCGTGCTGCTGCTTGGCGAGCATCCCGCCACCGACATGCCCATCCTCGAGGCGCTGGCGAAGCTGAGGACGCTGATCGCCGAGCCGTTTTTATGCGCGGGGCAGCCGCTGCACATGACCTGCAGCATGGGCATCGCCGCGTTTCCGGACGACGGGACCGATGCGGAGACCTTGCTGCGCAATGCCGACGCGGCGATGTACCGCGCCAAGCAGTCCGGGCGCGACACCTTCCGCTTCTATGCCGCGGAGATGAACAGCGCGGTGGTGGAGAAGCTGTCGCTCCAGGAGGACATGCGGGCGGGCCTTTCGCGCGGCGAATTTCACCTTCTCTACCAGCCTCAGGTTGATCTCGCTTCCGGCCGCATCTTTGGCGTCGAGGCGTTGCTGCGCTGGCATCATCCGACGCGCGGCCCGATTGCGCCGACGGTCTTCATTCCGATCGCCGAGGAGTCCGGCATGATCGCCGACCTCGGAGAATGGGTACTGCGCCAGGCATGCCGGCAGAACCGCGCCTGGCAGGAGGCCGGACTCCCGAACGTCACCGTCGCGGTCAACGTCTCGCCGCGCCAGATCCGCGAGAAGGATTTTCTCGCCAAGATCGGCAGCGCCCTGGAGAGCAGCAGGCTGGACAGCTGCTGGCTCGAGCTGGAGATCACCGAGGGCGTCATCATCGAGGATATCGAACGGGCGATCGCCACCTTGTCCGAGATCAAGGCCATGGGCGTGCAATTGTCGATCGACGATTTCGGCACCGGTTATTCGAGCCTCAGCGTCCTCAAACGTCTGCCGCTGTCGCGGCTGAAGATCGACCGCTCCTTCGTCAGCAATCTCGAACACGACGGCAGCGACCGCGCCATCGCCACCGCGGTGATCTCTCTCGGACGCGAGTTGCAGCTGAAGGTGATCGCCGAGGGCGTCGAGACGGAGGAGCAGATGCGCATCCTCAAGGAGAATCGCTGCGACGAGATGCAAGGCTATTATTTCAGCCGTCCCGTCGATGCGCCGGCGATCGCCGCCCTTCTCGCACAAGAGACCCGTCCCGCCTGACCGGCAGTCCAACGCAGTTGCAAAACTTGCCAACTTCTTTCCAAGAAACTGCCGCGTTCAGACAATCCTAACGTCTGCGGTAACGGGACATCCTGGTTCGGGTGGATAATGGGCCTCGATCTTTTTTCGAGGATGAGCCCCCATGTCCGACCCCGTCTCGCTCGTGTCGCCGCCGGCGCTCCGGCCGGAGCTCGACAAGGCGATCCTCCAGCCTGCCGAACTCGGGCAGTTCTACAACCTGCAAGAACAGCGGATGATTCTGCCGATCCACTACCGCGACGACTGGACCCGCCACACGGCCGAGGAGGCGGCGCTATCCTTTCCGGTTGCGCCGGTAGTCGCTTACGGCGCACCGTCGGTGTCGGTACGTGTGGATCGGCCGGTGGCCGCCGATCGTCCGGTTGCGCCTGCCATCTACCCGGCGCTTCGCATGCCCTCCGCACCAGAGCTGCCAAGCGCCGGCGAGCGGGCGACGGTGCCGGGGACGGAGGCGTGTAACCGCCCGGGTACAGCTTCGCCTGCCGCCGAGCCACTGACTTATGGCGGCGACGTCGCGAGAGTGCGTCAGCTCACAGCTGAAATCCTGGCCAACGGCGAATTCGTCCCGCTCGTCTTCCAGTATCGCCAGGCCGGCGACCTTCTGCCGGTCACCGACACGGTTCAGACGACGACCGTCGCTGCGCGGCGCGTGGCATCGGTCTACAAGGCGTTTTGAACGGGCTTGAAGCGGATCGGACGGCGGAGCGGCACGCTCTTCAACCGCCGGTCACGCTCATATGGCGCGACACGGCCGGGCGGCGCGTCGTCCGGTCGATGATGAAGTCGTGGCCTTTCGGCTTGCGTCCGATAGCCTCGTCTATCGCCTGCGACAGCAGCTCGTCGCCCTCGGAGGCGCGGAGCGGCGCCCGCAAATCCGCCGCGTCGTCTTGGCCAAGGCACATGAACAGCGTGCCCGTGCAGGTGATCCGCACGCGGTTGCAGCTTTCGCAGAAATTATGCGTCATCGGCGTGATGAAGCCGAGCCGGCCGCCGGTCTCGGCGACATCGACGTAGCGGGCCGGTCCGCCCGTGGCATAGCCGCTTTCCCGCAGCGTAAAGCGGCTTTCGAGATCGGCTCGGACTTCGCTCAGCGGCAGGTACTGGTCGGTGCGGTCCTCGTCGATCTCGCCCATCGGCATGGTCTCGATCAGCGTCAGGTCCATGCCCTCGCCATGCGCCCAGCGCAGCATGTCGGGAATTTCGAGGACGTTGAAACCCTTCAGCGCCACAGCGTTGAGCTTGACCTTGATGCCCGCCGCCTGCGCCGCCTTGATGCCGTCGAACACCCGATCGAGCGCGCCCCAGCGGGTGATCGCCTTGAACTTATCGGGATCGAGCGTGTCGAGCGAGACGTTCAGCCGCTTCACGCCGCAATCGGCGAGTTCTGCCGAGAAACGCTGCAGCTGCGAACCATTGGTCGTGAGCGTCAGCTCATCGAGCGCCCCTGTTTCGAGGTGACGCGACAGGCCGCGGATGAGGTGCATGACATTCTTGCGCACCAGCGGCTCGCCGCCGGTCAGCCGCAGACGCTTCACGCCCTTGGCGACGAAGGCGCTCGCCAGCCGGTCGAGTTCCTCGAGCGTCAGGAGATCGCGCTTCGGCAGAAAGGTCATGTCCTCCGCCATGCAATAGACGCAGCGGAAGTCGCAGCGGTCGGTCACGGAGATCCGGAGATAGCTGATCGCGCGACCGAAAGGGTCGATCATCTCGGTCCCGTTCGCGCGAGCAGGCGCGCTGCCGGATGGCGACGGGCTATCGTTGGGGAACGCGATGGTGCTGTTCAGCCCGAGAAGATTGCGGAGGGGAGGGGCTTGGTTCATAGCATCGCTCATCCGACCTATGTGGAAGCTGGCTGCAGGGAGGTCAACCCGACCGTAAGCCGGAGCGGCAGAAAGGCAGACACATGTCCGAGACGACCATCGCACCCGAGGAAATCCGGGTTTCGAAAGACCGCCGTACCTTGACCGTCCAGCTCGCCGGCGGCGGCACGGACGCCTTTTCGGCCGAGATGCTGCGGGTGCTCTCGCCCTCGGCGGAGGTGCAGGGCCATTCCAAGGCGCAGCGGATCACCGTCGGCGGCAAGCGCGAGGTGGGGATTCGCGACATCGTCCCGATCGGCCATTATGCCATCCGAATCGTCTTCGACGACGGCCACGACACCGGGATTTTCACCTGGTCCTACCTGTCCGAACTCGGCCGAAACCGCGATGCGCGCTGGAACGCCTATCTCGCGGAACTCAGCGAAAAGGGCCTGCGGCGCGAGCGATAAGAAGGTTTGCCGGCCTTAGGCTAATGCTGCGCTCAGCGGGAACGAGGTCCTGAATTCGGTGAACTCAACGCGGTTCCGGCCGTTCGCCTTCGCCTCGTAGAGCTTTGCGTCGGTCCGGCGGAACAGCGTTTCGAAGCTAATGGCATTGCGGAAGAAGATGCCGCCGACGCTGATGGACAGGGCGACGGGCTCGCCGTTGCGGCCTATCAGCGGCATTGTCTCCGTGGCATGCCGGAGCCGCTCGGCCGTCGCCTCCGCAGACAGCATGCCAGCGCCCGGCAAGAACAGCCCGAATTCTTCGCCGCCGAGCCGTCCGATCACATCGCCGGCCCGTGTGACGTTGCGCAAGTGCTCGGCGATGCGGCAGAGGGCCTGGTCACCCATCGCGTGGCCGTAACGGTCGTTGACCTGCTTGAAGTGGTCGGCATCGATGATGAGGAGGGCGCCGCGCCCGCCTTCGGACGCCGCGATCTCGTCGAGCTCAGCCCGGACCCGGTTCGCAAACGCACCGCGGTTGAGGAGCCGTGTGAGGCCGTCATGGCTGGCCGCGTGGCGCAGCTCGGCATTGCGCTGCGCCATCTCGCGCAGGCGGAGGCGGATGTAGCCGATCAGCGGGGCGCCGAGCATGACCGGCAGCACGACCGCCGACAGCACCGCGCGGCCGAGGTCAGTCGGCTCGATCCAGAGGGCAAGCGCGAGGTTGAACACCAGCGCCGCGGCCATCCAGATGACGATGCCGATCGCGGTCGGCAGCGCCGCGGCGCCGGCGCGCCATCTGTGGAAAAAGCTCAGCATTCTGCAAGTGCCGTGATCGGAGGGTATGGGCCGGAATGGCATTGTCCGCGTCGAACGATGAAGGTCCGCGCGCTCAGTTGCTTCTTGCGCTTGCGAAAGTCCGCCGTTGGCGGCGCTCGCTGAGCGGTCAACCGGTGGAGGTGGTCTCGGCGACGAAGGGCGGCAACTGGTCGAAGGCCGTCTTCAGCGCGTCCGACCAGCCCTCGGAAATCTTCTGGTAGTAGGGGTCGCGCTGATCGAAGCGGCGGCGGTAGCCGGTCGCCAGGCTATCGGACTCGTAGAACTGCATGTCGATCGGCAGGCCGACGGACAGGTTCGACTTGATCGTGGAATCGAATGAGACGAGCAGCAGCTTCGCGACATCCTCGAGCGCCATGCCCGGCTCGTAGGTGCGGATGATGATCGGGCGGCCATATTTGTGCTCGCCGATCTGGAAGAATGGATTGTCGGCACCGGCCTCGATGAAGTTGCCCTCGGGATAGATCATGAACAGCCGCGGACGCCCGCCCTTGATCTGGCCGCCGAGCAGGAAGGACGCGCCGAACCGGCTGTCGGCCCGCTGACCGGACGGGCTGGTATAGCTGATCACCTCGCGCAGCGTGTCGCCGACGAGCTTGGCCGTCTGGAACATCGAGGGCTGGTTGAGGATCGCCGGCTCGCGGTCCACGGGGGCAAGACTGCGCTCTTCCAGCAGCGACACCGTCGACTGCGTGGTGGCGAGGTTGCCGGCGCTCAAAAGGCACAGGAAGCGCTCGCCCGGCACACACCAGGTCTTCATCTTGGAGACGACCGAGATGTTGTCGATGCCCGCATTGGTGCGGGTATCCGACATGAACACCAAGCCGCGATCGACAAGAAGGCCGACGCAATATGTCATTGCTTGCACATCCCCTAGAGCGTCCAGCGTCCTGTAGGACGCCCGTGGGACGCTCTTTTCCGTTGACCCCAGCACAACTTATGCCGATCGGACGAGTCCACCCGAATGCCGCTTAAACCAGCTGGTCGACCCGCCGCCCTGCCGCTGCCGAACGCAGCGGCCGATCCGGTCCGGTAGAGCGCAGTACAGTCGAACTACCGTCGTCTGCAAGCGCCGAGCGGCACTCGTTACCTCGTCGATCCCGATTAGTATGGTTCCCAAAGGGACTGAAAGCCCTTCTCAGTCGCCACTCCAGGGGCAAATGAGCGCCGCTCCCGAAAGTTCATCGATTCTCGCGTCCGTATCCGAAGCATTGTGGAAAGGTGTGGATGTTAGCCTGCTACCTTCCCCTTGCGTCAGACTGCCCTGCCGCTGCCTCAAGCGTAAAAGCGATAGGTCTGCGCGATCTCCACAGCGAGGCGGTTGTGGTCGATCATGAAGCCGGTCAGGAACTCATGCAGGCCACCGTTGATGACCTGGTTCACGTCGCAGGTGCGGAAGTGGCCGTAGGTCTTGACCGCCGTTGTCTGACAGTCGTTCGGCGCATCGAGATTGCGGGCGAGCGAGCCGAGGCTCTCCTTGATCGAGTTGTAGCAGTGCGCCAGCGAGCGCGGCATCCGCTCGTTGAAGATCAGGAAATCGATGATGTCGGAGGCGCGGTAGTCGGTATCGTATTCCCAGGTGTAGGAGCGGTGCGCCGAGACCGAGCGCAGGATCGAGCCCCACTGGAAGTTATCCAGCGATGAGCCGACCGAGGAGTGCGTCGGCAACAGCACCCAGTATTTGACGTCGAGGATGCGCGCGGTGTTGTCGGCGCGCTCCACGAAGGTGCCGAGGTTGCAGAAGTCGAAGATCTCGTTGCGCAGCATGGTGCCGTAGAAAGCGCCGCGCATGTAGGCGCACTGCTTCTTGACCATGTCGAGGACGGCCGGCAGCTGCCCGTCGCGCAGCGGCATCTGCAGCCGGCGCTTGAGCAGGATCCAGCTCTCGTTCAGCGCCTCCCAGCTTTCGCGGGTCAGGGCCGTGCGCACCATGCGCCCGTTCATCCGCGCCGTCTCGATCGAGGAGAGGACACTCGACGGGTTGTCGTAGTCGCTGAGCAGGAAGTCGACCATCTGCCGTGGCTCGAAGTCGGGATATTTCGCCTTGTAGGCGACCTCGACGCCGGCGGTGACCAGTACGGAGTGCCACTCGTCCTGCTCTGAAGAGAGGTTGGTGAGCGAGAGCCTGAGGCCCGCATCGATCAACCGCGCCATGTTCTCGGCACGTTCGATATAGCGGTGCATCCAGAAGAGGCCTTGGGCGGTGCGTCCGAGAAGCGCCATGCGGGATCAGTCCTCCAGAACCCAGGTGTCTTTGGTGCCGCCGCCCTGGCTGGAATTGACCACCAGCGAGCCCTCCTTCAGCGCCACGCGCGTCAGCCCGCCCGGAATGATCTTGATCTTGTCGGAGACGAGGACGAATGGCCTGAGATCGACATGGCGGGAGGCGAGGCCCTGTTCGAGCAGGATCGGCACGGTCGACAGCGCGAGGGTCGGCTGGGCGATGTAGTTGCTGGGCCTTGCCCGCAGCTTGGCGGCGAAGAGCTCCCGCTCCTCGGCCGTCGAGGTCGGGCCGACCAGCATGCCGTAGCCGCCGGAGCCGTGCACTTCCTTGACCACCAGCTCGGCCAGATGGTCGAGCACGTAGGCGAGGCTGTCCGCCTCGGCGCAGCGCCAGGTCGGCACGTTTTCGAGGAGCGCCGGCTGGCCGGTGTAGAACTCGACGATCTCCGGCATGTAGGAGTAGATCGCCTTGTCGTCGGAGATGCCGGTGCCCGGGGCGTTGGCGATGGTGATGCCGCCGGCCTTGTAGACTTCCATGATGCCGGCGACGCCCAGCACCGATTCCTTGTTGAACACCAGCGGGTCGAGATAGTCGTCGTCGACGCGGCGGTAGAGGATGTCGATGATCTTGTAGCCCTCGGTGGTGCGCATCTGGATGCGCCCGTCGACGAGCTTCAGATCCGCGCCCTCGACCAGCTCGACGCCCATCTGGTCGGCGAGGAAGGCGTGCTCGTAATAGGCGGAGTTGTGGATGCCGGGCGTCAGCACGGCAATCGTCGGTGCGCCCTTGCAGGCCGGCGGCGCGACCGCGGCGAGCGAACGGCGGAGGTGATGGGGATAGGTCTCGACCGGCCGCACGCGGTTCTGCACGAACAGCTCCGGGAACATCTGCATCATCGTCTCGCGGTTCTCGATCATGTACGAGACGCCGGACGGGGTGCGGGCATTGTCCTCAAGAACGTAGAACTGGTCCTCGCCGACGCGCACGATGTCGGTGCCGATGATGTGGGTGTAGACGCCGCCGGGCGGCGTGAAGCCGATCATCTCCGGCAGGAAGGCCGCATTGCCCTCGATCAGCCGGGCCGGAATCTTGCCGGCTTTCACGATTTCCTGGTCGTGGTAGATGTCGTGCAGGAACATGTTCAGCGCGCGGACGCGCTGCTCGATGCCCTCGGCGAGCCGCTGCCATTCACGGTTGTTGATGATGCGCGGCACGAGATCGAACGGAATGAGGCGCTCGGCCGCCTCGGCCTCGCCGTAGACGGCGAAGGTGATGCCGGTGCGGCGGAAGAAGTTCTCCGCCTCGCTGGCCTTCTCGACCAGCAGTTCCGGATCCTGCTGGCGATACCAGGCATGGAACCGCTCATATGGCTGTCGAACCCCAGTTTCGCCCTTCAGCATCTCGTCAAACGGCGTCACGGCGTCCCTCCAAATCAACCGTGCTTAAAAGAGAAGCCAAAAGCCGGAAAATCAAGGCGTCCGGCGAGATTTAGGGAAACTGCCGATAGTTTGATCGAACTGCTGCGTTTCTCACCCGATGCCGCTCATCGAATGGGCGTCGGGAGCCGCATTGGGTGGCAATTTGCTGTGCGTGGCGGCGTCGGGGCCTGCGGCGCATTCACTGTGGCGGTCGAGCGGACCGGCTTGCATCGGCGGCGCGCGCGGCCCTACACAGGGCAAGAGGATCGGCACGCCGTGCTCTCGGACGCAACGTCCGGGGCGCCGCAGAGCCGGCAGAGGAGGGGACGTGGCCAAGACGCGGGAGGATGATGCGACGCGACTGGACGACGCCGCCCGCGCCGGCTGGCTCTATTACGTCGCCGGCAACACGCAGGAGGAGATCGCCGCCAAGCTCGGCACGTCCCGCCAGTCGGCGCAGCGTCTCGTCTCGCTCTCGGTCTCCTCCGGCCTCGTCAAGGTCCGCATCGACCATCCCATCGCCGCTTGCCTCGAGCATTCGCGAGCGCTGACCGGAAAGTACGGTCTATCGTTCTGCGAGGTGGTGCCGTCCGATCCCGGCTCGGCGTCGACGACCCTTGGCATTGCGGAAGCCTGTGCGGCCGAGATGCAGCGCAGGCTTTCCCAGGTTAAGCCGCTGGTGATGGCGATCGGCACGGGGCGCACGCTGAAAGCGGCGGTCGAGCGGTTGCCGGCGATGACTTGCCCGCAGCACCGGATCGTCTCGCTCACCGGCAACATCGCGCTCGACGGCTCGGCCTCGATCTACAACGTCATTTTCACCATGGCCGATGCCGTGCAGGCCCGGCACTATCCGATGCCGCTGCCGGTGGTGGTGTCGAGCCCCGAGGAGAGGGCGCTGCTGCACGAGCAGAAGGTAGTCCAGAGCACGCTGGCGCTGGCCGCGATTGCCAGCGTCACTTTCCTCGGCGTTGGCGAGCTCGGCGCCCAGGCGCCGCTCGTGGTCGACGGCTTCATCACCGCGGAAGACCGCGACCAACTCGCCGCCCTCGACGCGGTCGGCGAGATCGTCGGCTGGGCGTTCGATGCACAAGGCCGGATCATCGACTGTCCCTTCAACGACCGGGTCGCCAGCGCGCCGATTCCCGCGACGGCGACCGGCGACGTGATTGTCGTCGCGATGGGCAGCGCCAAGACCGCGCCGGTCCACGCTGCGCTCTGCGGGGCCATCGCCAACGGCCTGATCACCGACGAGACGACCGCCCGTGCCCTGCTTGAGCGGTGATGGAGGTCCGCCCGAAACCGCGGTGCCGGCATCGCCGGTCGATGCCTTGCGAAACTCCTGTGTACTAAGCGCTCACGCGATCGAATTGCTGCGCTGCCGCAGCAGATTGATTTGACACCCGACGCATCTAGTGGGAATTTGCCCGTCCATTGGTCAATTGCTCATGAAGCTGGGAGGCTCTTAATGACGCTGATGAAAATTCTCGCGGGCGCCGTGTCGCTGATGGCCTTCACGGCCGGGGCAAATGCCCAAACCACACTGACGATCGGCACGGTCAACAATTCCGACATGGTCCGCATGCAGGGCCTCACCGAAGACTTCACCAAGAAGCATCCGGACATCGCCCTCAACTGGGTGACGCTGGAAGAGAACATCCTGCGCCAGCGCGTCACCACCGACATCGCCACCAAGGGTGGCCAGTTCGACGTGATGACCATCGGCACCTACGAGGTTCCGATCTGGTCCAAGCAGCAGTGGCTCGCACCTCTCGACAAGCTCGGCGCCGATTACGACGCCGACGACCTGATCCCGGCGATCCGCAATGCCCTTTCGACCGACGGCACGCTCTACGCCGCGCCGTTCTATGCCGAGAGCACGCTGACGCTCTACCGCAAGGACCTGTTCGAGGCTGCCGGCCTCACGATGCCGGAAAAGCCGACCTGGAACTTCATCGCGGAAGCCGCTGAGAAGATCACCAACAAGGACACCGGCGTTTACGGCATCTGCCTGCGTGGCAAGCCGGGCTGGGGCGAAAACATGGCCTTCCTCGGCAACATGGCCCGCGACTTCGGCGCCAACTACTTCGACGCCAACTGGAAGCCGCAGTTCGAAAGCGAAGGCTGGAAGAAGGCCGTCACCCTCTACGTTGACCTGATGATTAAGTACGGCCCTCCAGGTGCCGCTGCCAACGGCTTCAACGAGAACCTCTCGCTGTTCGGCCAGGGCAAGTGCGGCATGTGGATGGATGCGAGCGTCGCGGCGTCCTTCGTGACCGACCCGAAGCAGAGCCAGGTTGCCGACAAGGTTGGTTTCGCGCCGGGTCCTTGCGGCATCGAGAACTGCCCGAACGAGGGTGCGAACTGGCTCTGGGCCTGGTCGCTGGCCGTCCCGGCAAGCTCCGAGAAGAAGGAGGCCGCGCAGACCTTCATCTCCTGGGCAACGTCCAAGGCCTATCTCGACCTCGTCGCCTCCAAGGAAGGCTGGGCGAACGTTCCTCCGGGCACGCGTACCTCGCTCTACAAGAACCCGGAATACGTGAAGGCCGCCCCGTTCGCCGAGGCGACGCTCGCCGCGATCAACAAGGCTGATCCGTCGATGGGCGAGGGCAAGCCCTATGTCGGCCTGCAGTTCGCCGCAATCCCTGAGTTCCAGGGTCTCGGCACCGCAATCGGCCAGCAGATGGCGGCCGCACTCTCGGGCTCGACCACGGTGGATGCGGCGCTCGCCGCTGCCCAGGCCCAGGCGACCCGCGAACTGACCCGCGGCGGCTACATCAAGTAGATCGGCGGTCGAGGGCCGGTTCGCGCCGGCCCTCAGATTGTCCGAGCTTTCGATGCCCGCTGGCGCCACGGCGACGGGCATCTGACTGCAGAACCATCCTTCGTCCGCACGCCAGTCTCCGGCCATCGCTGGCCGGAGACCTTTTGCCCCTCAGACGGGTTTCGGCCGCCCCCGGCGCTCGTGCGCGGCCCCTTGTCGGAACCGGATCATGGCGACAACCCAAACCAAGTCGGTCGCACGCCTGATGATGGCGCCTTCCGTCATCGTCCTCTTTCTCTGGATGCTGGTCCCGCTCGGGCTGACGCTCTGGTTCTCGACGCTGCGCTACGGGTTCTACAACCCGGAGATGCCGTTCGTCTGGTTCGAGAACTATTCCTATTTCCTCTCCGACCCGCGCTTCATCAGCGCCTTCCAGAACACGCTGCTCCTGGTGTTCGGCGTCCTCTGCGTCACCATCCTCGGCGGCATCCTGATCGCCCTCCTGCTGGACCAGGAGTTCTACGGCCAGACCGTCGTCCGTCTTCTCGTGATCGCGCCCTTCTTCGTCATGCCGACGGTGGCCGCGCTGGTCTGGAAGAACATGATGATGAACCCGGTCTACGGCGTGATCGGGCAGTTATTGAACGCCGTCGGCATCGGGTCGATCGACTGGCTGACCAATTGGCCGCTGACGTCGATCATCATCATCGTCGCCTGGCAGTGGCTGCCCTTCTCCGTGCTTATCCTTCTGACCGCGCTGCAGTCGCTGTCGCAGGACCAGAAGGAAGCCGCCGAGATGGACGGCGCCGGGGCGCTCTCGATCTTCTGGTACATCACGCTGCCGCACATGAAGCGGGCGATCACCGTGGTGATCCTCATCCAGACGATCTTCCTTCTCTCCGTCTACGCCGAGATCGCGGTGACGACGGGTGGCGGCGAGGCGTCGTCGAACCTCCCATTCTTGATCGCCTCGATCATCTCGCTGGAAGGTGATGTCGGAACGGCCTCGGCCGGCGGTATCGTCGCCGTCATCGTCGCCAACATCGTCGCGTTCTTCCTCGTCCGCATCGTCGGCAAGAACCTGGAGGCCTGAGCCATGGCCCGCGCCATCACCACGCGCCGCAAGATCGGCATGACGGTCCTCGCCTGGATCGTCGGGTTCCTGATCTTCTTCCCGATCCTCTGGACGATCCTGACCTCGTTCAAGTCGGAACTCGACGCGATCTCGATCCCGCCGAAATTCTTGTTCTTCAACTGGACGACCGAGAACTACGTCGCGATCCAGGAGCAGCGGAACTACTTCGCCTTCCTGTGGAACTCGGTGGTCCTGGCGCTTGGCTCCACAGCGCTCGGCCTTTGCTTCGCCATTCCCGCCGCCTGGGCGATGGCCTTCTCGCCGACCAAGCGCACCAAGGACGTGCTGCTCTGGATGCTGTCGACAAAGATGATGCCGGCGGTCGGCGCCTTGGTGCCGATCACCATCCTGTTTCGCTATTTTGGCCTGCTCGACAGCCGCATCGGCCTGATCGTCATCCTGTTCCTGATCAACCTGCCGATCATCGTCTGGATGCTCTACACCTACTTCAAGGAAATCCCGGTCGACATCCTGGAGGCTGCGCGCATGGACGGCGCGAACCTTCGCAAGGAGTTGACGCAGGTGCTGGCGCCGATGGCGATCCCCGGCATCGCCTCGACCGTTCTCCTCAACGTCATTCTCGCCTGGAACGAGGCGTTCTGGACGCTGCTGCTGACCACCACGAACGCGGCACCGCTCAGCGCCTTCATCGCATCGTTTTCCAGCCCGCAGGGTAATTTCTACGCCAAGCTCTCCGCCGCCTCGACGCTCTCGATAGCCCCGATCCTCATCATCGGTTGGCTAGCACAGAAGCAATTGGTGCGCGGTCTGACCTTCGGCGCCGTCAAGTAACGGAAGGGATCGGCATGGCTTCCATCACTCTCAAGCAGGTCTCCAAGCGCTTCGGCGATGCGGTGATCATTCCCGGTCTCGACCTCGACATTCAGCATGGCGAGTTCGTGGTCTTCGTCGGGCCGTCCGGCTGCGGCAAGTCCACGCTGCTGCGCCTGATCGCCGGGCTCGAGGACGTCTCGGGCGGCGTCATCTCGATCGACGGCAAGGACGTGACCAACGTCTCGCCCGCCGGTCGCCAGCTCGCCATGGTGTTCCAGTCCTACGCGCTTTACCCGCACATGACGGTTGGCCAGAACATCGGCTTCCCGCTGAAGATGGCCGGCGAGAGCAAGGACGCGATCCAGGCGAAGGTGCGCACTGCCGCCGCCACGCTGAACCTTACCGACTATCTCGAGCGCAAGCCAAAGGACCTCTCCGGCGGCCAGCGCCAGCGCGTCGCCATCGGCCGCGCCATCGTGCGCTCGCCGAAGGGCTTCCTGTTTGATGAGCCGCTGTCGAACCTAGACGCGGCGCTGCGCGTCAACATGCGCCTTGAGATCTCCGAGCTGCACCAGGAGCTCAAGACGACGATGATCTACGTCACCCACGACCAGGTCGAGGCGATGACCATGGCGGACAAGATCGTCGTCCTCAACCGCGGCAATATCGAGCAGGTCGGCTCTCCCCTCGACCTCTACGAGAACCCGAAGAACCTTTTCGTCGCCGGCTTCATCGGCTCGCCGAAGATGAACTTCTTCACCGGCGAATACGCCAAGGCCCGCGGCGCCCCGACCGTCGGCGTCCGCCCCGAGCACTTGAAGATCTCGAAGGACTCCGGCGACCTCAGGGGCATTGCCGGCGTCTCCGAGCACCTGGGCTCCGACACCTTCATTCACATCAAGATGGACAATGGCGATCAGGTGACCGCGCGCGGCCTTGGCGACTATCGCGTCAGCCACGGCGACCCGGTCTGGCTGACGCCAGAGCCGAACCGCACCCACCGCTTCGATGCCGCCGGCCTGACGCTCGGCAAGGCCTGAACCGTCTTCTCCGATGGCCCGGGCTCGGGCCAAGCGGCGACAGCATGGGAGGGGCCCGGCGGCCTCTCCGCGACGAATGACAACCCATTTATCTCTCCGCCGCTTGGCCGATCCACGCCGGGCGGCCACGATGCCATTTCAGGAGCTGAAACCATGAGCGTCAGGCTGTCCTCCGCGACCCTTCCGGCGATCGCCGCCACCGCTTCCGTGCCGAGCTACGACCGCGCGACGCTGTCGGCCGGCATCCTGCATTTCGGCATTGGCAATTTCCATCGCGCCCACCAGGCGGTCTACCTCGACGATCTGTTCAATACGGGCGAGGGCCACGACTTTGCCATCGTCGGCGCCGGCATGCTCTCCTTCGAGACGGCGATGCGCGACAAGCTTGGTGAGCAGGACTATCTCACCACCGTCGTCGAGCAGGACAACAACCGCACCGCCGCCCGCGTGACTGGCCCGATGATCGACTACCTGCCGATCGGCGATGGCGCGGCGATCGTCGCCCGGCTTGCCGATCCCGCGATCCGCATCGTGTCGATGACCATAACCGAGGGTGGCTATTTCGTCGACGCATCCGGCCATTTCGATCCCGCCCATCCCGCGATCGTCGCGGACGGCGCGAATCCTGCGGCACCGAAGACCGTCTTCGGCCTCATCGCAGCCGGCTTGAAAGCCCGCCGCGACGCCGGCACTGCGCCGTTCACGGTGATGTCCTGCGACAACATTCCGCACAACGGCGTCGTCGCGAAGGACGCCGTCGCCGGCACCGCCGCGCTCTCGGACCCCGCGCTCGCCGACTGGATCCGCGCCAACGTCGCCTTCCCGAACTCGATGGTCGACCGCATCACCCCTGCCACCAGCCCGCGCGAGATCGAGAACCTCACCGCCGAGTTCGGCATCGACGACAACTGGCCGGTCTACTGCGAGGAGTTCAAGCAGTGGGTGATGGAGGATAACTTCCCCGCCGGGCGCCCGGCGCTGGAGAAGGTCGGCGTCACCTTCGTCGACGACGTCGCTCCATGGGAACTGATGAAGATCCGCATCCTCAACGGCGGCCATGCGGCGATCGCCTATCCCGGCATCCTCCTCGATATCCAGTTCGTACACGAGGCGATGCAGCATCCCCTGATCGCGGCCTTCCTCGAGAAGCTCACCAAGGACGAGATCATCCCGGTCGTGCCGCCGGTGCCCGACACCTCGCTCGAGGACTACCGCAAGCTCATCGAGCACCGCTTCCTCAACCCGAAGATCGCCGACACCGTCGCGCGCCTGGCCCTCGACGGTTCGAACCGCCAGCCGAAGTTCATCGTGCCGACGATCCGCGACCGGCTCGGCTCCGGGCAGGGGATCGATGGCCTCGCGCTCGTCTCCGCGCTTTGGTGCCGGGCGCTGGGCGGCCCGTCTGAGGCCGGCAAGGACATGCCGCTGGTCGACCCGAACCTCGACCGTATCCGCGCCGCCGCCGTCGCCGCCAAGACCGATCCCGACGCCTTCCTCGCCTTGAAGGATGTCTACGGCGACCTCGCCGGCAACGCCGTCTTCCGCGAACGCTTTGCTTTCATGCTGCGCTCGCTGTGGGACAAGGGCGTCGTCGAAACGCTGACGGCCTACCTCCGCTAGGAGGCGTCACGGTGTCGCCTCGAAAGCGCGGCGCCGGTGCCGACGCCTCGTCATTCCGGACTCGATCTCGGCGAAACCTACGGTTTCGCCGAGATTCATTCCTCTCCGCCGCAGAGGCGGCTGGCGATGAAGCAGGGCCGTGGCAGTAAACTGGCATGGGCTGGCAAAAACCCTAGTGTAACGCGTCGAACCAAAGCGCAGACGATATGATCGGCGAGAGCCCGTCGATTTCTGTCGCCAGCGCAATCCCCAAATCGCGGGGCACTGTTCGTGCCTCCAGCCTCGCGCCAGCATGGACCTCGACAACTGTATCCCAGGCAATGGCCACAAAGGGATACGATATGTCCGCGACTGTTTTCGAAGAAAGCCTGACGGAAGACGCCGAGAAGGAACGCCTGGCGACGTCGATGATCGAGGTCTCCAAGCTGACGCGTGACCTCCTCGCGCTTCATCTGGCGACGATCGCGCTGTCACCCGGCGAAGACGACTACATGCTCGCACTGAACCCCCGTGCGCCGACCGACCTCGGCGAAGCCGCGGAAGAACTCGGTGTTCATCCGACCGCTGTGACCGCTGCGTATGATCGGTTGCGCGTCCGCAATCTCGTCAACGTCGACGGCAACGTGATCACGCTGACGGAGTCCGGCAAGGAAACCCGGTCGTGTATCTCCACCATCTACCGAATGGTCGGCGAAGACATCGCCAGCCGTCTCAGCGTCGACCGGCTTGAAGTGGTCAGAAGCGTGCTCGACGACGTGAAGAAGAACATGAAGCAGGCGCTCCGGAAAGCGCGCTGATTTTAGCTGTGGGTTGTTTGACCTGGCCCGCGCAGCGCTTCGGAAGCTCTCTCCGGGCCAGGCCGGGAAGACCGTTCTCAGAAGCGGAGCCACGCAAGTCGTGGCGGCAGCCGCTTCCGATTTCCCGCCCGATGTTCTAACCCGTTTCCCGAAAGACTTCGGGAGCGACCATGCAGAATCTCTTCATCGGCGTTGATGTAGGCACCGGCAGCGCACGCGCCGGCGTTTTCGATGAGACCGGCCGGCTGCTCGGCGCCGCTAAGCGGCCGATCCGGATCTGGACCGAGGAGGGCGGGCTGGTCGAGCAGTCCTCCGCCGACATCTGGGCAGCCGTGGTCGCTTCCGTGCGCGAGGCCATGGAGCGCGCCAGCGCCGATCCCGCCGCCGTGCGCGGCCTTGGCTTCGACGCGACCTGCTCGCTCGTGGTGCTGGACGGCGAGGGCCGCTCGCTCGCCGTCGGACCGTCCGAGGATCCGCAGCGCGACATCATCGTCTGGATGGACCACCGCGCCATGGACCAGACCCGGCGCATCAACGAGACCCACCATGCGGTGCTGACCTATGTCGGCGGCGTCATCTCGCCGGAGATGGAGACGCCGAAACTGCTGTGGCTGAAGGAGAACCGTCCGGCGGTCTTCGCCCGCGCCGGGCACTTCTTCGACCTCGCGGATTTCCTCTCCTTCCGCGCTACCGGCAGCCTGGCGCGGTCGGTCTGCACGGTCACCTGCAAGTGGACCTATCTCGCGCATGATTCGCGATGGGACGCCGACTATTTCCACGCGATCGGCCTCGGCGAACTCGCGGACGAGGGTTTTCAGCGCATCGGAACGGAGATCGTCGACATCGCCTCGCCGCTCGGCCAGGGCCTCACCGCCGCCGCCGCGGCTGAACTCGGCCTCGTCGCCGGCACGCCGGTCGGCGCACCGCTGATCGACGCGCATGCCGGCGGCGTCGGCACGCTCGGCGGCAAGAGTGGCGGCAAGGGTGGCGTCGGTGCCGAGTCGGCCGACCCGGCGGCGCAGATGGCGATGATCATGGGAACGTCGTCCTGCGCGATGATGCTCACCACCCAGCCGGCCTTCGTCGACGGTGTCTGGGGGCCCTATTACGGCGCGCTGCTGCCGGGCTACTGGCTGCTGGAGGGCGGCCAGTCGGCCTATGGCGCCGGGCTAGATTACCTCGTCGGCTTGCATCCGGCGACGCCGGCAGCCCGGGAGGCCGCGGCTTTGAAGGGGGTCGGCCTGCTCGACTTCCTGGAGCAGCGGGCGATCGCGCTGGCCGGCTCGATCGAGGCGGCCGCGCGGCTGGCGAATGGGATCCATGTCGTGCCGGAATTCCTCGGCAACCGGTCGCCGGAAGCCGATCCGAAGGCGACGGCGGTGATCGCTGGCCTTGGCCTCGACACCAGCCTCGACAGCCTCGTCCGTCTGTTCGTCGCGGGCCTCTGCGGCCTCTGCTACGGAACCCGCCAGATCGTCGAGGCAACGCGCGCCCGCAAGGTCGATATCGGCACCATCGTCGCCAGCGGCGGCGCCGCCCGCAGCCCGCTGCTGCGCCGCATTCTCGCGGATGCCGCCGATCTGAAGGTCGCGCTGCCGGAAACCGCCGAGCCCGTTCTCCTGGGGTCGGCGATGCTCGGCGCCGTGGCCGCCGGCACCTATCCCGATCTCCGGCAGGCAGCCGCCGCCATGTGCCGGACGGGTGACGAGATCACGCCCGCTGGCGGCGAGATCGCCGCCTTCCACCAGGCGAAGTTTGCGGTCTACGGCATTCTCCAGACGGCCGAGCGCGCCTCGCGACGGCACATGCTCGGCGTCTGAAAAGGGGGCCCGAGCTCCCTTTTCCCTGCACCCTCTGGCTGCCGGCAAGAACCAGGTTCTAGGACTGGCAGTCTTGCATTCGGCATTCGGGGGTCGCTGGCGGGCCTCCCGCTATTCCGCCTGCGACACCACGAAATCCTGGTCGAAGCTCGAGACTTCTTCGCTCGACGTGTCGTGCAGCGTGTAGGTGACGGTGTAGTTGCCGGGCGGGGCGCTTTCGAGGGTCAGCGTCATGTCGATGGAATATTCCTGGTTCTGCTCGTGGCTCTCCTGCTTGACCGACATGAAGCCCTTCTGGTCGCTGACGAGGGTGCCGTCCGAGGTCTTCAGGGCGAGGTCGATGACGAAGCCGATCTCGTACTTGCCGCCATCCACAGGCTTCCAGCCGAAGCCGATCGGCTCGACATAGGAGATGATCGGCTCGCCGGGCTTGAAGATGTTGTTGTCGCGGGCGTCGTACATGCCGTAGCCGGTCGAGCTCGCCTTGACGAAGGTTACCTTCTTCTCGGTCAGCGGCAGCTGTTCCCAGGCCGCTTTGCTGGCGGTTTCAGCCGTCTGCAGCGCCTCGATCGTCTGCGCCGACGCCATCGTCGCCAAGGCCGGCATTGCCAGACCCGCCGTCACAAGGGCCAGCATGGTCGCCGCAGCCCGTCCCGAAACCAGTGTCATCTCATTCTCCTGAGAAACGGGCTCCTCCCGCCCCGAATCAAGCCGTAGCACGGCCCTTGCCGCGGCGTCACGGCGCCCTGCGCTCTCCACCGCGTGCCCACGCGGAAATGATCGCGGCGGGCAGCGTCACGCGTGCGCAGGTCGCATCCGCGCTGGGCTGCTGCCGTGTCCCGGTCGCGCCGAGCCCTTGATGATCGGTGAAATTGTTCCGCGGACATTTACCAAGTCTTTAGGATGAATGTGGGACCAATAGGGATCGAAAACGGGCCGGGCTCGCACTCTCAGGCGGGCTGCTGGCGCGAGCGGGGGTCGAGCCCGTCCCGCGCCGGCTTGCGACAGGATATCTCCATGCGTCTTCCCAAGCTTCCGGCCCTTCCGATCCGCCTCCCGAAGGTCGCCGCCGCGCCTGGTCCGACGGCGGACGGCTGGACCGTCCAGCCGCGCAATGCCCGCCGGAGCAAGAGCCGTTTTCTGTTGGCCGTCGGGCTGTTCTGCGGCGTCTACGCCGTCATCGGCGGCCGGCTGGCGATGATCGGCATCGCCGGCGATCCGACCGGCGCATACCAGGCCGGCGCACAGCGCGGCCCGATCACCCGCCCGGACCTCCTCGACCGCAATGGCGAGGTGCTGGCGACCGACATCAAGATGGCGTCGCTGTTCGCCGAGCCGAAGCGCATCGTCGATGTCGACGAGGCAACCGAAGCGCTGCTCAGCGTGCTCCCGGACCTCGACCCGAAGAGCCTGCATGCGAAACTGTCCTCCGAGCAGGGCTTTGCCTGGCTGCGGCGCGAGTTGACCCCGCGCCAGCAGCAGCAGGTTTTTGCCCTAGGCTTGCCCGGCATCGGCTTCCGCACCGAGAAGCGCCGCTTCTATCCCGGTGGCAACACCGCAGCCCATGTCCTCGGCCTCACCAACATCGACAACCAAGGCATCTCCGGCATGGAGAAGTATGTCGACGACAGCGGCTTCCGCGACCTGCAGGCCAGCGGCTTTGCCGGCAACGGCAAGCTCGAGCCGGTCAAGCTCGCGCTCGACCTGCGCGTCCAGCACGTGCTGCGCGACGAGTTGACGACGGCGATGAAGAAGTACCGCGCGATCGCCGCGGGCGGCCTGGTGATGGACGTCGAGACCGGCGAGATCGTCGCCATGGGCTCGGTGCCCGACTACGACCCGAACAACCCGGTCGACGCGCAGAAGAAGGAGAACCTCAACCGCATCTCCGCCGGCGTGTTCGAAATGGGCTCGACCTTCAAGATCTTCACCACCGGCATGGCGCTGGACTCGGGCAAGGTGAACATCAACAGCTCGATCGACACGACGCCGTTCCGCGTCTCCGGCCACACGATCAAGGAGTTCCACAACAAGGGCTCGTCGCTGACCGTGCCGGAGATCTTCAAGTACTCCTCGAACGTCGGCTCGGCGCGCGAGGCGGACATGGTGGGCATCGAGGGGCACCAGGCCTTCCTCACCCGCCTTGGCCTCCTCAGCCGCATCAAGACCGAGCTGCCGGAGGTCGCGACGCCGACCCAGCCGAAGGTCTGGAAGAAGATCAACTCGATGACCATCGCCTTCGGCCACGGCGTCTCGACGACGCCGCTGAACACCGCGGTTGCCGCCGCGGCGCTGGTCAATGGCGGCTTCTACATCCCGCCGACTTTCCTGCCGCGGACCAAGGCCGAGGCCGACGCGATCAAGGTGCGGGTCGTCGAGGACCGGACCTCGAAGGACATGCGCACGATCTTCCGCATCAACGGCGAGGAAGGCTCGGGCCGCAACGCCAACATTCCCGGCTACCACGTCGGCGGCAAGACCGGCACGGCCGAGAAGGTCGAGCACGGCAAGTACAACCACAACAAGATCTTCAACGCTTTCGTTGGCGCCTTCCCGATCGAGAAGCCGCGCTATCTCGTCCTCGCCATCATCGACGAGCCGAAGACCGAGCCGGGCAAGCCCAACGCCCAGGCCGGCTGGAACGCCGCGCCCATGGTCGGCGAGATCGTCCGCCGCTCGGCCACCTTCCTCGGCGTGAAGCCCGACTTCGGCGACATCGGCCGCACGCTGATGGTAAAGTACTAAGCCAGCGCTGCTAGACGGACGCCCTCAGCAGACGGCTTCGTGCCATCACAGAGATGGGGGAAGCCCCGCCTGCGACGTCGGCTTTCACGATGCCACTGCCGCCGGCACCGCCTGCCGTGGGCCGGCTACAACGATACCTGGCCCGGTTGTCAGGACGCCAGCAGCGCGGTGTAGAGCGCCTTGACGCCGTCCATCACCTGCCGCTCGGTATGACCGGCTAGCACCCTGACGCGGGCGGCATGGCCCATGGCGGCGACGGTCTGCGGCTCTCTCGCGAGGCGCACGAGTGCCGCCGCCAGGGCTGGCGCATCGCCGGGCGGCACCACGATCCCGCTGATGCCGTCCTCGACGAAACTGCGGCAGCCCGGCACGTCGGTGGTGACCATCGCCCGCCCGCAGGCCGCCGCCTCCAGCAGCGTCCGCGGCAAGCCCTCGCCGCCGCGTGAGGGCAGGCAAGCGACATGATGCGCCCGCCACACCGCGGCGACGTCGCCCGCATGGCCGTGCCAGCCGATGCCGTCCTCACGTGCCCAGGCCTCGAGCGTCGCTTGCGGCACCGCCTTGGGGTTCGACGGATCCGGCGCGCCGTAGAGCGAGAGCTCGACGTCGGCGCCCGCTTGCCGCGCCAGCCGCACCGCCTCGACGGCGATGTCGACGCCCTTCGACCACAGCATCCGGGCGACCAGCGCCACCCGGAGCGGTGGCTGGCCGGGCAGCGGCAGCTCGGGAAGAGCGACGGGATCGACGCCGGCGCCGCCGACGATCGTCACGTTTGGCGCGCCGGGATCGAGCCCGAGAAGCCCGGGATCGTCGGCATTCTCGAACAGATAGCGGGTGAGCGGCGTCGACAGCGGCCCGCGGATCGCCGCCTTCACCACTGCGCGCGCGCCCCTGCCGACGCGGTCCTGCTTGGCGCCGATCAGGCCGAGACCGGTGAGCGCGAAGATCCGCCGGTCGATCCCGGCAAGGCGGGCGGCCAAGCCCCCGAGGAGGATCGGCTTCAGCGCGATGCAGTGAACGATGTCCGGCCGCTCCGCCCGCATCACCTGCGCCAGCCGGCGGACGACGCTGATCGCCGCCAGCGGGTTGAGGCTCCGCCGTTCGGCCTCGAGCGCGATCGGCACGGCCCCCGTCGCCGCGATCGCTGCGGCATGCCCGCGGATTCGGCAGACGACGCGCACCTCCAGCCCCAACTCCCGCGCCGCCCGTGCCATCGGCAGGAAGTGCGAGGCGAAGAACCAGTCCTCGGTGACGACGAACAGGACTTTGGGGGGTGGGGCGGCAGGCATGGCGGGTCCGGGCAGGGCTCCCCGCGGCGGGGAAGGATGCCGCTCCCTTACCGCATCGCACCGCGTCCGCAAAACCGCGGGCGAGGAGGAGGTGCGCAGCCTTCCCAGCGGCGCCTCGACGGCTTTGGGCTCCGCTCGCCTTCGCACCTCTGACACGGCACGAGACCACGCCCCGCTTGCCTGCAGTAGGGCTTGACCGGCCGCGGCGGCGGTGGTGGATGCTCGCGGGGTCCGGCGCGAGTGCGGACGAGAGACTGAGGCTGCTGGAGCGCACCGATGACCTACGCCACCTATCCCAGCCTCGAGGGCGTTGCCGTCATCGTCACCGGCGGCGCCTCCGGCATCGGCGCCGAGACCGTGCGCGCCTTCGCGGGTCAGGGCGCGCGGGTCGGCTTCATCGACATCGACGCGGCCCGCGGCGCGGCGCTTGCCGCCGAGCTCTCGGCATCCGGCGGCCGGGTCCGCTTCGAGGCTTGCGACCTTCGCGACATCGACGCGCTGCGCACCGTGATGGCTGCGCTGGAGGCCGCGCACGGGCCTTGCGGCGTCCTCGTCAACAATGCCGCGCGCGACGACCGGCATGGGTTTGCCGAGGTGACGCCGGACTATTACGACGAGCGCATGGCGACGAACCTTCGCCACCAGTTCTTCGCTATCCAGGCCGTCGCGCCTGGCATGATCGCCGCGAACAAGGGCTCGATCATCAATCTCGGCTCGGTTTCCTGGATGCAGGCCATGGGCGGCATGCCGGTTTACGCCTCGGCCAAGGCGGCGGTTCACGGCCTCACCCGTTCGTTTGCGCGCGATCTCGGCGCGCACCGCATCCGCGTCAACACCGTGGTGCCGGGCTGGGTGATGACCGAGCGCCAGAAGGAGCTCTGGGCGACGCCCGAGGGGGTCGCGGCACATCTGCAGCGCCAGTGCATCCCGGTGGAGATCGAGCCGGTCTACCTTGCGCAGATGATCCTTTTCCTCGCTTCGGACGACGCCGCCATGTGCACCGGGCAGGATTTCTTCGTCGACGCCGGCTCGACCTGAGCGCTTCCGGCCCCGCGCCGTCGAGCGTGCTCGCGCCTCACTCGGTCCGGCGTCGCGGAGCGTCGGGGCTGATGTCGAGTTCGTAGACGACGTGCCGCTCGGCGAAGCCGGCGAGCTTATAGAGCGAGCGCATCGCCGCATTGCTGGTGGCGGTGCGCCCGACGATGCGGGTAAAACCCTTTGCCTCGGCATGCGCCATCACCGCGCGCAGGAGCGCCACCGCCGCCGCCGGCCCGGCGCGGGCGCCGTCGACATAGAGGCTGCGGAAGTCGGCATAGCTGTCGCCGGTGATAAAATTCTGCCGCGCCGCGACCCAGGCCCAGCCGATCACCGCGCCGTCCGCCGCGACCAGGACCTTGGTCCAGTCGTCGCCGTATTTCAGCAGCTTGCCGAGCTTCTTGCGGTAGTGGTCGAGGTCCGTCACCGCCTCGTCGGCGAAGGAGCGCACGGCGATCTCGGCCTCGAAGCCGGCGACCGTATCGATGTCCGCGGGGCGGAAATCGCGCAAGGTGAAGCGGGGGGTATCGGCCGGCATCGCGCCCTTTCCAAGGAGAAGCGGGCCTCGAAAGTCCGCTGTGCTTGCCGCTCGGCGGCGCAATCATTATAGAACCGGCTTCGTGGAACCGGCCAAGGCGAGCGATCGCCGCCGCCCGTCCTGACGCCGTTTCCCGGCGCGGCCTGAATACAGCTTGCAGAATGGTGACGCCATGAGAATCCGGCAGGTCCTTGCGGACATGCGCAATTGCAACGCGCTCATGGAAGACGAGACCGCGCTGCGCGAAGCGGCTGTCGCCGCCGCGACCGCCGCGGGCGCCACGGTGATCGGCGAGCACGCGCAGCGCTACGTGCCGCACGGCGTGACCTTCGTGCTGTTCCTCGCCGAAAGCCACATCATGCTGACAACATGGCCGGAATACCGGCTGGTGATGGCCGACATCCTCCTCTGCAATCCCGACATGTCGGAGGATGCGGCCATCGACGAGATCGCCCGGCGTATCTGCCCGGACGGTGTCGTCGAGCGCAGCTACGTCACTCGCCACATCGAGTCGCTCGGAACCGTCTGATGCGCCCCGCCGGCTGGCATTTCCTGCCCTCCGGCGGCGAACGGCCGACGCGCGGCAGCCTTCTTGCCGCCGCCGAGACCGGGCCGGCCGCGCTGGCGCGGGAGCTCCGCGCAGCGCGGGCCATCCTCGGCGCTACCCGTGCGGCCGCCCTTTTGCAGGCGGCGGAGGTCGAGGCCGGGCACCGTTTCGGCCGGCCGATGCCGGTTCTCCTTGCTACCACCCAGCAGCCGCGCTCGCTCGCCGACGCGCTGACCCTCGGCTTTGCTATCGCCGGCTTCGCGCTGACGCTGCGCAGCGTCGAGGGCATCCTTGCCCTGCGCGCACTGCTGGCGGAGGGGGCGGACGTGCCGGCCGGTCCGTGGGAAAAGCTTGCCGCCGACGACGATCCCGCTGCGGGCGTGCGGATGACCTTGCTGTCCATGCCGGACGGTGGCGCTGTACCCGAGAGCGCCGCTGCGCTTCGCGATCTCGCAGCACAGTTGGCGGTGCGGACCATGGCGCCGGTTGCGCTGGCACGGTTCAAGCTGCCCGGCATGCCGGCGGACGACATCGCCGCGGAGGGCGCCGATGTCGTGTCGCTCGACATCCCGGTCAACACGGTGTTCGACCAGCGCTTTGCCGCGACCTTCGGCGCGATCCTGACCAGCGAGGCTGCCGATCGCCTCTCCGATGCTGCCGCTGGCCTTGCCGCCCGGCTCGAGGGCACGGCACCGAAACTGGTGATCACCGACCTCGACGGGACGCTCTGGCAGGGAGTGCTCGGCGAAGGCGCCCAAATCGAAACGGGCGAGGGGGTGCCAGCGGTGCACCGCGCCTATGCCGAAGCGCTGGCTGGCCTCGGCGACCGCGGCCTGGTGCTGGCCATCGCCAGCCGCAACGATCCCGCCGACGTCGAGACCGCGCTGCGGACCGCGCCGCTTGAGCCCGACACCTTTGCCGCCCGCGCCGTCGGCTGGGCCGACAAGGCGTCGCTCGTCGCCGACATTCTCGACCGGCTCGGCCTCGCGCCCGAGCATGCGGTGTTCATCGACGACGACCCGGTGAACTGCGCGGCCGTCGCCGCGCGCTTTCCGGCAATGGATGTCCGCCTCTTTGCCGGGGATGCCGATGTCTTCGCCGCAGCCCTTCTCGCCGATCCGCTGCTGGCGGGCGGGCCTGCCGGGCCCGAACGCGCGGCACAGTACCGGCGCCGGGCGGCGGTGGAACACCTGCGCGATACGGCGGCGGATGAGGCGGCCTTCCTGCGGGGGCTCAACACCCGCGTCACGCTGCTGCCGCTCAATGCCCCGCTGCGCCCGCGTGCGGCCGAGCTGGCAAGCCGGGTCAACCAGTTCCTGTTCACCGCCTACCGGCCGAACGGACCGCAGCTCGGCGCCCGCCCGGACGGGCTCGACACCATGGCGCGTCTTGACGACGCCTTTGGCGCGCACGGGCTGGTCGGGCTGATGCTGGCGCACCGGGAAGGCGAGGAGGCCGTCATCGACAACCTTTTCCTCAGCTGCCGCGCGCTGCAGCGCGGCGTCGAAGGCAGCCTGCTGCATGGTCTCGCCCGTCAGGCGAAGGCCGTCGGGCTCCGGCGCATCCGCGCCGCGATCCAGCATCTGCCGCGCAACGAACCTGCCCGCGAAGCGCTTGCTCGTCTCGGCTTCGTCGCGGCGGATGGGATGTGGATCTACGATCTCGGCCTTGCGGGCGGGCCGCTCGAGGGCGTACCCGAGGGGATCGATCTCATCCTCACGCCGGGAGCGCCGACTTGACCACCCTTGCCGAGGCGATCATCGCCACCGCCGCCGACGTGCTCGATCTCTCGCCCGACCAACTCTCGCCCGATACCAAGGCCGCCGATGTCGGCGCCTGGGACAGCTTTGGCCATGTCCGCATCGTCCTCGCCCTCGAGGCCGAGTTCGGCGTCGAGCTGACCATGGCCGAAATCGAGCGCTCCGACAGCGTGGCCGGCCTCGTCGCCGCGGTCGAGGCGGCGCAGAAGCGGGCGGCCTGAGCCAGGCGCGCCTGCTTGCTCACAGGCTCTGCCATCTTCGACTGAGCCTACCGCGCGGGGCGCAAGTGAGCTCGATCGGCGGGTAGCGCTGGTTTTTGCGCGTCGAACGTAGAGGCCTCCCGAGTAAGGAGGCCTTGGGCAGCGTCAGTACGCGGTCTTGGCGTGCAGCCGTTTGAACACCGTCGCGCCGCAATGCGGACAGCCGGCCGCTTTCAGCGCCTCGACGGTGGTGAAAATCTCCTTCGGGCCGACCGGCGTTATGGTGCTGCAGGCGCGGCACTGGTAGCGGCGGTCGCGCGGGCGGACCTCGGCCGTGTAGATCGGCGCGGTGAAGGAACCGTCAGCCGCTGTCAGCGGCCGAGTCCGGCTGGTGGTCCTGAGATCGATCAGCTGGCCGACGGAGCCGAGGATCGAGGCCCCCTGATAGGCGTTGAACGAGGGCCGGATGCGGGTGGCGACGAGACCCATCTCGGTCAGCCGCGCCTGCAGGTCCAGGAGATCGTCGGGCGCGAGGTCGCCATAGGAGAGAAAGCCGGGCAGGCCGGGCTCCTCGCGGAGCCCTTCGAGCCCACGGGAGACGAACAGCGCCATGCCGTCGACGGTATAGGGCGGGTCGGTCTCGAACACGTCGAACTGGCGGCGTAGCACCTCGGGCAGCGGCTCCCGCAGGTCCTGGGCGACGATCTCGATGGCGAGGCCGTGCTGTTCGGCGGCCTCTGTGATGTGGGCGATGCGGGCGGCATCGAGTTCCAGCACGGTCAGGCGGCGCGGCCGGGCGCCGATTGCGCGGGCGAGCAGCAGCAAGGCGACCGACATCGAATCGTCGTCGCCGAGAATGAGGATCGAGCGCCCATCGAGCGCGCCGGCCTCGTGCATCGCGAGCGCCCGCCGCATCGCCGTCTCCGGCGTGCAAGGCGCCTGGTCGAGCGTCACGTCCACCGCCGGTCCGCGGGCGACATGTTCTTCCATCAGCCGGACGAGATCGGCGAGATCGGGCGCCACCACGACGCCATGGCCGTGGCAGCAGGAGCAGCGCGCATCGTGCCGGGCGGAGATGCCGAGAATCTCCGTGCAGAAGGCCTTGCCGGCTTCGCTGAGTTCGACGCCCTGGCCCCGGTCGAGGAGGCCGGCGAGCTCCAGTTCCCGCCGCACTGCGCCTACCACGGGCAAGGGCATCCGCACTTGCCGCGCCAGATCGCGCAACAGCAGCGGACCGTCGCGAAAGGCGGTCCGCAGGATCAGCGCGACCCCCTCTGCGCCTTCGCGCAGGGAGGTCGACGCGGCGATGGTGGCGAGAAGCTGGGCGTCGGTCATCGCCGGATTAAGCGCGATGGCGGCCGGATGTCCACTCTGACGGGGCGCACAGGGTCAGTCGACGGTCGCCAGCGACCGGCGATCGGCGTGGCAAGGCGGCTGGATCAGGCGTTCGTATTCGGCTTCGGGGATCCCATAGCTGCCGGCGGTAATGGCGATCAGCCTGCTGCGGTCGAGGATGCGGACATTGCCGCGCATCGCCCGCACCGCGCCGAGGCCTTCGAGCATCTGGATCTCCTGCGTCACGCTGGCGCGCCGGACGCTCAGCATTCGTGCGAGGATGTCGTGCGTCAGCGGCAGGTCGTTGCTGTCGACGCGGTCGTGGCACATCAGCAACCAGCGCGCCAGGCGCTGGTGGACGTTGAAGCGCGTCACCGCGAGCATGGAGTGGGCCAGTTGGATGTCGACACTCTGGAGGTAGCGCAGCAGCAGTCCGCGCAGGCTGGCGCTCCGATCGAGGGCGCGGGTCAGCGGCGCGGCGTCGATCCGCAGCGCCGACCCGGGAACCTGGACCATCATCTGGCTCGAGGGCAAGGGTGCGCAGTGGAGGATGTGGCGGCCGGACATGCCCTCCCGGCCGATGTGGCCGACCTCCGACAGATCGCCTTCCTGACCGACGACGACCGACGAGCAGATGCCGCTTTCGAAGAACATCGCGCCGTCGTTCGGGCTGTCGGGGCCCTCGACGATGCTGCGAAGGGGCAAGGGACGGTATGTCAGATGCGGCGCCAGCAGCGAGAAATCCGCCGGTGCAAGCGCCTGCAGCAGGCGGTTGCGAACGTTGGACTGCAGGATTGGCACGGACATCTACGACCCTTACGCCCTCGCTCTCGGGCCAGTTGGACAGTATGCGGCATCAGCGAACTGCCGTCTAAGTGTTCATTGCATATTTAGTTCCTGAACGGCATCCGCTAGGCGCCTACTGTTTGTCAACAGCGTTAAGGTCGCTCGGTTGTCCTGCCGATCCGCCCCGAGAGTTCTGGCGGATGCCAGCCTCCCGCCGATAGATTTGCCAAGAGATAGGCGGTACGATCGCTGACGCTCGGGTGCTGTATTGCAGTGCAAGAAAAGCCACGCACAGCAACATCCGAGTTTAGGCATCCGCCTATCGCTGCGGGGCTATTGTATTCCGCTTCACTCACCATGCCTAAATGAATAGCGAGGTTACCCGCATGGACATCGTTCCTGAAAATTCCGAAGATACGGGCATGATGGAGCCAGGTGGATTGCATTCGACATAGGAAGTCGGGATATGCCGCACTACTATTTCCACCTTCGGGATGGAAACGACGTCATCGAGGATCCGGAGGGCAGCGCCTTTCTCAACCTTCAGGCGGCACGGCAAGAAGCGCTGGCCACCGCACGGGAGATCCTCGCCGAGCGAGTCCGGACCGGCCAGATGGTCGGCGGACAACAAATCGACATCTGCGATTCGCAAGGGCACAGGCTCTCGACCGTGCCATTTTGCGAGGCGTTTCGGCTCTGGACTCACTGATGCGGCGGCGGCCGGTGACAGAAGGTGGAGAGAAGCGTCTGCCGTAAAGGCCCCAGGCGTCGCCAGACGGGGTACCTCTTCCGCCGCGAGTGCGGTCATCTTTTCCACGCAGCAGCGCTAAGCTCTTATGCACTGCCGCTAGGGCCCTCCGAGGCCCGAGAGATGCTCTTACTCCTCGGACCAGGCTTTTCGGGCGAGACGCTTACGCCGGTGCGGTCAACTGGATGTCGTCGGCACGGAATTTCTCGAGGACGGAGAAGAGCAGCGCGCTGCGGGTGGAGTAGACCTGGCGCGGGCCAGCGACGAAGGCGAGCGCATTGAAGCTGATCTTGCCGTCGGAGATCGCGTCGATGAAAACGTTCGGCTTTGGGTCATCGAGCACGGCGGGGTGCTTGTCGAAGATCTGCAGCAGCGTCTCGCGCACCGCGATGGCATCGATGGTGATCGGCGCGGTGAACATGATCTGGACGCGGCCGATGGGGTCGGCGAGGGTCATGTTGCGGATCGACTTGGTGATCAGCTCCGAGTTCGGCACGATCAGCGTCGAGCGGTCGGCGATCTGAATCTCGGTCGAGCGCACGTTGATGCGCTTGACGTCGCCCTCGTCGGTGCCGATGCGCACGATGTCGCCGATCTTGACCGGCCGCTCAGCCAGCAGGATCAGCCCGGAGATGAAGTTCTGGGTGATCGCCTGGAGGCCGAAACCGATGCCGACCGACAATGCGGAGACGACGAGGGCGATGCGCTCGACGCCTATGCCGAGCGAGGTCAGCGCCCAGAAGCTGGCGAAGATGATGCCGGCATAGCTGACGATCATGCTGGCGGAGTTGCGCGCGCCGGCGTCGAGCTCGGTCGTCGGCAGGTAGGTCTCGTCGAGCCAGCGGCGGACGAGGCGCATCGCGGCAAGGCCGAGGGCGAGTGCCAGGAGCGCCTTCAGGATGGCGCCCGGTGCCAGCGTGAAGCCGCCGAGATTGATCGAGGAGAGGTCGCCGAACTGCGAGAACAGCGCGCCGGTGCCCGGCCCGAAAGGCGCGAAGATCAGCGCGACGGCGAGGAGGACGATGGCGATCCGCAGGAAGGCGGAGACGACGACACCGGCCTGGCTGACCCGGCTCTTGCGGATGCCGAGGCCGGCATTGGCGGCGCGCCCGAGCCAGCCGTCGCCGGACAGAAGCATGGTGGCGAAGTCGTCGGTGACGGTCAGGAGCAGGTAGGCGGCTGCCACGATGATCGCGACCCAGAAGGTCTGACGACCGATGAAGAGCGAGAAGTTGATGTAGCCTTGCAGCGCTGCGACGAGGCTGACGACGAGCGCGACCCAGGCCAGCATCGAGGCAAGCGTCACCAGCGAGCGCGTCGCCGAGGGCTGCGCGGCTTCTTCCGCATCGGGGTCCTGCCGGCGCAGCTTGCGGACGGTGAGGAGGGTGGCAAGCGTCAAGCCGGCATAGCCGAGCGCGATGACGAGATTGGCGACCGCGGTGGAAGGCGGGCTGGCGGCGATGGTGCTGTTCAGCTGGATCAGGCCGATGCCAAAGGCGCCGAGCAAAGCGGTGACCAGCGGATAGGGCCGCAGCTTTTGCGCCGCCGCATCGCCGATCGGCAGCAGCCGCCACGACGCCTGGTCGACCAGCAGAAGGCCTGCGCCGAGCGAGACGATAAAGGCGCCGATCGAGCCGCTGAGCACCATGCTGGACAGCACCGCGTCGACGTCCGGCGTGAGTGCATTCGCCCAGCGCAGGCCCTGGATGATGATGAACAGGGCGATGATGGCACTGAGCGTGCCGACGAGAACGAACCAGAGGGCGAGACCCGAACGCCGGGCCCGCGAGCCAGGGGCATGGTCGATCGCGAACTGCCGGCCGATCCTGCGCAGGCGGCGGCGCACCGGCAGCCAGACCACGCTGGCCAGAAGGACGGACAGTCCGATGATGATCGGGTTGGAGCCGCTGAGCCCCTCCCAGAACCCGTCGACGAGGTGGTAGCCGAAGGTTTTCAACCGGACGACGTCGGCCGGCCAGGCGACGAGGATAGGCTTCCAGAAGTTGGCGCTGAGCGGCGACGCCGTCTTCTCGAAGGTGTTGCGGTTGAACTCCTCGGCCAGCGACCGGTTGATCGTGTCGACCGCATCATTGGCGTCGGTGGAGAGGAGACGGCCGCGCTTGATGGCGGAATCGATATCGCTGCGCTCTTGGCCGAGCTGCTCGCGCAAGGTCTTGATGTCCGCAGATTCCGCTTCGGCCGGTTCGCCGAGCTCCTTCAGGCGCGAGTCGAGGCTTTCGAGCTGCGGCACCAGCGCCGTGGCGGCGGCCGCGGCGCGCGACTGCACGGCACTTGCCCGGTCGCGCAGCGAGATGCGCTGTGCCGAGGCCATATCGTTGCCGAGCGCCTTGCTGATGTTGTCGAACTCGGCGCTCTGGGCGTCGATCACCTGCACCGGGTTCGGCTCGCCTTGCGCCGATGCCGTCGGGGCGAAGGCACCTGCGGCGGCGATGAAGAGGAGGGTCGCGAGGGCGAGGAGACGAAGGAATTTGATCATTATGGTCGGGGCCGCGGCGGCCGCAGGTCCTTGCTGAAGGGGAGAAGGCGAGAGCCACCTGAGTTCTCGCATGCTTTATCCCGCGGAGCATCCCGCAGGCGTGGCGCCGGTCGATGGGGCGGGCGGCTGCTTGCCGGTCCCGGTGGTGTGATGAATGCAGCGCGGTGCCAGCCTGCACGCGCCTAAAAGACGTCCTCACTGTGTGAATCGACGCGGTCGAACCACCGTCGACCAGTTCCGATTTCCGCGTCGATGTTGTAGGCCGGAATGCTGCCGGCGCGGTGGTGCCTAGAACCAGAATGGAGCAAGACTTGGACCGCTTCCAGCCGATCGATGCCGCCCTCGTTCCGCGATTCGCCGGGATCGCGAGTTTCATGCGCCTGCCGGTCGTTGCGAGCGCCGAAGGTCTCGATATCGCCCTTTACGGCATTCCTTGGGACGGCGGCACCACCAACCGTACCGGTGCCCGGCACGGCCCGCGCGAAATCCGCAACCAGTCGAGCCTGATGCGGCGAGTGCACCATGTTTCGGGTATCGAGCCATTCAGCCTCGCCAATGTCGCCGATATAGGGGACCTAGCGGTCAATCCTGTCGACCTGCAGACCAATCTCGAGATCATTCGGGCCGGCGTCGCGGCGATCGTCGCCGCCGGCGCCCGGCCGCTTGGCGCCGGGGGGGACCACCTGACCACGCTGCCGGTGTTGCGCGCGGTCGCGGCCGATCGTCCGGTCGGGATGATCCAGTTTGATGCCCATTCCGACACCAACGACCGCTATTTCGGTGACAACCTCTACACCCACGGTACGCCCTTCCGGCGCGCGGTCGAGGAGGGGCTGCTCGACCCGCGACGGGTAGTGCAGATCGGCATTCGCGGCTCCGTCTACGAGGTCGGCGAGCACGACTGGGCTCGGGCGGAGGGCATGCGGGTGATCTATATGGAGGAAGTCGTGCGGCGCGGCGTCGTGGACGTGATGGCCGAGGCGCAGGCGATCGTCGGCACGGGCCCGACCTACGTCACCTTCGACATCGACTGCATCGACCCGTCGATGGCGCCCGGCACGGGGACGCCGGAGGTCGGCGGCTTCACGACGCGCGAGGCGCAGGAGATGCTGCGTCTGCTCGAAGGGGTCGACATCGTCGGCGCTGATGTGGTGGAGGTTTCGCCCCCCTTCGATCTCGGCGGGATGACGGCGCTGGCCGGCGCGACCATGCTGTTCGAGCTGCTCTGCGTCATGGCGCGGGCGAACCAGCAGAGCCGCGGCTGAAAGGATCTGCCCGGTAGCGACGCTAGCGAAAGGAATAAGAGTTCGTAACCTCGAATTCGGGCGAGAGTTGATTTCGGACCCTTGCATCGTATAGCTGGCTTCAGTGGCGATGGATGCCGCTCGGATTTTTTTGCGTGATCACCTCTCCCATCCTGACCCCCGCAGAGCTTGCCGATCCTGCCTTTCTCGCCCGGATTCTCGCTTCTTCAAACGATTGCATCAAGGTGATGGATCTCGACGCGCGGCTGGTCTTCATGAGCGTCGGCGGGCAGCGGGTGATGGAGGTCGACGACTTCGAGGCGATCCGCGGCTGTTTCTGGCCAGATTTCTGGATCGAGCAAGGCAACATCGATGCGCTGGCCGCCGTGGAGGCGGCGCGGGCCGGACGTGTGGGTCATTTCCAGGGGATGGCGGACACGCTGAAGGGGCGCGCCCGGTACTGGGACGTCAAGGTGACTCCGATCCTCGGGGACGACGGCAAGCCAGAGGCCTTGCTGTCGGTCTCGCGCGACATCACCAACACGCGGATCGCGCGCAGCGAGGAGCGGCTGAACCTTGCCCTCGGGGCGTCCGGGATGGTCGGCGTCTGGGACTGGGACCTGCAGACCGACCTGATCTATTCAGACCCGAACTTCGCCCGCATCTACACCGTCGATCCCGCTTGGGCGAATGCCGGGGCGCCGCTCAGCGAGTACATCAAGAACTTCCACCCCGACGACATGCCCGAGTTCCAGGCCGAGCTCGAACGGCTGTTCGACGGTGCTCCCGAGTTTTCGTGCGAGTACCGGGTGCTCCAGCCGGATGGTTCGGTGCGCTGGGTGCTGGCGCGCGGCAAGCTGGTGCGCGATGGCGACGGCGTGCCGCTGCGGTTCCCTGGCGCGTCCGTGGATATTACCGAGCGCAAGCTTGCCGAGGAGCGCCGCAACGACCTTGCGCACGAGATGGCGCACCGGGTGAAGAACATTCTCGCCATGGTGCAGGCGATTGCGTCGCAAACCTTCCGGCAGGTGAAGACGGTCGAGGAGGGACGCACGGCGATCAATGCGCGGCTGAACGCGCTTGCCCGCGCGCAGGACATCCTGATCCAGCCCGACCGGCCGGATGCAGGCATTCTCAGCATCGTCGAGGGGGCGCTGGAGGCGCACCGGACCGGCCAGCGCATCAGCATCGCCGGGCCGGACCTGCCGCTGCGGTCGCAGCAGGGCCTCGGCCTGTCGCTCGCCTTGCACGAACTGGCGACGAATGCAGCCAAGTATGGCGCTCTCTCGACCGAGCACGGGCGTGTCGACGTGTCCTGGAGGGTGACGCCGGAAGATGAGTTCGTCTTCGACTGGGTGGAAAGCGAAGGGCCGCGCGTGGTGTTGCCGGAGCGGACAGGGTTCGGAACCAAACTCGTGGAACGTGTTGTGGCGCCGTACTTCAACGGCAAGGCGGCGCTCGACTTCGATCCATCCGGCGTGCGTTTCCGGCTTGTCAGCGGCATCAACGAACTCGCTGGCAAAACAAAATCATGATTTTGTTTCAACGCATTGCAGGAACTCTTTCGTTCGGGATGATGTTCTGGCTGCATGGGTGAATCGTTAGACTACCGGCAGTATGCAGTTCTCGTGGTCGAAGATGACCCCATTCTTCTGATGGATGCGATGGAGCTGGTCGAGGATGCCGGCCTCACGGCCTACGGCGCCCGCGACGCCGATGCGGCAATCGGTCTTCTGGAGCGTCACCCCGATATCCGCATCCTGTTCATCGACGTCGAGATGCCGGGCTCGATGGACGGGCTGAAGCTCGCCCGCGCTGTCCGCGATCGCTGGCCACCGGTGACGATCATCATGACCTCCGGGCGGGTCAAGGTCGGCGCCGAGGACATGCCGGAGAACGGGATGTTCTTCGCCAAGCCCTATCCGCCAGCCGAGATCGTCAGCACGCTTAACCGCATCGCCGGCGAAATCCTCAATTAACGGTCACTTTTCATTCTGTTGATGGCACTGTCGGGCGGGCGGCTCAGAGACGCATTTCCAAGTCCAGCGTCTGCGTGCGATCGCCGCAGAGCCAACATGTAAGCGATGCCATGCGCCGCCGGTTCATACGACGCCCCTTTAGCGCCGCGCGACCGCGGCTTGCTGCTCCAGCGCTTTGGCATAGCGGGTGAGCGGAAAGCACATCGCGAAGTAGATCAGCGCCACGAGCCCGTAGACGGTGAACGGGGCGAAAGTGGCGTTGTTGATGGCGTTGGAGGTCTTGACCAACTCGTCGAAGCCGATGATCGAGGTCAGCGCCGTGCTCTTCACCAGCTGAACCAGGAAGCCCACGGTGGGCGCGCGGGTGATGGCGAAGGCCTGCGGCAGGATAATCAGCCGGAGCTGGGTCACCGTGTGCAAGCCGAGGCTCCGCGCGGCATCCCACTGCCCCTCCGGGATCGCCTCGACGCCGCTGCGCCAGATCTCTGCGAGATAGGCGCTGGCAAACAGCGTCAGCGCGAGTACGGCGGCTGTCCACGCCTCGATCCGAAGTCCGAGCAGCGGCAGTCCGAAGAACACCAGGAACAGCTGCATCAGCAAGGGCGTGCCCTGGAACAGCGCGATGTAGCCTTGCGCGGCACGACGCAAGAGTTTCCCTCGGCTGGTCCGCGCGAGCAGCACGAGAAGGCCGACGGTGCCGCCGCAGACGAAGGCGGCGACCGACAGGAGAACGGTCCAGCGCGCCGCGAGGAGCAGGTTTCGCAGGATGTCCCAGAGGGTGAACTCGATCATGCGCCGCCCCTTGGCGTCGGCGCCAGTGCAGTCGCAGCTTGGGCGGCGCGGGAGGTCTTCCCTTCGGGCGCGGGTCCGCGGGCGATGAAGCGGGTCCCGATCAGGTTCATCAACCGCCGCAGCGCCATCGACAGACCGAGATAGACGGCGGTGACGACGAGATAGGTCTCGAAGGCGCGGAAAGTGCGGGCCTGCAGGAGGTCGGCTTCGTAGGTGAGGTCGCGAACCGCGATCTGCGAGACGACGGCCGATTCCAACATCATGATAACGAGCTGGCTGGTGAGGGCGGGAAAGATCACCTTCAGCGCCTGCGGCAGCACGATGGTGACGAAGACGCGGTAGCGCTTGAGGCCGAGCGCCAGCGCCGCCTCGCTCTGCCCCTCCGGCACGGCATCTAGCCCCGCGCCAACAATCTCCGTGCCGTAGGCGCCGAGATTGATGGTCATGGCGAGGATCGCCGCGGTCATGCCGTCGAGCCGGAGGCCGATCGCGGGGAGGCCGAAGAAGATGAAGAACAGCTGTACCAGGAACGGCGTGTTGCGGATCAGCTCGACATAGAAGCTGACCAGCCAGCGCACCGGCTTCAGCCGGCTGCGGCGGCCGCTGGCGCCGAGGATGCTGATGAGGATGCCGAGCGGCGCGGCCACGGCGATCAGGAGGATCGTCGTGACGGCGCCGTCCGCCAGAATCGTGGCAGCCTCGGCCAGCCAGCTGAAGTCGAGGCTGTAATGCATGCGATTCAGAGGTCCTTGGGATCCAGCGGCTTGCCCAGCCACTTCACCGAGATCTCGTTCAGCGTGCCGTCGGCCAGAAGCTTGTCGATCGTCTCCTCGAGCATCGCCTTCAGCTTCGGCTCACCCTTGGCCAGCGCGATGTGATCGGGAGAGCTCATCAGCTGGAACTTCTGCTCCGGTGCGAGGTCGGTCTGCTTGGCCAGCACCTGCGCGCCGACGTCGTTGCCGACTGCCATCATGTCGGCCTGGCCGGACAGGAAGGCCTGGATCACCGAGTTGTAGTTGTCGAAACGCTTGATCTCGGCATCCTTCGGCGCCGCCTCGGTCAGCGAGGTGTCTTCCAGCGTGCCGCGGTTGACCGCGATGGAGTGGCCGGAAAGGCCGGCCTTGTCGGTCACGGCAAGCGCCTTCGGGCCGATGACGCCGATGTAGTAGGGCGCATAGGCCTTGGTGAAGTCGATAACCTTCTCGCGCTCGGCGCTGTGGCCGACGCTGAGGAGGATGTCGACGCGCTTCTCGGTGAGGAACGGGATGCGGTTCTGGCCGGTGACGCTGACGAGGTTCAGCTTGACGCCCATGGTCTTGGCGAGGATCTCGGCGACGTCGATGTCGTAGCCCTTGAGGCTCATGTCGGAAGACACCGAGGAAAAGGGCGGGAAGTCGGAGAAGACACCGACATTGAGGACACCGGCCGACTTGATGGTGTCGACGCCATCCGCACGGGCGGCCGTTGCCCCGAGGCTGAAGCCAAGGACGACCGCGGCACAGGCGGCACGGAGCGCCAGCGCGCGGCGGGTGAGGTTCGGCATGGGCATGTCCTTATCGAGGGGCTGGAACTGGATCGAGGGAATAGGACCGACGCGGATGCGGCGGATTCGCAAAGGCGAGGCGTCGCGACAGGTGATAGGGTCCCCGGATCTTCGAGGCTGGCGGCTGCGTCACGGTGCCACAGCGTCGGCATGTGTCAGCGTTGCTTTGATCACGCCGGGCTATACTTCAGGTTTCATCCCGGCAGCCCTTCGTCCAAGGGCGGCACGGTTAGGGCTTGTCGAAAATGACGATATCGGGAAGCCTCGTGTGAATCCACGTTGAAACGGCGGCACGAGCGGATTTCCAAGATGAAGTTTTGAGCAGTGCGCCTCATAAGGCGGCAACCTTTGAAAGGGCTTCTGCAAAGGCTCTGCGGCGCGGCACTGCCGCCGCGCGCGGCCTGTTACCACGCTCCCGTCCCGGCGCATTACCGGCCATCTGTCCGGCAGGCAGTTTGTCCCGCGACTCATTCTCGCAGGAACACCGCTCAATGCTTCCCTTCAAAGGTGCAGCTTGTCGACTTTGCCAAGGCGGTATAAGCGACAGTTTGCTTAGCCTCGACTGAAAAAGACAAGCTTACGTGAATATGAGCTGGCTATCCCGCTGCCGGCTAGCAACTATCCGCAGTAAATTAATAATCGTGTGCTAGCTTTCAGGCAGTGTTCGAGTGGGGCAAGCATGATCGGCAGTATTATCCGTCGGGTCCGGGGCGACGACGTAGACGGCCGGGTCTTCGGCGAGATGCTGGACCAGATGTATGCCTCCGCCAAGGCGATCTGCTTCAGTACGGCCATGCTGATGGTCGCGGCGGTTTACTGTTCGCTGCGGACCGGAGATGGCGTCTTCATCGCCCTCAGCGTGGCGGCGGCCATAGCGGGCACGCTGCGGATCGCCAACAGCGTGGCCTATCTGTCGCGTCGGCGCCGTGGCGAGACTCGCGCCGAGCTGCAGGCCTGGCAGTTGCGGTATGCGCTCGCCGCCTTTCTCTACTCCGCCGCCTTCGGCGGGATGATGTTCCGCTCCGCTGTCCTCGGCGACGTGCCGACCTTTGCGTGGTGCTACGGTCTCGGCTGCGGCTATGCGGCCGGGCTGGTCGGGTATGTCGCGATGCGCCCGGCGATCGCCAGCGTGCAGAGCTTCATCGTCATGGCACTCGGCATCCTCGGCTGCCTGACGACGGGCGACCCCATGTACCAGATGATGGCCCTGACGCTGCTGCTCGGCTGGGTGGCGATCCTCAGCAACATCCAGGTCCAGTACGACAGCGTGCGCGAGATGCTGGAGAGCCGCCGGGAACTCGATCGGATCGCCCGGACCGATCTCCTGACAGGTCTCTGGAACCGCCGGCATTTCGAGGAGAAGTTCATGCCGCTCGTTGCCGAGGCCGAGGGCCATGCGACGCTGCTGGCGATCGACCTCGACCATTTCAAGCCGATCAACGACACGCATGGACACGAGACCGGCGATGAGGTGCTGCGCGAGGTGAGCCGGCGGCTGGTGGACGGCGCGCCGGCGGGGCAGCTGATGGCGCGGACCGGCGGCGATGAGTTCTCGATGCTCTTGACCGGCACAGCCGCCGGCAGTGCTGCCGCGGTGGCGGACGCGCTGGTCGCCGCGCTCGCCCAGCCGATCATGATCTCCCGTGGCAGCGTCAGTCTCGGCGGCAGCGTCGGTCTGGCGCGGGTGCAGGACGGCGACAGCTACGAGGCGGTCGCGCGGCGCGCGGACATCGCGCTTTATGCCGCCAAGATCGCCGGGCGCAACGCGGTGCGCATCTTCGACCAGCCGACGTCAGCCACTTTGGTCGCCTGAAACCGGCCCGTGCCGGCGGTCTGTTGTCCCTGACGACAAATGCTCGCGCTATCGGCGCGATGCATGCCTTTCAAACGAAGATGGCCCCGGCAAACGCCGGGGCCATCCTTGTCGGTCGATGAAGGCTGAAGGGCTATTCGCGCTCGCCCGTGAAGTTCAGCAAGAGCTGGAAGATGTTGACGAAGTTGAGGAACAGCGAGAAGGCGCCGAACACCGCCATCTTCTGCCGGGACTCCTCGGAGAAGTTCTCGGCATACTGCTCCTTGATGTTCTGGGTGTCCCAAGCGGTGAGGCCGGTGAAGACGATGATGCCGATCACCGAAACGGCGAACTGCAGCGCCGACGAGCCGATGAAGATGTTGACGACGCTGGCGATGACGACGCCGATGAGGCCCATCATCAGCAGCGAGCCCATCTTCGTCAGGTCGTGCTTGGTCGTGTAGCCGTAGAGGCTGGTGGCACCGAACATCGCCGCGGCGATGAAGAAGGTGTTGGCGATGCTGGCGCCGGTAAAGACCAGGAACACCGAGGCGAGCGACAGGCCCATGACGGCACAGAAGGCCCAGAAGGCGAACTGGGCGGTGGCGGCCGACATGGTCTGGATCTTGAACGAGAAGACCAGGACGAAGGCGAGCGGCGCCAGCATCACCACCCACTTCAGCGGCGAGGAGAAGATCGGCACGTAGAGCGCCGGCGTCGTGCCGACGACGTAGGCCACCAAGCCGGTGACCACGAGGCCGAGGCCCATATAGTTGAAGACGCGCAGCATATGCTGGCGCAGGCCCTCGTCGAAGATGACGCCGGACTGCTGGGCGGTTTGTGCGCCCCAGCCGGATTGAGTGGGTGTGTTCATCAGGAAGCTCCTTGGTGGGTGGGGGGAGATCGACCGAAAGCTTGGCCCGAGGGCCGCGGCCTTCAGTAGAGGGTGCGGGCGAGCGCTGCGGCGGCGCGGCCGAGCGCTTCGCGCGGGGCGGCGTCGGCGACCAGCGCGTAGCCGACCTCGCCGACCTGCCAGTAGGCCGCCGTGACGCCGTCATCGGTGGTGGTGAGGGGTTCCACCACGTCGAACCGGCCGGGCCGCACGGCGAAGACCGATAGCGATCCGAGCTCGGTCTCGACCGCCATCTCGACGCTCGGGCCGAACGGCGAGGGGAAGAGTTGCACGTCCGTCACCGTCCAGTCGGCCGGCAGTTTCGGCATGGCGATGGCGGTGGCGGCGAGGATTTCGGCCGGCGCGTAGTGGCTGGTGCCGCCGTGTGACGGCATTTTCGCGCTGACGGCGGCAGTGCGGTGGGCGAGAACGGCGTCGCCGACGAAGGCTGGAGGCTGCGCCGATGCGGAAACCTCGCGAACGCCGAGCGGGCCCATCTTGGCGTGCGCCAGCCAGCCGACGGCGATGAAGAGGCCGACGGCCGCGACGCGGCGCAGGCTGGCGCCGACCCGGCGGCGGCCGAGCGTGCGCTCCAGCCGGCGCGCGGCCTCGGCAGTGGCAAGGCTTCCAGGCAGCGGCGGCTCGGCCAGCGCCAGCTTCAGTTCGTGCCGGCCACGCAGGTCCGCCATGATCCGGGCGGCAAGGGCGGGTTGGCTCGCCAGATGCGCCTCAACCGCGATCTGCCGTTCCGGCGACAGCTGGCCGTCGACATAGGAAACGAGGTCGGTCTCGATGATCGGGTCAGGCGTTGTCATCGACACCTCCAAGGGCAAGCGGGGTTTGCCGCGGCGACACTCGCGGGGACGATTCTCGCGGGGACTCGGGGGCACGCAGCGGAATGACGTTGGCTCCCGCGGCGGTGCCGTCTTCGATCGCCCGCAGCCGGGCGCGCGCGCGCGAGATGCGCGAGACGACGGTGCCGACGGGCACGCCGAGCGCTGCGGCGGCGTCCTCGTAGGACAGCCCGTCGATCGAAACGAGGTGCAGCGCGGCGCGCTGGTCGTCCGGCAGCGACAGGAAGGCGTCGCGCACGTCGGCAAGGCGGGCCGAATGCTCCTGGCCTGCGGGTGCGGCTAGCTCGGTGTTGCGACCGAACTCGGCGCTGCGCAGCGTTTCCGCGCGGCGCGCCCGCTTCTGGTCGACGAAGGCGTTGTGCAGGATGGACAGGAGCCACGTCCGGAGGTTGTGGCCACGCCGGAACTGCGCCTGCCGCTCGATCGCCTTGACCAGCGTGTCGTGCACCAGATCCTCGGCATCGGCGGAATGCCGCGTCAGCGACAGCGCATAGCGCCGCAGCGGTCCGAGCTGTCCTGTGACGTCGAGGTTTTCGTCCTTCATGACCGGGTATACGGCGCCCACCGGATTTCCATCCACCGGCGGCCAGATTTTTTTACCGTGTCGCCGAGGAGGGCTGCATTCACCCCGTGGCGGGTCTCTCGGGCATGGGTCTGGATTCTGCGGAGATGAACAGTTTTGGCCTTTCCTTCAAATGCAGCGAGGAGTATTTCGCTAGACGAAACGACGTTCTATTTCGGGAGCGTTCGGCAACGGGTGATGGCATGCACACGGACGGACTGGAATCGCCGCGGCGGCAATGGGCGTTGGCGACGGTGATCATCGGCATCAGCCTGGCCGTCATCGACAGCTCGGTGGCGAACGTCGCGCTGCCGGCGATCGCGGCGGACTTCGGCGTCACGCCGGCGAGCTCGATCTGGATCGTCAACGGCTACCAGATGGCGCTGGTGATCTCGCTGCTGCCCTTCGCCGCCCTCGGCGAGATCTACGGCTATCGCCGGGTCTACAGCGCCGGGCTCGCCGTGTTCACTCTGGCCTCGCTCGCCTGCGCGCTGTCGCCGTCGCTGCCGGTGCTGACGCTCTCGCGGATCGCGCAAGGGTTCGGCGCGGCCGGTCTGATGAGCATTAACACCGCGGTGATCCGCTACATCGTCCCCAAGGCGCGGCTCGGCACGGCGATCGGCATGAACGCGATGGTGGTGGCCGTCGCCTCGACGATCGGGCCGACCCTGGCCGGCTTCGTGCTGCACTGGGCGTCCTGGCCCTGGCTGTTCGCCATCAACGTGCCTTTCGGCGCGCTGGCCGCCGTGCTGGCAGTGCGGGCGCTGCCGGACAGCGACCTGTCGCCACGCCGCTTCGACGTCACGGCGGCGCTCCTCAGCGCGGCGATGTTCGGCCTCTTGATCACCAGCGTCGACAGCATCGGTCATGGCGTCGACCTCACGCTCGTCGCCTTGCAGATCGGCGTCGGCCTCGTGGCCGCGGTCCTCCTGGTGCGGCGCGAACTGCCGAACCCGCTGCCGCTGCTCCCGCTGGATCTCCTGGCCAAGCCGATCTTCGCCCTCTCAATCGGCACCTCGATCGCTTCCTTTGCCGCGCATATGATGGCGCAGGTAGCGCTGCCTTTCCTCCTGTTCAGCCGCTATGGCTTCCCGCCGGTGACCGTCGGGCTGCTGATGGCGCCTTGGCCAATCGCGGTGGCAATCGCGGCGCCGATCGCCGGACGGCTGTCCGACCGACACGCCCCCGGCCTTCTCGGCGGCATTGGGCTTGTCCTCCTGGCGGGGGGCCTTGTTGCGCTCGGCCTGTTGCCGGCGCAGCCGGAAATCGCCGACATCGTCTGGCGGATGGCGCTCTGCGGCGTGGGTTTCGGCCTGTTCCAGTCGCCCAACAACCGCACGATGATCGGCGCCGCGCCGAAATCGCGCAGCGGCGCGGCCAGCGGCATGCTCAGCACCGCCCGGCTGTCCGGCCAGGCGACCGGGACGGCGATCGTCGGCCTTCTCCTCGCGCGCTACGGCATGGACGGGGCTGAGATCTCGCTTTTCGTCGCCGCCGGGACGGCGATGCTGGGGGCATGTGTCAGCCTCTTGCGGCTCGGCCATGTCGGCCCCAATCTCTCGCGCAATGCCGCGTCGGACGAGGATCTGGCTGCCGTTCCGGCGCCGGGAGGGGGGCTTTCACGGTGAGCGACACGGGCAAGCCCGAGAGCCCCGAGGGCGGCGTCCAGGCGGTGGAGCGGGCGCTCGGCCTGCTCGAAGCCTTCTCTATGGACGACGGCCCGCTGACGCTGGCGACGCTCGCCGACCGAACCGGCCTGCACAAGAGCACGCTGCTGCGGCTGGCGGAGACGCTGCTGCGGCGCCGCTATCTCGAGCGCCTGCCGGACGGCCGCTACCGCATGGGCGCCTCGGCCTTCCGGCTCGGCGCCGTCTACCGCAACAGCCAGGTGCCGGGCGACGTGCTGCTGCCGGAGATGCGGGCGCTGACGGCGATCGTCAACGAGAGCGCCGGGTTCTACGTCGCCGACGGCGACCAGCGGGTCTGCCTCTACCGGGTCAATGTCGACCGCTCGCTCGGCTACCGCGTGCGGGTGGGCGATACGCATCCCTTGCCGGGCGGCGCCACGGGGCGGGTACTCGCCGCCTTCCTCGGCACTGAGGGCGAAGACTATCCGGCTATCCGCGCCCGCGGCAGCTGGTCGACGGCGGGCGAGCGCGATCCCGACCTCGCCAGCGTTTCGGCGCCGGTATTCGGCGTCGGCCAGGTGCTGATCGGCGCGCTCACCGTCGGCGGGCCACGCCGCCGGATCGAGGAAGCACGGGCATCGATCGAGGAAGCGCTGCGCGCGGCGGCGGCGCGCTGCAGCGTGCTGCTCGGCGGCGACGCGGCGCTGCTGATCGCACCGGTCGCGCCACTCGGCGGCTTGCCCGAGGCCTGAAGCCTCAGGCGCCGGCCTCGCGCACCAGAACACGCAGGATCTGTTGGACGGCACGGCTCGCCATGCTCTGCGGTGCGGCGTCGAGAATCAGGATGCCGCTGACCGTCTGGGTTTCCGGCAGGATCGGGCCGCGAACGCGGGCGGCGACGTCGTAGGCGGGATCGACAGGGGTCAGGCGGCCGCCGGCGAGTTCGTGCACGGCGAACTTGCCGCCATGCTTCGAGGCGAGCTGTGCGATGCCGACGTCCGCCAGCCCCGCAATGCCGAGGTTCTCGACGGCGACGTCGACCGCCGGCCGGCTGACGTCGTCCGGGACGAAGCGTCCGGCCCCCCCGACGTCGAGGCGCGCCCGCGCACCCGCGGCGACGTAGCCGCGGACCATGAAGCCGTCCTGGTCGGCCGAGAGATAGCCGAGCTGCTCCTTGCGCGAGACCCAGCGGCCGGGGGCGATGTCCGGGTTGATCTCCCTGACGACGCCGTCGAACGGCGCGCGCACCGTCAGATCCGCGGTCCGCTCGGCGATGCCGACGGCCTTCGCCGAAAGGCTGGCGAGGCGACTGTCGTTCAGCGCCTTCTCCGACAGGTCCTCGGTGCTCGCGCCGATTCGCGCCAGTCGCCGCTCGGCGAGCGCGGTGCCGATCTCGGTCAGCCGGCGCTCTTGGTCCAGGGCGGGCGCGGCGAGCGTGAACAGGACGTCGCCCTGGCGGACCGCCTGACCCTCCCGCACCGCGACATGCTCGACCCGGCCGGGCTCGGCGGGATAGAGCCGGACGAAGCGGGCGGGTTCCAGGAGGGCGGGGGCGGTGACGCTTGCCGACAGCGGCAGCATGAACAGGAGCAGCGCGGCGGCGGCAAGGCCTGCGGAAAGGCGGGCCCGTGGGCTCGTCACGATATCGGCGCGCATCGCCCACCACTCCTTCAGTTCGGCATAGACGGGACGGGCGAGGAAGAACCAGATCTCGACCGCGAACATCGCGACGCCGAGGAGCTTGATGGTGAAGTGATAGACCAGCAGCGCGATGCCGACATAGAGGATCACGCGGTAGACGGTCGTCGCCACGGCATAGGCGAGGAGGATGGCGTCGAGCCTCGGCGGGAAGCTTTCGGCAGCGCCCCGGTCGACGCCGAGCACGAACTTCCGAAATCGCCAGCGCATGTGCTGGAACGCTCGCGGCTGCAGGTTCTCGACGCCGAGGAGGTCGGCGAACATGTAGTAGCCGTCGAAGCGCATGAACGGATTGACGTTGACGAGGAGGCTGAGGATCCAGCCCGTCGCCGCCAGCACGAACAGGGCGCTGCGCACCGCGCCGTCCGGCACGAACACCCAGAGGAAGAGCGCGATCGCCGCGACCGCCATCTCGACGGCGACGCCCGCGGCATCGATGCAGAAGCGCTGGGCCCGCGAGCGCAGCCGCCATGCCTCGGTGACGTCGGTATAGAGAAGCGGCATCATCAGCATCATCGCGACGCCGATGGTCGGAACGCGGCAGCCGAAACGATGCGCGGCATACGCATGTCCGAGCTCGTGCAGCGCCTTGATCAGCACCACGGCGAGGAGCGAGGTGGCTGCGCCCTCGAGCGTGAAGACGTGCGGAATGGAGCCGACGAAGGCATCCCATTGGCGCGAAACGAGGTAGAGGCCGGCCAGCCCGACGAAGGCGACGGCGGCGAGAAACCAGCGCGTGCAGAACACCGCGACAGAGGGCCAGGTCGCCCGCAGGAAGCGTTCCGGCCGGACCAGCGGAATCTTGAAGAAGAGGTAGTTGTGGACCACGCTCATCGCCAACGAATGGCGCTGGGTGGCGGCGGCATGCAGCGTCTTCCAGCCGGAGACCGGCTGCGCCAGGAGGTGCCGCGCATCGAGGAGACGCAGGACGGCCGCGACCTCGTCGGCCTCGATGCTGCGCCCGAAGCGCGTCTCGACCGCGGCGCGAAGTCCTTGCAGCGTGCGGCTGGCGTTCCACAGCGACAGCAGCTGGAAGATCTCGAAGGTGACGCGGAAGAACTTGCCGCGCAGCGGATCCTGGACGATCCAGACCGGCGCGCCGGAATAGCCGGCGCCGCCCCGCTGGATCGACAGGTCCTCGCGCAGCGCCGGCAGCGGCACGTCCGCCGGTGCATTTGGCGTCGCATATGGCGACGCATTCGGCGGCGCAAGGGCTGCCGCCGTCACAGCCCGATCCACTGCCGGATCGCGGCGATCGGCCGGCGGAACAGATAGTAGGCGAGCGGCACCGTCTGGCCGGCGACCTGGGCGGTCCCGTGCACGCCGAGGCGCATGGCGGGGCTGTCGCCCTCGACCGCGGCATAGCTGCGGTAGGCCAGCGTATTGTCCTCGATCCGACGGGCCTCGAACGAGACCGAGCGCAGCTGGGCCGCGACCGGGCGGAGGGGATCGGAATCGAGGAAGGCGCGCACCCTGGCGCCGACGCCGAGCGCGATGGCATCGGCGACCGGCACGTCGATCCTCAACTCCAGCCGGTTCGGGTCGGCGATCTCCATGATGCGCTCGCCGGTCGAGACCGGCCGCCCGATCCAGTCGCGCTTTTCAGTGTAGACGGCGATCCCTGCGGCGGGCGCGCGCACCGTGCTGCGCTCGAAGAGGTCGCGGGCGTAGTCGCGCTTGGCGGTGGCGAGCTCCAGCTCGGTGCGGGCGACGGCAAGGTCGGCCCGCATCTTGGCGTCGCCGATCGCGGCTTGGCTGATCCGCTTGAAGCCGGCAAGCGCCACGCCGACGTCGCGCTCGGCCACCGCCAGCTCGTTGCGCAGCACCGTGTCGGCCATGGTGAGGAGGATGTCGCCTTCCGCGACCGCCTGGTTCGGTTCGACGCGGATTTCGCGGATCACGCCGTCGAGCGGGGCGGCGACGATGCGCGGCCCGATCGCGGCGACCTCCGCGGGCGCAAGCACTGTCAGCGAGACCGGGAAAATCGCGAGGATCGCAAGGCCGAAAGCGGCGGCGGCGAGCGTCGGCCGTACCGCGATGCGCCGCTTCAGGCGGCGCGGCCCGGCGAGCGACGACCAGGCATGCGCATAGGTCTCGGCGAGGCGCGCCGTCACTAGATCGTCGGCCTCGTTCCAGGGGATCTCGCGGGCGAGCAGCATGCCGGCGAAGACGTGGCCGTCGCGCAAGCGGAACGGCAGCCAACGCAGATAGCGGAAGGGATAGCTGCTGGCTTCAACCGGATCGGCATCGCCATAGGCCGGCAAGGTGAACTCGCGGGGCTGGTCGAGCCCGACATCGGCGGCGAGCGCGTCGACGACGCTCTCGATCCAAAGGATGCGCAGGGCGTTGCGGTCGACCTGGCCGATCGAGGACACCGAGGCGATGCGAAAACCCGGCCCCCTCGCGGCGAGAACGAAGATCTGACGCGCGCGGGAGAGGCGCAGCGTCTCGTTGGCTGCGAGGAAGGCGAGTTCGGCGACCGTCGGGGCGCGCCGCGCCTCCGCCTCGATCTGCAGCAGCATCTCCAGCGGCTGGCGTCTTTCCGGCGCCGGGGCAGCAGTGGGCTGCCGCGCTGGAACGGCCGCGGTGATCCGGACCGGCTCAACCATGCGGCACGACGAAGCCCGCAGGGCCGCTCATGCCGGGCAGCACGCCCTCGGTGCCGCCGGTGAAGCGGCCGATGACCTTGACGGTCTGGCTGACGGGATCGACGACCGCGGCGATGCGCGCGACCTCCGCCTCGACCGGCGCCCCGGTCTCGTCGATCGCGAGCGTGAACCGCGTGCCTGGCGCCAGCCAGCGCAGCCAGGCCGCCGGCAGCAGCATGTCGATCTCGAGTTCCTCGACGCCGACGATCTGCATCATCGGCTCGGTGCGCACGGGAATCTCGTGCGCATGGGCGCGCAGCTGGCCGATGCGGCCGGCATAAGGCGCGCGGACCTCGCACTGCCCGAACTTGGCACGGTAGGCCTCGACGTCGGCCGCGGCCTGGGCAGCCTTCACCTCGGACAGCTGCACCTCGACGCGGCCGGCCGCCCGCGACTTGGCGAGGCGGAGGTTGTTCTCGAAGGTGATCTGTTCGCCCCGAAGCTTCGCCTCGGCCGACTTCAGCTCGGCGGCAAGACCCGCGCAGTCGAACCCGGCAAGGAGATCGCCCTTAGCGAAGGCCTCGCCCTCGCGCAGCGGCAGCACGGCGATCGGTGCGCCGAGATCGCTCGAGATCCACGCCTCGTTCACCGCCCGGACGATGCCGCGAAGGCTGGCATCATCGGCCCATGCGGGCGCGGCAGCGGACAGCGCGAGCGTCGCGGCTCCGGCAAGACAGATCAGCCGCTTCGGCAGGCGCATGGGAAATTCCAGTCTCGACAGTTCAGGCCTTTCTCCGAGGATCGGGCCGGTCTCGAATATCAGCGGGCAGGTGACGCTGAGGCATCGGGGGCTGCCGCGGCGACAAGCACCGCCAAGGCCGGGCCATCCGGATCCTCCGCTGCCGCGGAGACGGCACCGCGCAGCGCGGGCGCTTCGGATCCGGGTCCGAGCAGCGGCGGGGAAGCGGGCGGCGCCGCAGCTTCCGGCGGGCGCGACGGGACGCGAGGTCGGCGTGCGACGGCGCGCGGAGCAGGGCCCTCGGGCGGCGGTCCCGCGGCGGTGTCCGATACGGCCTCGGCCGCCGCCGATGGCGCGGCCTTGGCGGCGGTGAGCGCCGAAGCAGCAGGCACGATGGAAGCGGTGACCGTCGGATCCGGCACATCCGGCAGCGGCGATGGTGATCCGGCCTCGCGCTTTTGCGCCGGCGCGCTTCTGTCCGGAACCGAGCCGGTGATCGTCACGCTGCGTCCGGCGGCGGCGCGGACCTTCGGATCACCGAGCTTCTCGCCGCGCTCGAACCACATCGCCTGCAGCGCGGCAGAAATTTGCGCCACGCTCTGCGACGTGCTCATGCCGGGCGGGAAGGGATCGATGCCGAGCGAGGCATAGACGTTGGCATAGGCGTTCTGGAGATCGGCATAGACCATGTCCATCTCGGCGTCCGCCACCAGCGTGTTCATCTCCTCGCGGATCAGGATTTGATCCGAGGTCCGCTGCGCCTCGGTCTCGGAGCGGACCTGGCGGACGATCTTGTGCTGGACGGCGGCAAGGCCGCGGGCGGTGTCGTAGGATTTCTGCAGATGATCGTGGCGGATCAGGCTGACCTGGATCTGTGTCATGATCGCCATCGCCACCGAGAGCGATCGCTGCTGCAGGAGGTCCTCCTGCGCCGCGATCTTCTGCTTGGTGGACGGCATGGCCAGCAGCTTCATCAGGTTCCAGCTGACCTTGGCACCGTAGGAGACCCAGTCATTGGTCTGGATATAGCGGTTCGAATCGTAGTTCGGACCGGCATAGAGGTTAAAGCTCGGCAGCAGTTCGAGGATCGCGGCGTCGGCCTCGCGGTCGTTGACCCTGAGCTCGTAGGCGATCTCGCGCATTTCCGGGCGGTTGGTCGCAGCGATCGCGTAGAGCTTGGCGGTATCGCGCGGCAGACCGAGCGCCACCGGCCGCTGCGCGGGAACGTCGAGGCGAAACTCCGAGCCCGGCCGGATGTTGGCGAGGGCGGCGAGCTGGCTCTTGGCGACCTTCAGCTCGCCCTCGAGCTTCTCGATCTGCCGCTGCACCTGGATCAGCTCGCGCTCATAGGTGAGGGCGACGAGCGGCGAGGTTTCGTCGCCGCTGGCCAGCTTGCGGGTGTCGCGCAGCGCGCCCTGGACGCGTCCTTCGAGCGCGCGGAGGCGGTCGACCAGGCGCTCGTAGCTGGCGGCACGCCAGTAGGCGGTGCGCACGTCCTCGATGATCCGGTTGACCACCTTGCGTTTCTTTTCCTCCTGGATCAGCACGTCGTCCGCCGCTTGCTGGGCGCGGACGTAGGACAGGCCGAAGTCGAGGATGTTCCAGGTGAAGCCGAGATCGGCGCTGGCGATGCTGGGATCGCGCAGCGCGGCGGTGGAGGCGTCGGGCGTGTTGCGGCCGGCATAGCCTGAGCCGGCGACGAGGCCCGGCAGCATGCTGTAGCCCGACAGCCGCAGCTCGCGCATCTTCAGCGCCGAGGCCATGATCTCGACCTTCGCGTCCAGATTGTACTTCAGCGCGCGGGCCATGGCGTCATAGAGGCCGAGGCGGCCCGAGACGGGTTCCTGTAGCGCCGTAACATCGGCCAGCCGTGCCGTGGCGAAGGCATAGTGCTGGGCACTGCCGAACGGCTTTGGCTGGGTCGTGCAGCCGGCCAGCAGGCTGGCCAGCGAGATCAGGACGAGATGGCGCTGCACGAAATACCCCGTTGGTGTGCGGAAGCTCCTGACGAATGCTTGCCGTCGGAAACGCATCGTCCAGACCGCCGTATCCGGTCCATCCTATGCTTGGAGTGAAAGTATTCATCGATTTAACGATCGAAACTTAACTCAGGCTGACGGTAAGTTAGCCGATTACTAAAACCCCCTTTTCGCCTTGCGCTACTTATGGTTTCTGCTCGCATGGGATGCGTTCTGCGGTCGGCTCGATAGGCGGCGGAAGGGTGAGCATCGAACCGAAAGGCGGTCCTTGCGACCGACAGCGGAGAGTGTCCGATGGCAATCCGTCAATCCAAGCCAGCCCGTGCCACGCCGGAGCAGGCCAAGCCGACCCGTGCGACGCCGGAACAAGCCGCGGCCACGCCTTCCACGGGGGCTCGCTACGCCGCGATGTTCATGGAACTGGAGGCGCGGATCGCGTTCGACGGCGCCGGCGCGGAAACGGTGGAGAAGTCCCAGCAAGGCGCGCACGAGGGTGGCGCCCCGGCATCCGCCGACGCTGCGTCCGGCCACCACGACATAGCGGCGCTGTCGGCGGCGCTGGCGCTCGCCCATCCCGCCCCCGCCGTCGAAAGCGTGCACCGCGAAGCCTTGGCGGAGCGCACGCCGCAGGCGGCGGACACGGCGCCCGCCCGCGGCCCGGTAGAGATCGTCTTCGTCGATCCGACGGTCGAGGGCACCGACCAGCTCGTCGCGGGCATCAGCGGGAATTTCGAGGTGGTCGTGCTCGATGCCGGCCAGGACGGCGTCGCGCAGATCGCCGCGGCGCTCTCCGGACGCCGGGACGTTTCGGCTCTCCACATCATCTCGCACGGCAATGCCGGCACGCTCTCCCTCGGCACGGCGACGCTGGATTCGCTGTCGATGGCGGGCGAGCACGCGCAGGCGCTGAAGGAGATCGGCAAGAGCCTCTCCGCCGATGCCGACATCCTCGTCTACGGCTGCAATTTCGGCGAAGGCACGCGCGGCGCTGTCGCCACGGACCTGCTGGGCCGGCTGACCGGCGCCGATATCGCCGCCTCGACCGATTTGACGGGCGCTGCCGACCGACAGGGCAATTGGGTGCTGGAGCGCCAGACCGGACAGATCGAGAGCCGCGTGGCCATCGACGCGGCGACCCAGGCCGCCTTCGAGGCGACGCTCAACGCGTCCGCCAGCACCGGCAAGGGCGCTTTCGTCGTGGTGGTGGGCCGCACCTTCTACAGCGTCGACGCCACCACCGGAAAGGCAACCGCGATCTCGACGGCGCCGGGCACGATCGGCAGCATCGACGTGAGCAACACACTGAACTCGCTCGGCTCCGACCAGGCGAACGGCCTGATCTATTTCACCGATAGCGCTTCGCAGAACGCCAATCGGGGTCTTTTCGCCTACGACTACGTCAACAACAGCTACATCCTCATCGACGGTGATCTCACCGACAACGGTTCCGGCAGAAGCCTTGTTGTGGGCAGCAGCGGTCTGGGCAGCGGGGCAGCTGCCTTCGCCAACAACGCGCTCTTTCTCGGCGTCGAGAACGTCTCCGGCAATGACGACCAGATCTACCGCCTGACCTTCAGCGACAACGGCCGCACGCTCGCCGCGATCTCGACTTTCGGGGCGATCGTCGGCGGCGGCAACAACTGGGGCGATTTCGCGCTCGATCCCGCCAGGAACGCGCTTCTCAGCATCAGTGGGGGCGACGCCACGATTACCCGCTACGACCTTGCCTCGGGGGAAATCCTTAGTACCGTCACCGGCAGCAGCACGACCTTCCAGGGCGGCGGCGACGCGGAAGGCAACGCCTATCTCGTCGGGGCGTCCTTCCAGCAGATCGACCCGGTGACGGGGGCGCTGATCGGCTCGGCGATTACCATCACCACCAATGGCACCAATCCGCTCGGGGCGCCGTCCGACGCCACGACCTTCACGCCGCAGACCGGCATGATCGGCGACCGGGTGTTCGACGACAACAACCTCGACGGCGTGTTCGGCGCGGGGGATACCGGACTGTCCGGCGTCACGGTCCAACTGATCGACGACGTCAACGGCAATGGCACGGCGGATGCCGGGGAGCGGGTGCTGGCCACCGACACCACCGACGCCGCCGGACGCTACCTGTTCACCAGCGTCCTGCCGGGCGCCTACGTCGTCCGCATTTCCGATGCCGGCGGTGTCCTCGGCACCGCTCCGGCGACGACGGGCACCACGAAAGCCGTCACGATATCACGCGTCGGCGGCAGCGATCTCAGCGCCGACTTCGGCTACAACGCACGCCCGCCGCTGATCGATCTCGACGGCGGCACCCCGACCGCGATCGCGCTCACTGGGTCATCGAGCTCCCGCGACGTCGTTTCCGGCGGGACCTTTTCCGGCGCCTCGCCGAACATTGCGCTGTTCGGCAGTGCCGACAATGCCTTCTCCTGGAACTTCACGGTCGCCGCGCCCCTCGATGTCGCGGGCACGCGGGCCGTGCTCAATCTTTCGACCATCGAGCGCTCGTTCAAGATCGCGGTCAACGGCAGCGCGATCCATTCTGCCACCGACTTCCAGCTGGTTGCCGACTCGCGCTCCACCGGCGAGGTCCTGTTGCGCTTCGCCGACGGCGCGGAGGTCGCCAGCCCGCAACTCGCCAACACGAACCGGCTGCCGCGCGTCCAGGTGATCCTGACGCCGCAGGGCATCGAGTTCTGGGGCACCCGGACGACCAGTTCAACCGTGCTCGAGCGCTTGGTGCCGGACAGCGGCACCGTGACGTTGCCGGTCTTTGTGCAGGGCGGCAATACGATCGACTTCACCAATACCGGCGGAAATTACGCGAGCAGCGTGTCGGGGACGCTGACGGTCACCGCGCCTGACTTCGACTATGCGACGTCCTATTCCGAAAACGGCGCCAGCGTTTCGGTGGGTGGTCCCCAACTCAGCGTGTTCGATCCCGACAGCACCACGCTGGCCGCGGCGGTGGTGACGCTGACGAATGCGCAGGCCGGCGATCTCCTGGTCATCGACGGCGCGCTGCCGTCCGGCATCCGCGTCGCGACCGATACCAACGTCGCCGGCCGCATTGCCGTGACGCTCAGCGGCACGGCGAGCCGCGCCAGCTACGAGGCGGCGATCCGTCAGGTGCACTACCTCTCGACCTCGGACGCCCCGCCGACCGTCGCGCGAACCGTCACCGTCAATGTCAGCGACGGGGGCCTCCTCTCGAACACGGCGACGACGACGATCGCCGTGATGGCCGTGAACGATGCACCAGTAAATGGCCTCCCGGCTGGTTTCACCACCAGCGAAAACACCCGCCTGACGCTGAGTGGCCTGTCAATCTCGGATGCCGACGCGGCCTCGGGCGCCTTGACGGTGACCCTCGGCGTCGGGTCGGGGACACTGACGGCGGCGAGCGGCGGCGGCGTGACGGTCTCGGGTTCGGGTTCGGCGACGCTGACGCTGTCCGGCACGCTCTCCGGGCTCAATGCTTATCTGGCGGGCGCATCGGCGCCGGTCTTCGTGCCGGTGGCGAACGCGTCGGGCCCGGTCACGCTGACGATGACGACGCGCGACAACGGCAATACCGGCGTCGGCGGATCGCTCTCCGACACCGACACGACGACGATCACCGTCGCCGAGGTGAACGACGCCCCGGTGAACACGCTGCCGGCGGGCTATTCCGGCACCGAGGACAACAGCCTGACGCTGACCGGCCTGTCGATCTCCGACAGCGATGCCGGCTCGGGCGCGATGACGGTGACGCTCGCGGTCGCCTCGGGCAGCCTTGGCGCTGTCTCGGGCGGCGGTGTGGTGGTCTCGGGATCGGGGACGGGAACCCTCACGCTGTCGGGGACGCTTTCGAACCTCAACGCTTACCTCGCCAGTGCCGCGGCCCCGGTCTACGTGCCGGCGACCGACGTCAACGGCCCGGTCACGCTGACGATGACGACGAACGACGGCGGCAATACCGGTCCGGGCGGGGCGATGAGGGACGTTGACAGCGTTGCGATCACGCTGGCGGCGGTGAACGACGCGCCGGTGATCGACCTCGACACGACCGCTGCGGGCACCGGCACGGCGGTGGCCTATGCCGAGAACGGCGCCGGCGTCGCGGTGGTCAGCGCCAACCTGTCGGTCTCGGACGTCGACAACGCCAACTTGACCTCGGCCACGATCGTCATCGCCAACGCACAGGCGGGCGATCTCTTGGCGATCAGCGGAACGCTGCCGTCCGGCATCAGCGCCAGCTATGACGGCGCAACCGCGACGCTGACCTTGTCGGGGTCGGCGACGAAGGCGGACTATGCGGCGGCGCTCGCCCAGGTGCGGTACCTCTCCACCTCGGAGAACCCGTCGACGGTGCCGCGCAGCATCAACATCGCCGTCAGCGACGGCGCCCTCGGCTCGAACGTCGCGGTGGCGACGGTCAGCGTCACCACGGTGAACGACGCGCCGGTGGCCGGCGCCGACAGTTTCAGCACCGACGACAAGACCGCGGTGACCCTCGACGTCCTCGCCAACGACCGGGATGTCGACGGCGGCAGCTTGCGGGTGACCGAGGTCGACGGCACCCCGATCTCCGCGGGCGGTCCGGCCGTGTCGGTCACCGGGGGGCGCGTTGCGCTCAACGCCAACGGCACGCTGACCTTCACGCCGACGACGCCCTATAGCGGCAATCCGAGCTTCCGCTACACCGTGTCGGACGGGCAAGGCGGCACGGCGACGGGCACAGTCTCCGGCACGGTGTCGTCCGTCGAGACCGCGCCGGTTGCCGCCGACGACCGCATTGCCGCGACCGAGGACACGCCGGTGACCTTTGACGTGCGCCTCAACGACAGCGACCGCGACAACGATCCGCTCGCCGTCACGGCGATCGACGGGCAGAGCATCGTCGCTGGCGGATCGGCGGCGGTGTCCGGCGGCAGCATACGGCTGAACGCCGACGGGACGCTGACCTTCACGCCGACGGCCGACGTCAACGGCCCCGTGCGTTTCGGCTACACCATCTCGGACGGCCGCAGCGGCACGGCGAGTGCGACTGCGCTGATCGAGGTGGCGGCGGTGCAGGATGCGCCGCGTCTTGGCGCCGACAGCTTCTCGGCCAGCGAGGACGGAGCGGCCACGATCGCGGTCCTTGCCAACGACAGCGATCCCGACGGGGACGCGCTGACGATCACGGCGATCGACGGCACCGCCATCGCGGTGGGCGGGACAGTGGCAACGGCCGGCGGGACCGTCACCCTCAATGCCGACGGAACGCTTCGCTTCGTGCCGGCGGCCGACTTCAACGGACCGGTCTCGTTCTCCTACGCCGTGTCCGACGGGCAAGGAAACGTCTCGACGGCGAATGTGTCCGGCACGATCATCGCCGTCAACGACGCGCCTATGGCGCGCGCCGACAGCTTCGTCACGGCCGAGGACACCGCGGTCGTGATCGACGTCCTCGGCAATGACAGCGACGTCGATCGCGACGAGATCAGCGTGATCGAGATCAACGGCACCCGCATTGTGGCCGGCAACACGCTGGCGGTCGCGGGCGGCCGCGTGACGCTGAACGCCGACGGGACACTGACCTTCACGCCGGACGCTGACGTCAACGGGCCCGTCGGCTTCAGCTACACGATCTCCGACGGCAAGGGCGGCAGTGCGACGGCGAGCGTTTCTGGTTCGGTGACCGCGGTGAACGATGCGCCGGTGGTGCAGGCCGACAGCTTCACCACCGCGGAAGACACCGCGATTATCCTCACCCCTTTACAGAACGACGCCGATCCCGAGGGCGACGCCCTGGCCATCACCGCGATCGACGGCCAGTCGATCGGTATCGGCGGCACCGTCGCCGTCAGCAACGGCCACGGCACCGTCACGCTGAACGCCGACGGCAGCCTCACCTTCCGCCCGGCCGCGGATTACAACGGGCCGATCCGCTTCGACTATACGGTCTCCGACGGCAGCTTGAGCACCAGTGCGACGGTCAGCGGCACGGTGACGGCGGTCAACGACGCGCCGACCGCCGGCGATGCCAGCCTCTCGACCGCCGAGGACACCACCGTCAGCGGCCAACTGCCGGCGGCCATCGACGCCGATGGCGACACACCGATCTATGCTCTCGGCACGACCGCGCCCGCCTCGGGCACGGTGACGATTTCGCCCGGCGGCGCCTATACCTACACGCCGAAAGCCAACTTCAACGGCACCGACCGTTTCAGCTACAGCGTCAGCGACGCGCAGGGCGGCAGCCGCGAATACACCGTCGCCGTCACCGTCACCGCTGTGAACGACACGCCGACCAGCACGGCGATGCCCAACCGCCTGCGGCTGGACGGTGAAGCCGAGAGCTTCGACGTCTCACAGTATTTCACCGATGCCGATGGCGACCGGCTGACCTTTTCGCAGACCGGCTTGCCGGCCGGCCTTACGATCAGCGCCGGCGGACAGGTGAGCGGCACCATCGACCGCAGCGCCAGCCGCGGTGGTCCGAACGGCGATGGCGTCTACACCGTGACGATCACCGCGACAGACCCGAGCGGCGCCACGGTGACAGGCACCTACACGGCCGTGGTCACCAACCCGGCGCCGGTCGCCGTCGACGACGCGGCGGTGACGAGCGAAGACGTCCCCGTCTCGTTCAACGTCCTCGATGGGACCGCCAGCGGCGGCAGTGCCGACCGCGACCCGGATGGCGACCCGATCCGCCTGGTGTCGGCAAGTGCGGCGCACGGGACCGTGGCCTTCACGCCCGATGGCGCGATCACCTACACGCCGAACGCCAACTATACCGGCCGGGACACCATCACCTACGTCATCGCCGACGCCGATGGCGGCACGGCGACCGCGATGGTCGCCGTCACCGTCGTCTCGGTCAACGACCAGCCGATCGGCACCGGCATTCCCGATCGGACCCGCACCGACGGGCAGCCGGAAAATCTGGACGCGTCCGCCTTCTTCTCCGATCCCGACGGCGACACCTTGACCTACACGGCGAGCGGCTTGCCGGCAGGCCTCGCCATCGACCAGCAGACCGGCCTCATCTTCGGCACCATCGATGCCGGCGCGTCCGGTGCGACCGGCGTTCAGGTCTATGCCATCACCATCACCGCCCGGGATGGCCTGACCAATAGCGACGGCAGCCCATCGCAAGTGTCGGTCACCTTCAACTACACCGTCGTCAACATCCCGCCGGACGCGCGCGACGATAGCGCGACGACCGCCGAGGAGACCGCGGTCGACATCGACGTCCGCGACAACGACCGCGACGCTGACAACGACACGCTGACGATCGTCCGGGTCAACGGTGCCGCGCTGACCCTCGGCGGGCCGGCGGTGGCCACGCCGAACGGCACCGTGACGCTGGTGACGGACGCCAACGGTCGCGCCGTGCTGCGCTTCGTGCCGAAGCTCGACTTCACCGGCACGGAATCCTTCGACTACACCCTTGCCGACCCGAACGGCGGCGAGGATTCCGCGGCCGTGACGGTGAGGGTGACCGGCATTAACGATGCACCGCGGGTCACCGGTCCGGCGCCGGCGCTGACGGCCGTGGATGGCGAGAGGATCGACCGCAACCTCGCGCCGCTGTTTACCGACGTCGACGGCGACGTGCTGACGTTCACCGCGTCAAACCTTCCGGCGGGGCTTTCGCTGGATTCTGCGGGACGCCTCACCGGGACGGTCGATCGGGCGGCCAGCCAGGCGAATGGCGGGCTCTACCAGGTGGTGATCACCGCCACGGACCCCTCCGGGGCCTCCCAGACGCAATTCTTCCAGTGGACGGTCGCGAACCCGCCGCCGAGAGCCGTCAACAATGTGGCGACGACGGTCGAGGACAGCGCGGTCGACATCGCCGTCCTCGCCAACGATAGCGATCCCGACGGCGACCCGCTGACCGTGATTGCGGCCTCTGCCGCGCATGGCACCGTGACCTTCCAGAACGGGGTGATCAGCTACAGGCCGAACCCCGATTTCAACGGCACCGACACGATTTTCTACACCGTCTCGGACGATAATGGCGGGACCGCATCGGCCAGCGTGACGGTGACCGTCACGGCGGTCAATGACGCCCCGAGCGCCCGGCCGTTACTCGATCGAACCGACAGCACCAACGAGACGATCGCTTTCGAAGCCGGCAGCTTTTTCAGCGACGTTGACGGTGACGCGCTGACCTTCGCGGCGACCGGCCTGCCGCCGGGCCTTGCGTTTGACTCGGCTACCGGCAGGATCTCCGGAGTGCTCGATGTCACGGCGACGGTCGGCAACACTTACCGGACCAGCATCACGGCCGACGACGGGCGGGGTGGAACCGTGACCCGAAGCTTCGACTGGACGGTCGCTGCCACGACGCCCGAGGCGGTCGACGACAACAACACGGCCGGTGAAAACCAGCGGGTCTCGGGCAACGTCCTCACCAACGATCTCGCCAACGGCGGGGCGACGCTGAGCGTCACGGCCGTCGAGGGCGTTGGCAACCAGGTCGGTGCTGAAATCAGGGGATCGCACGGCGGCCGCTTCATCATCCGAGGCGATGGCAGCTACAGTTTCGATTCCGGCACCGACTTCGACGACCTGAAGGCGGGTGAGAGCCGGACGACGGTGGTGAGCTACGAGATCACCGATACCAACGGCACTAAAGATACCGCAACGCTGACCGTCACCGTTGGCGGCGCCAACGACACGCCGACGGCTTCCACGATCCCCGACCATCGCGGCCTCGACGGACAGTCGCTGACCGACAAGCCGGTGGACGTCTCCGTCTTCTTCCGCGATCCCGATGGCGACAGCCTGACCTTCGCCGCGACGGGCCTCCCGGATGGCCTCACGCTCGATGCCGCCGGCCGGATCACCGGCACGATCAGCGCCGATGCCAGCCTCGGGGGCCCGGCCCGTGACGGCGTCTACAGCATCACGATCACCGCCACCGACCCGGACGGACAGACGACGAGCGCCGTCCTGCGCTATAGCGTGACGAACCCGGCACCCGTGGCCGTCGACGACGCCGCCACGACCGCCGAGGACACGGCCGTCGTCATCAACGTTCTCGACGGCACAGCCGGCGGGAACGCCCGCGACAGCGACCCGGACGGCGACACGCTGACCCTCGTCTCCGCCTCCGCCGCCAACGGCACCGTGGTGATCGGGACGGGCGGCAGCCTGACCTACAGGCCGAACGCCGATTTCAACGGCGCCGACACCATCACCTACCGCATCTCCGACGGACAGGGCGGCTTTGCCACCGGCTTCGTCGCCGTCACGGTGACAGCGGTCAACGATGCTCCCGTGGAGACCCGGTTGCCCGCGCTCGTGCGCAATGATGGCGCGCCGGTCTCCTTCGACCTCTCCGGCTCGTTCCGCGACGTCGATGGCGACATGCTGACTTATGACGTCACGGGCCTGCCGCCGGGCCTCACCTTCAATCCCGCGACCGGTATCATTTCCGGCACCATCGCCGCCAATGCGTCCGGCGCGACCGGGTCGAAGGACTATCTGCTCGCGGTCACCGCGACCGACGGGCGAGGGGGCAGCGCATCCTTCTCCAGCATCCTGACCGTCACCAACATCGCCCCGGTGGCCGCGTTCGACACCCGGACGACCGCCGAGGATACCCCGCTCGACATCGACGTCCTCGCCAATGACAGCGATCCCGACGGCGATCCGATCGGCATCGTCAGCGTCAACGGCACGGCGATCACCCGGGGCGGCGGCCCGGTCGCGACCGCCCACGGCCAGGTCGAACTCGTCGACACGGCCGTTGGCGGGGTCCTGCGCACCGTCCTGCGCTATACGCCGAACGCCGACTTCAACGGCACCGACTCCTTCTCTTACGGCATCGCCGACGACAATGGCGGCACGGCCTCGGCCAGCATTACCGTCACCGTCGAGGCCGGCAACGACGCGCCGACCGCTGCCACCATCCCGGCGCGCAGCGGTGTCGACGGCGGCCTCGTCCGGTTTGAGCTCGCCAACGCCTTCAGCGATCCGGACGGCGACACGCTGACCTATTCGGCGACGGGCCTGCCAGACGGGCTGACGATCGATGCGGCAACCGGCGTCGTCTCCGGCCATCTGAAGGCGGACGCGAGCCAGGTCGGGCGCGGTGTCTACCGCGTGACGGTGACGGCGAGCGACGGCCAGCTCGGCGTCGATAGGACCTTCACCTACACGATCGCGAACCCCGCGCCGACCGCCGGAAACGACCGGGTGACGACGACGGAGGATACGCCCGTCAGCTTCGATCCGATCACCGGCGCGAACACTGTCGACGGCGTCGCGGATGTTGACCCCGATGGGGATCCGCTGACGATCACGGCGATCAACGGCGTGGCGATCGCGGACGGCGGCAGCGTGGTGCTGGCGCAAGGCACGATCACGCGGAGCGGCGCGAGCCAGTTGACATTCACGCCCAATCCCAACGCCAACGGCACCCAGTCCTTCGTCTACCAGATCTCCGACGGCCAGGGCGGGACCGCCGATGCGGTGGTGACGATCGCGATCGCAGCCGTTGGTGATGCCGCCTCGGTCGACCTCAACGGCCCGGCGGCCGGCGTCGACTATGCCGCCTCGTTCAACGAGGGCGACGCTCCGGTGCGCCCCGCGGATGCGGCCGCCGCCATCATCGACGCCGAGGACGACATCGTCGCGCTTCAGCTGATGGTGACCGGTGCCGGACGTGACGGCGCCGCCGAGATCATCCGCCTCGGCGGTTCCGTCGCGTTCGTCAGCGGCACCGCGGCCAGCGGCACCATCGTCGTCGGCGGCACCAACTTTGCCTTCCGCTACGACGGCGCGGGCGGGCTCGCCATCGCCAGCGCGGCGGGCGCCGGCACCGCCATGCCCGCGGCCGACCTGCAGGCGCTGATCGGCAGCCTGCGCTACGAGAACACCAGCGACAACCCGACAGCCGGCGTGCGCAGCTTCGCCTTCACCGCCACCGACAGCGCCGGCCTCGCCTCGCCGACGGCGACGACCAGCATCACCGTCGCGGGCGCCAACGACGCGCCCATCGCCCGCCCCGACACCGCCACGACCGACGCCAATACGCGGCTCGGCTTCGGCGGATCGCCGAGCCTCCTCGTCAACGACAGCGATCCCGAGGGCGACGTCCTGACAGTCAGTGCCGTCGGCGGGGCGTCCGCTGGGGTGGGTGCCGGGGTAACCGGCTCCAGCGGCGGCCAGTTCGTCATCCGCGCCGACGGCCGCTACAGCTTCGATCCCGGCGCCGACTTCAAGGATCTCCGAGCCGGCGAGACGCGGACGACGTCGGTGGTCTACACCGTCTCGGACGGCGCCGGCGGCATGGCCGAGGCGGTTCTCAGCGTCACCGTGACCGGCCTGAACGACGCGCCGGTCGGCGCCGACCTGTCCATCTCTCTCCAGGAGGACGGCTCCGCCTCCGGCACACTGCCGCTCGCCAGCGACGTCGACGGCGACGCGCTGCGCTATGCCGTGGCGGCCGCGCCGGCGCATGGCACCGTGTCGATATCGCTGAACGGCGACTATACCTACGTGCCGTCCGCCGACTTCAACGGCGCCGACAGCTTCACCTACACGGTCAGTGATGGGATTACGGCCGTCGTCTACACCGTCAGCGTCACGGTCGCGGCCGTCAACGACGGGCCGACCGGCCCTGCGACCGTGCCCGATCTCGCGCTGCAGGACGCGGCGCGAACGACGGTATCGCTCGCCGGCTACTTCAGTGACGCCGATGGCGACGCGCTCGTCTATACCGCGTCGAACCTCCCGGCCGGGCTGACGCTCGACCGCATGACGGGCGTCCTCTCCGGGACGGTCGATGCGGGCGCCAGCCAGCTTGGCGGCGGCCGCTATGCGGTCGTCATCCAGGCCACCGACGCTGCCGGGGCCTTCGCCACGGCGCGCTTCACGATCGTCGTCACCAATCCCCCGCCGATCGCCATCGATGACCGGGTGGCCACGAGCCAGGACAGCACCGTCTCGGGTTCGGTCCTCGCCGACAACGGCAGTGGCGCAGACCGCGATCCCGACGGCGATGCCTTGATGGTGTCGTCGGTCGCCGGCAGTGCCGCCGGTATGGGCGTTGCTGTCGCCGGGTCGGCCGGCGGCTCCTTCACGCTCAACGCGGACGGCACCTACCGCTTCGCGCCTGACACCGACTTCATCGGCCTCGGTGCGGGAGAGACCCGAGCCACCAGCATCCGCTACGCCATCAGCGACGGGCAAGGCGGCACGGCTGAGGCGGTGTTGACGGTGACGGTGACCGGCACCGACGACCCGCCGGTCGGCGCCGCAACGCGCTTCACGGCGACCGAGGACACGGCCTATGACGGGATGCTGCCCGTGGCGAGCGATCCCGACGGCGACCCCGTCGTTTACGGGATCGGCACCCCACCGGCGCATGGCGACCTGCAGGTCCGCGCCGATGGCACTTTCCGCTATACGCCGGCGGCCGACTATCACGGCCCAGACAGCTTCACCTACACCGTCACGTCCGGAGGGGTGACGGTGCCCTATACCGTCACGGTCGACGTCACCTCGGTGAACGACGTGCCGGTGGCGGCCGCCGATGACTTTACGGTTGCCGAGAACGGCACCACCACCTTCGCGGTGCTCGACAATGACAGGGATGCCGACGGCGATCGGCTGGCGGTGACCGAGATCGACGGCGTCGCCATTGCCGCCGGCCAGTCGCGTGCGGTGACAGGCGGTAGCGTCACGCTTGAACCGGACGGTAAGCTGACCTTCACCGCAACGCCCGGCTATAGCGGGCCCGCGCGCTTCAGCTACACGGTTTCGGACGGCCCCAGCCGCGCGATCGGCACCGTCTCGGGCGCCGTCACGGCAGTGAACGACGCCCCGGTGAACACGCTGCCGGCGACGTTCAATGCCGTCGAGGACACCCCGCTGCGGCTAACGGGCCTGTCCGTCGCGGATGCCGACGCCGGCAGCAACCCGATCAGCGTCACGCTCGACGTCAGCCTAGGTACGCTCATCGCGACGGGCGCTGGCGGCGTCCGGGTCGGCGGATCGGGAACGGCGCACCTGACGCTGACCGGCACGCTTGCGTCGATCAACGGCTTCCTCGCCGGGGCGAACGCGCCGGTCTATGCTCCGGCCGAGGACGCGACGGGAACGGTGCGGCTGACGATGACGACGGACGACGGCGGCAATGCCGGCGCCGGCGGTGCGCAATCGGCAAGTTCTGTCGCCGACATCCTGATCGAGGCCCGCAACGACCTGCCGACGGCGAGCGATGTCAGCCTGACGACCAAGGTCGGGCAACCGGTGTCTGGCGCGATCCTTGGCCGGGACGTCGACGGCGATGGGCTGACCTACAGGCTGGTCGCCCAGCCGCCCGGCGGAACCGTCCGTCTCGACCCCGACGGGCGCTTCAGCTTTACCCCGGCGCCGAACTTTTCCGGACAGGCTCGCTTCGAGGTCGCCCTAGACGACGGCCAAGGGGGCACCGCGACCGTGCGGTTCGTCGTCGATGTCACCCGGCCGAACGAGGCGCCGGTGGGCAGCGACGTCTCGGCGGCGACCCGCGAGGACGAGCCGCTGACCGGCCGGCTGCCGGTGGCCGTGGACGCCGAAGGCGCGCCGCTGACCTATGCGCTCGCGGGCGACGCGGCAAACGGCCGTGCGGTGGTGCGCGCCGATGGCAGCTACACCTATACGCCGAACGCCGACTTCAACGGCTCCGACAGCTTCACCTATTCGGTCAGCGACGGGACTACGGCCGTCGTCTACACCGTCACCGTGTCGGTCGCGGCGGTAAACGATGCGCCGGTCGTGACCTCGCCGACCCGCCTGTCGGCGATCGAGGACCGGCCGCTGAGCGGTGCCATCCTGGCACGCGACGTTGACGGCGATCCGGTGACGTTCACCCTTGCCGCGGCGCCGGCGCACGGCAGCGTCGTCGTCAACGCCGACGGGACCTTCACCTACACGCCGGCGGCCGACTTCAACGGCGGCGACAGCTTTGCCGTCGCGGTCTCCGACGGGCGGGGCGGGACGCGGATCGAGACGTTCAGCGTCTCGGTCGCCGACGTGCCGGACCTGCCGGTGACCGGCGCCGACAGCTTCACCGTGCCGGAGGACGGTACCGTGACGCTTGACGTGACCGGCAACGACCGCGACCCCGACGGTACCGGGCTGACGGTCACCGAGATCGACGGCCGGCCGATTGCGGTCGGCGCGCCGGTCCGGATCGCGTCGGGCGCGGTTGCCCTGAACCCGGACGGAACGCTGAGCTTCACACCGTCGCCGAACTACAACGGTCCCGCGGGCTTCAGTTATAGCGTCCGCAACGCAGCCGGCCTTACCAGCACCGGCAGCGTCGGCGGGGCAGTGGCCGCCGTCAACGATGCGCCAGTGCTGCCGCCGCTGCGCATCGATTCAGTAACGGGCGGCCCGACCACGGGAACGCTCGGCGGGTTTGATCCCGATGGCGATCCGCTTGTCTACACCGTCACGCAGGCGCCGCGGAACGGTACGCTGACGCTGACGACGGACGGCCGCTACAGCTACGTGCCGACGCCTGGCTATACCGGTTCTGACAGTTTCAGCTTTTCGGTCAGCGATGGCACGGCGACGGTGACGGGCAGCGCGACCATCGGCGTTCGCCCCGGCCGCACCGAACCGGTGACGGTCGATATCGACGTTCCCGCGCCCGGACCGGATGCGAACGCCTCATCGAGGACGATCGGTCGGCCGGTTCGCTCGGTCGATGCCGACGGCGAGGTGCTGGTGGCGGTCGGCAGCCTAGGCAGCATCGATGCGGGGCCTGTCGGCCAGCGCTCGCTCGACAACGCGATCGACGCGATGCAGGACCTCAACGGCCTTGCCGGGATGCCGGCGGACGAGCTGATCGCCCGCACGGTGCGGGCCCAGACCGACTGGCGCGAGACCGGAGGCCGCCTCGAGGGCTTCAGCGCGGCGCCTTTCCTCGGCGGGTCCGATATCGGGCAGCTGCTGTCGCAACGGGACGGCACCTCCTTCATCGTCGACACCACGATCAACGAGGGCGTCCTCTACGTGATGGTGGCCGCAAGCGAGACGCGCGAGGGCGCGCGGATCGGACATGAAACGCGGGTGACGCTGGCGGACGGGCGCGCGCTGCCGGCCTGGCTGTCGTCGCAGAACGGGGGCGTCATCTTCGGCTACCCACCGGCAGGCCTCGAGACGATCGCATTGAAAGTCCAGTCGGTGGACGTGAACGGGGCCGTGTCGCAGAGCGTCATCACCATCGACGTGCGCAGCGGGGCGGTGACCGAGAACCTCCGGGGCGACGAAGCGGCGGCGGCGGGCGCCGCCCTGTTCTCGCAGCAGCTGAGGGCCGAGCTTGCCGATATCGGCGAGGGCATTGTCGACCTCTACAACGCGCTCCGCTTCTAGAGCATCCCGCGATTGGTTGGACTTACCCAATCAAAGAAAAATGCTTTCAGTACAAAGAAGACAGAGCGCCGTGTGTCCCTTAGGGACGCACGGCGCTCTGTCGGACCGCATTCGACGGATTGTCGCGCCCCAAAGTGCGGCAGTCCAAGATGGAAAGCGCCTTGCCGGCGGCCTCAGTCCTCTCCGCGCAGATAGACCTCGACCGGGCCCTTCAGCTTCAGCGTCATCGGATTGCCGCGGCGGTCCTTGGCATTGCCGGCGGGAACGCGGATCCAGCCTTCGCTGACGCAGTATTCCTCGACATTGGTCTTCTCGACGCCCTTGAACCGGACGCCGATACCCATCGCCAGCAGTTCGGGATTGTGGAACGGGCTCGACGGATCGGCCGCAAGGCGGTCGGGCAAGGCGATGTCGGCCATCGGTGCCGCGTGCTCGGCCGTCTCGGTGGCTGGCGTCTCGGAGGTCTCGGCCTTGGGTGTGTCGGTCATGTCCAGCGTCTCATCTTTTCATGCGTTGCGCCGGAGATACAAGCTTGGCGGGGTTTCGCCAACACTTGTTGCAATACGCCTCGGCGCTCCATGCCCTGGCGCGCTCCCGGCAGCCGCTCACGCAGTCGTGCTTGACGGGAGAGTGTCCGCCTGCCTGAAGACCCTGCAGCGCCGAGCCGGAGGCACGGAAAGCCGGATCTTTCGACGCTTCCAATGCTTGTGCTGCAACGCGCAAGCGCTCAGGATTGGGAAAATTTGGACATGGAGCCGCCCATGAAACGGATCGTCGGATTGCTCTGCGCCTTGGCACTGGCGATGAGCGTGGGTGGGGTCCAGACAGCCGAAGCGCGGCTGAAGCTCGTCAAACCACGCGATTCAGGCTTTGCGCATGTCGACGGCATCTCGATGTTCTACCAGATCTACGGCAAGGGGCCGCCGATCCTGCTGATCCCCGGAGGCCTTGCCAGCGGAGACGTCTGGCGGCAGCAGATCGCGACGCTCTCGGCGCATCACCTCGTTATCGTCGCCGACAGCCGCGGGCAGGGCCGCTCGACGCGCGACAAGAAGCCGATCACCTATCACCTGATGGCGCGCGACTACCTAAAGCTCCTCGATCTCCTGAAGCTGCCGAAAGTATCGCTGGTCGGCTGGAGCGATGGCGGCATCATCGGCCTCGAAATCGCCATCCACCACCCCGACCGGCTGTCGGGAATGTTCATCCAGGCCGCCAACGTGACGCCCGACGGCGCCCTCGCCAACCGCAAGGCGATCGCGGAGGGCAAGGCTCTGCCGGCGCTCGGCCACTACGACAACATCGACGACGAAATCTTCGCGCTCTGGGCCAACGAGCCGAACTTCACGCTGGCGCAGCTGGCCTCGATCACCGTTCCGACGATGATCGTCATCGGCGACCACGACGAGGCGATCAGCCGCGAGCATACCGAGATGATCGCCAACGCCATTCCCGGTGCGCACTTCTTGCTGCTCCCGAATGTCGGCCACTCCGCCCCGCTGGAGGACCCGGTCGGCTACGCCGAGGCGGTGCTCGCCTTCGTCGACGCACCCGGCAGCGCCGCAAGCCGGCAGGCCGACGAGGCCGGCACGGTCCTGCAAGATTTCAAGGACCCGTCACCGGGCAAGGCTGGTCTGGCGGTTCGCGGCGGAGGGTGAGCGGAGGCGCGTTCCTTCAAACTGAGGCGTCAGCCCTCGCTTGCCTGACGCTCGGCCAGCGCCATCTTGCCTTCGTCGTCGGCGCTGCGCTGCAAGGTCGGCACCACGGCGGCGAAATGCTCGTCGAAGGAGTAGCCGGCGCCGCGGACGGTGCGGACGGGGTCGCGCTGGCGGCCGCGGTTGATCGCCTTGCGCAGGCGGCCGATGTGGACGTCGACGGTGCGCTCGTCGACATAGATGTCGCGGCCCCAGACGCCGTCGAGCAGCTGCTCGCGCGAAAACACCCGGCCGGGCGAGATCATGAAGAACTGCAGGAGCTTGAACTCGGTCGGTCCGAGCTTCAGCTCGCGGCCGTTGCGGTAGGCGCGGTGGTTGGCGCGGTCGAGCTTGATGTCGCCAGCGGTCAGATGGTCGGACAGCTTCTGTGGGTTGGAGCGCCAGAGGAGGCTGCGCACCCGGGCCATCAGCTCGGCCATCGAGAACGGCTTTACGAGATAGTCGTCGGCGCCCGTCGTCAGTCCCTGGATCCGCTGCTTCTCCTCGCCGCGGGCGGTGAGCATCAGGATCGGCAGGCGTTCCGTCGCCGGCCGGCCGCGTACCCGACGGCAGATCTCGACGCCGGAAATGCCAGGCAGCATCCAATCGAGGATGATGAGGTCGGGCGTCTGCTCCTTGAGCCGAAGATCGGCTTCGTCTCCATTGTCGATGACTTCGACGGTGTAGCCCTCGGCTTCGAGATTGTAGCGGAGGAGGACGCCCAGGGCCTCCTCGTCCTCGACGACGACGATGCGCGCGTTCATCTGCCTGTTCCTACATGTTTCCGGTCGACGGGCCGGAATCCTTCACGCCAACGGTCATCGACGGGGTGGTGTCACTCTTCGGCCGCTCGGATTCCATCTGCTCACCGGTCTTGATGTAGTAGATGGTCTCGGCAATGTTGGTGGCGTGGTCGCCGATGCGCTCAATGTTCTTGGCGCTGAAGAGGAGATGCGTGCAGGCGGTGATGTTGCGCGGATCTTCCATCATGTAGGTCAGCAACTCGCGGAAGATCGACGTGTACATGGCGTCGATTTCTTCATCCGCCTCGCGGATCGCCTGGGCGCGGACGTGGTCGCGGCTGGCATAGGCGTCGAGCACTTCCTTCAGCTGCTCGATGGCGAGCTCGGAGAGATGCTCGATGCCACGCACCAGCTTGATCGGCTGCTGGTGCTCGTGCACGGCGATGACGCGCTTGGCGATGTTCTTGCCGAGGTCGCCGATGCGCTCGAGGTCGCTGGAGATGCGGATCGCGCCGACGATCTCGCGCAGGTCCTGCGCCATCGGCTGGCGCTTGGCGATGGTCATGATGGCACGCTCGTCGAGCTCGCGCTGGGCGGCGTCGAGCATCAGGTCATCCGCAACGACCGACTGGGCAAGGCCCCAGTCGCTGTTGATGAGCGCGGCGACCGAGCGCTCGACCATGCGTTCCGCCTGGCCGCCCATCTCGGAAATGCGCCGGACGATGAACTTCAGTTCCTCGTCGTAGGACGTGACGATGTGCTCGTCCATGGTTCGTCTCCCTGTTCTCGTTGGGCGCAGCTGCCGTCGCGGGACTCTCGGGTCGCGGCCGGCGATGCGGATCATTGGATACGCCGGCCGCGCCCGTCTTGGGGCGCGGCCGGCTGGTTCAGCCGAAGCGGCCGGTGATGTAGTCCTGCGTGCGCTTGTCGTCCGGGTTCTGGAACATCTTCTCGGTCGGGCCGACCTCGGCGATGTTGCCGAGATGGAACATGGCGGTGACCTGGCTGACGCGGGCCGCCTGCTGCATCGAATGGGTGACGATGACGATCGTGTAGTTCTGCTTCAGCTCGTCGATCAGCTCCTCCACCTTGGCGGTGGCGATCGGGTCGAGGGCCGAGCAGGGCTCGTCCATCAGGATGACCTCGGGCGACACAGCGATCGCGCGGGCGATGCAAAGGCGCTGCTGCTGGCCGCCGGAGAGGCCGGTGCCGGCCTCGTCGAGCCGGTCCTTGACCTCTTCGTAAAGGCCGGCGCGGCGCAGGCTGGTGACGACGATCTCTTCCAGATCGGTCTTCGACTTGGCGAGGCCGTGGATGCGCGGGCCGTAGGAGACGTTCTCGAAGATCGACTTCGGGAACGGGTTCGGCTTCTGGAACACCATGCCGACGCGGGCCCGGAGCTCGACGACGTCGATGGCGGGGTTGTAGACGTTCTCGCCGTCGAGGGTGATGAGACCGCCGACCTTGCAGTGATCGATGGTGTCGTTCATCCGGTTGAGGCAGCGCAGGAAGGTCGACTTGCCGCAGCCCGACGGGCCGATCAGCGCGGTGACCTGGCGATCCTGGACGTCGAGGCTGACGCCATGCAGCGCCTGCTTGCCACCGTAATGGACGGTGACGTTCTCGCCCTTCATCTTGATCGGACGGTTTGAATGCACGGCGGGACCTTTATTGAGTGTCGCTTGAATATTTTCCATCATTTCTGTCCACCGTTCTACCAGCGACGCTCGAAGCGCCGCCGAAGGATGACGGCTGCAAGGTTCATTGCAGCCAGGAAAAGAAGCAGGATCATGATGGCGCCGGACGTGCGTTCCACGAAAGCACGTTCCGCCTCGTTCGCCCACATGTAGATTTGCACGGGCAAGGCGGTCGAGGCGGCCAGCGGCGAGGAAGGCACGTCTGCGACGAAGGCCACCATTCCGATGAGCAGCAGCGGCGCCGTCTCGCCGAGGGCGTGTGCTAGGCCGATGATCGTGCCGGTCAGGATGCCGGGAGCGGCCAGCGGCAGGACGTGCTGGAACACCATCTGCATCTTGGAGGCGCCAAGGCCGAGGGCCGCGGCGCGGATCGAGGGCGGCACCGCCTTGAGGGCTGCCCGCGTGGCGATGATGATCGTCGGCAAGGTCATCAGGCTGAGCACGAGGCCGCCGACCAGCGCGGCCGAGCGGGGCATGCCGAAATAGTTGATGAAGACCGCAAGGCCGAGCAGACCGTAGACGATCGAGGGCACCGCCGCGAGGTTGTTGATGTTGACCTCGATAAGGTCGGTCAGGCGGTTCTTCGGGGCAAATTCCTCGAGATAGATCGAGGCGGCGACGCCGATCGGCAGCGCCAGAGCGAGAACGATCAGCATCATGTAGGCCGAGCCGATCAGCGCGACGCCGACGCCCGAGGTTTCAGCGCGGCTCGAGCCGCCGAAGGTGAACAGGCCCCAGTTGAAGCGCTGCTCCAGCTGGCCGGCTTCCTCGAGCTGCTTGATCCAGCCGAGCTGGCGGTCGTTGATCGGCCGCCGGCTTTCCTCGACGGTGTTGTCGAACTGGCCCTTCACCGAGCTGTCGACCTTCGAGTCCGCGAACACCCAGAGGTCGCGGGTCTGGCCGATGATCGTGAGGTCGTTCATCACCTCGTTGCGCAGCTGGATGCGCACGCCTTGCGACACGAGGGCGGAGGCTTCCTTGACGGCGGCCTTGTCGTTCGGGTCGATCTTCAGCGCCGCGACGATGGCGTTCTGCGCCAGCCGCGGATAGTTGGCCATCATCAGGGCCTTGTCGTCCTTACCGCCGGTGTTCTTCGGGTCGACGATCGACTGTTCGAAGGTGATGGGCAGCCGGATCTCGGTCTGGAAGAACGCGGTATAGCCCTTGGAGACGACGCTCCAGAGCAGCAGCACCAGGAAGGCAAGACCGATCAGGATGGCGATGATGCCATAAGTCTTGAAGCGGCGCTCGGCGGCGTAGCGCTTCTTAATCCCGATGTCGCGACGGGGGGCGGCATGGCTTGGCGCGCGGGCGCCGTCGACGGTCGCGTCGGTCATTCGTACTGCTCCCGGTACTTACGGACGATGTAGAGGGCAAAGATGTTGAGGCAGAGCGTCACCGCGAAGAGGGTGAGGCCGAGCGCGAAGGCCACCAGCGTCTGCGGCGAGTTGAAGACGAGATCGCCGGTCAACTGGTTGACGATCTTAACGGTGACCGTGGTCATCGCCTCGAAAGGGTTGATGGTGAGGTTGGCGGCGACGCCCGCGGCCAGCACGACGATCATCGTCTCGCCGATGGCGCGGGAGGCGGTGAGCAGCAGCGCCGAGACGATGCCGGGCAGCGCCGCCGGCAGGATGACGCGTTTTACCGTCTCCGAGCGGGTGGCGCCGAGGCCGAGCGAGCCGTCCCGCAGGGATCCGGGGACGGCCGTGATGATGTCGTCGGACAGCGAGGACACGAAGGGGATCAGCATGATGCCCATCACCAGGCCCGCGGTGAGAATGCTCTGCGCCTGGATGAAGCTCGTATAGTCGCCGGTGACGAGACCGTGCAGCTGGCTCGACATGTCGCGTAGGAACGGTCCGACCGTGACGAGGGCGAAGAAGCCGTAGACGATGGTTGGGATGCCCGCGAGCACTTCGAGCAGCGGCTTGACCACCGAGCGAACGCTGGAGCTCGCATATTCCGCCATGTAGATCGCGGCGAACAGACCGATCGGCACGGCGAAGAGCATGGCGACGAAGGCGATGTAGAGCGTGCCGGCAAAGAGCGGGATCAGGCCGAACTGGCCTTCCTGGCCGCTGCCGCCGGCAAAGCGCGGGTCCCAGGTGGTGCCGAAGAAGAAGCTCTGCGGGCTGACGCGGGAGAAGAAGTCGGCCGCCTCGGAGAACATCGAGACGATGATGCCGACCGTGGTGAGGATGGCGATCGAGGAGCAGAGGATCAGGATCGAGCGGACGACGGTCTCGACCTGGTTGCGGGCGCGCAGGCGGACCGCGATCTTCGACAGGCCGTAGGCGGCACCCGCCAGCGCCATCGCCAGGACGAGGATGGTCGTCGCCAGCCGGGAATAGTCCTCGAGTTTGTTCTTCTCGACCGCTAGGGCGACCATGTAGTCCTCGGTCGAGGACGCGACGGCGATGCCGCGGCGCTGCAGCAGCGGGCGCAGCTCGGACACCGGCAGGCTCGAGGCAGCGGCTTGCTCGTCGGAGGGCAGCAGGCGCAGTCCGTTGCCGATGGCGCCGATCATCTCGTAGGCGAGATTCACGTTCGCGGGCGCGGCGCCGTCGGCGGCAGCGGTCGGCATGTGCGCGGAAAGATTACGGTTGATCGCGACGGGGGCGGCGATCAGGCAGATCAGGAGCGCGATGAGCGCCGCCACGACCGCCCAGCAGAACACGAACGAGCCGTGGTAGGCCGGCCGCGAGTGCATCTTCTGGCCGGGCTCGATCTGGAGCCCGCGGCTCTTCTTCTGCGCCAGAAAAGCGCCGATCGCCCCGATCAGGAAGACGATTACGACAATCGCAAAAATTGACACCGAATATCCCTATCTTCGCAAGGTTCAGGCGGGGCGATCGCCCTGAAGCGGCGGCAGCAAAAGGTGCGGGCACCCGGCGAGGCCGGGTACCCGCGGTCACTGCTTACATGGTCTTCCCGGCATCGAAGTCGGTGCGGTACGACTCGCGCTCGGCATCCGGCGCCGGCACGAGGCCGTACTGGGCCAATGGGCCGTCGGCACCGATCATCTGCTCGGAGAGGAAGAAGTCGGCATATTCCTTCAGGCCTGGGACGACGCCGATGTGCGCCTTCTTGACGTAGAAGAAGAGCGGGCGCGACACGGGGTACTTGCCGGTCGAGATGGTCTCGACGGTCGGCACGATGTCGTTGACGGTCGCGACCTTCAGCTTGTCCTGGTTCTGCTCGTAGAAGGCTAGGCCGAAGACGCCGACGCCCTGCTTGTTGGCGGCGATGCGGGCGAGGGTCTCGCTGTAGTCACCGTCGATGTCGATGGCAGCGCCGTCCTTGCGGACCGAGTGGCACTGTTCGCCAACGGCTTTCTCGTCCATGCCGGCAGCCTTGTAGGCCTCGGCGGCACCGGTCGACTTGCAGCCGGCGGCGAGCAGCTTCTCTTCGAAGACTTCGCGCGTGCCATGCTTCTCGCCGGGAATGTAGGCTTCGATCTTCCAGGCCGGAAGCGAGGCATCGACGTCGGCCCAGGTCTTGGCGGCGTTATCGACGACCTTGCCGTCGACGACGGTCTTGGCGGTCAGCGCCTTGAAGACCATGTCCGGGGTCAGCTTGAAGTCCGGGCCGGCCGCATCGGTCGCGAAGACGATGCCGTCATAGCCGAACTTGACTTCCTGGATGTCGGTCACGCCGTTCTTGACGCAGGTCTCCTTCTCGGAGTCCTTGATCGGACGCGAGGAGTTGGCGATGTCGATGGTGTCCGGGCCGACGCCCGAGCAGAACTGCTTCAGGCCAGCGCCCGAACCGCCGGACTCGACGACCGGGGTGCCGAAGTCGGGGAAGGTCTCGCCGAAGTTCTCGGCGACGATCTGGGCGTAGGGGAGAACGGTCGAGGAGCCGGCGATCTGGATCGGATCGGCGTTCTGGGCCATCGCAGGCAGCGCGAAGGCGAAGGAGGCGCTGAGCGCGAGGCTGGCGATCGTGCGAGAGGTCACGGGTGTGCTCCTTGAGGAGTTTCAACGACGAACCGGATGCGCAGCCGTTCTGGCGCTGCGGCTGCGGTTCGGCTTTCCTCTACAGGCGGGCGATGAAGCTAATGTGACAGTCGAATAATGCTGAAATGACTGTCCAAGGCTTTGACAAAATTGGCTTATTCCCGTCCGAGTCCGCTTTTGTGTCAGTTCGAAGTCGAGACCATGTAGCGGACTCAGGCCGCGATTTCGAAGGGGCGTGCTGACTCTTCGGCTTCCCCTGCGGAATCGTGCCCGCGCTGGCCCGGTCGCTCGGGGGCACGATCTTGCGTCACCGGCGCGGCGGCAAGAACGTGAGACGGAGTGGCGGTGGTCAGTTGACCTGCCGCTTCTCCAGTTTCCGCGCGAGCGTGCGGCGGTGCATTCCGAGGCGGCGCGCGGTCTCGGAGATGTTGAAGTCGGTCTCTGCCAGCACCTCGTGGATCCGCTCCCATTCCAGCGTCTTGATCGATGTCGGCCGGCCGGTCAGCGGCACGGCGGTATCGCCGGCGCCACGGCCGAAAGCGGCCTCGATGTCGTCGGTGTTCGAGGGCTTGGCGAGGTAGTGGCAGGCGCCGAGCTTGATCGCCTCGACGGCGGTCGCGATGCTGGCAAAACCGGTGAGCACGACGATCAGCATGTCGGGTTCGTGCTCGTGCAGCGCCTCCACGCAGGCAAGGCCCGAGGCGCCGGCGAGCTTCAGGTCGACCACCGCATAGCCGGGGGTCGCTTCCTCCAGCACCGAACGCAAGGCCGCAAGGTCCGGCGCGACGCGAACCGTGTAGCCGCGCCGCTCGAAGGAGCGCTTTAGCGTCTTGGCAAAGGCTTCGTCGTCGTCGACGACGACCAGCAGCTTTTCCGTCGTATCACCGTCCATCGATCGCCAAGGCCTCCAAGGGTAGCGCCAGGGAGACGATGGCGCCGCCCTCCGGCCGGTTGCGCGCATCGACGCTGCCGCCGAGCTTGCGCACGACATTGACCAGCAGGAACAGGCCGAGCCCGCCGCCGAGCCGGCCCTTGCTCGACTGGTAGGGTTTTCCGACCGTCGCCAGCATCTCGGCCGGAAAGCCGGGCCCATCGTCCTCGACGGCCAGAAGCAGTGTGTCGTCCTGCAGCGAGGCGGTCAGGCGCAGCCAACCCTCGCCGGCCTCGAAAGCGTTGTCGAGGATGTTGAACAGACCCTGGCGCAGCGTCGATTCCGCGACGATGGCGATGTCGTCGTCGATGCCGTTCTCGTAGGCCAGGCGGGCGAGCGGCTTGGTCGCCCGCCAGTCGTCGACGAGACCGTCGAGGAAGTCGAGAAGCGTCGTCGCCCCGGCCGACTCGCCGCGCGTCTCGCCGGCCGAGAGCAGGATGCTGGTGACGATCGTCTTGCAGCGCTGCACCTCGGCCTGCATGGCCGCGATTTCCTCGGAAAGCTCGGGGTCGTTGCCGAGCGCCGGCATGCGGCGCCAGTCGCCGAGGATGATGGAGAGCGTTGCCAGCGGCGTGCCGAGTTCATGCGCGGCCCCGGAGGCTAGAAGTCCCATCCGGACGATGTGGTCTTCCTCGGCGGCGCGCTGGCGCATGCCGGCAAGCCGGGCCTCGCGCTCGCTAAGATTGCGGTTGATCCGGGTGACGAAGACCGCGAGCAAGGCCGCATTGATCGCAAAACAGATCAGCATGCCGGTGATCTGCAGGCTCTCGACGCCGAGGCCCGGATGCGCGCCGAACTCCAGCGGCACGTAGAACAGAGTCAGGCCGGCAAAGCAGAGGATCGACAGGGCGACCAGCACCACCGTCGACCAGGCCTCGAGCAGCACCGCGCCGAGCGTGACCTGGAGGAGGTAGAGGAAGACGAAGGGATTGGATGCACCACCGCTGAGCGCCAGCTGCGCCGTCAGCGCCGCGAGGTCGAAGAGCAGCGCGCCGAAGAGTTCGCCATTGCTGACGCTGCTCTGTCGCCGCAGCCGGAGGTGGCTCGCGAAGTTCAGCGCGACCAGCAGCCCGATGACGAGGCCCATTGGACCGAGCGGCAGGGGGATCTCGAGCGCGATGGCGACGACCATCATGCTGAACACCTGGCCAGCGACCGCGAGCCAGCGCAGCTGGATCAGCAGCAGGAAATTCTTGCGGCCGGTGAGGTCGTCGTTCGGCAGCGGATCCTCACCGGTCCATTGCGGCCGGAAGACGTCGCCGAAGAGGGTCTGCTCGGTCGCCGCCGCCGTCTCTGGGGTGAGGCGGATCATGGGGCAGGGGACCCGGGTGCCGACAGGCCGTCTTCGCCTATTTGCGATGCCGCAGGGCGGCGCCGCGCGCGCCATGCCCAGACGCCGACGGCCGCGAGCATCGCGGCGAGGGTGAACCAGGTGGTGGCATAGACGAGATGATGGTTGGTGAAGGCGATGACCGTGAGCCCGCCGACCGGCCAGCCGCCGATGTTGGGCGCCGCGTCGGCATCGATGAAGTAGGGCGCCGTGTCCGTCAGCCCGCGCGCCGAGGTAATAGCGGCGACGTCGCGCGAGTACCAGCGCCCGCCGACCGGGTCGTTCGCGCGCAGAAAGCCGCCGCCCGGCTCGGAGAGGCGCAGAAGGCCGGTCACCGTTGTCGGCCCCTCGATCTGGCCGGCAATGCGGGTGGCGGGATCGCGGCGGTCCGGCGGCACGAAGCCGCGGTTGACGAGGATCGTCTCGCCGTTTGCGCGCTGCAACGGCGTCAGCACCCAGAAGCCGGGGCCGAGCGCGGTAACGGCCTGGACCAGTGTCTCGCGGTCGTTGCGGAAGGTGCCGTCGAGGCGGAGGCGCCGGTACTCCTCGTCGGCAATGGCCGGCCAGACGGCCGCGGTGGGCGGCGGCGCGGGTTCGGCGTGGACGCGGGCATCGACCCTGGCGATCAGGTCGAGCTTCCAGCCGAGGCGCTGGACCTGCCAGGCGCCGAGGGCGATCAGCGTGATGAAGACGAAGAGGCCGGCGAGCGCAACCGCGATACGGCCCGCCCGGGCAGGGCGGGTATCGCGGACTTCGGGCCGGCCTCCCGTCGTCACGGCATGTTCTTCATTTCATGCTGCGACATCGGCATCATGTTGTTGTTGAGGTGGAACATCACCCAGAGTGATCCGGCGAGGGTGATGACGACGATCACCACGGTGAAGATCAGCGCCAGCATGTTCCAGCCCTGCTCGGACTTGGTGTTCATGTGCAGGAAGTAGACCATGTGCACGACGATCTGGATCGCCGCCAGCACCATGATCGCAATGCCCGCCACCCGCGAGCTGGTGATGATGTCGGCCATCACCAGCCAGAACGGGATCGCCGTGAGGACCACCGACAGCGCGAAGCCGATGAGGTAGCTCTGGCGGGTGCCGTGCTTGCCCTCGTGCCCATGGTCGGTGGCGTTCGGGGCAGCGTGAACCAGGTTGTTCTCGCTCATGGCAGGACACCCATCAGGTAGACAAAGGAGAAGACGCCGATCCAGATCACGTCAAGGAAGTGCCAGAACATCGACAGGCACATCAGACGGCGACGGTTGGCCTCGATCAGGCCGTGGCGGGCGACCTGGGTCATCAGCACCACCAGCCAGATGATGCCGAAAGTGACGTGCAGTCCGTGCGTCCCGACGAGGGTGAAGAAGGACGACAGGAACGCGCTGCGCTGCGGGCCGGCGCCGATGTGGATGAGGTGGGCGAACTCGTAGAGTTCGAGCGCGAGGAAGACGAGGCCGAGGACGCCGGTCAGCGCCAGCCAGCCGAGCGTCGCTCGCTGCCGGCCCTTCTCCATCGCCAGCATCGCCATACCGTAGGTGATCGAGGAGAACAGCAGCATGGCGGTGTTGACCGCCACCAGCGGCAGGTCGAACAGGTCCGCCCCCGAGGGGCCGGCGGCATAGCTGCGGCCGTAGACGCCATAGCAGGCAAACAGGACCGCGAAGATGAGACAGTCGCTCATCAGGTAGATCCAGAAGCCCAGCATCGTGCCGTTCTCCGGATGGGGTTCCTCACCCTCGACGTAGAAGCGGTTGATGTCTTCGCCGGGCTCGACCGTCATGGCGCCCGGGGTCATTGCAGTCGTCGAAACCATGGTCTCAGACCCCCTGTGCCAGCAGGCGGCTGCGCTGGTCTTCCTCGCGCACCACGTCGCCTTCGGGGATGTGGAAGTCGCGCTTGTAGTTGAAGCTGTGGACGATCGCGACGGCGATGATGCCGATGAAGGACAGCGCCGCCAGCCACCAGATGTACCAGATCATGCCGAAGCCGAGGGCGGTGGAGAGTCCGGCAATGATCACGCCGGCGCCGGTGCCGCTCGGCATGTGGATCGAACGGAAACCCTTCAGCGGGCGGACATAACCGCGCTGCTTCATGTCCCACCACGCGTCATGGTCGTGCACCACGGGTGTGAAGGCGAAGTTGTAGGACGGCGGCGGGGAGGCGGTCGACCATTCCAGCGTCCGTCCACCCCAGGGGTCGCCGGTGAGGTCGGCGAGCGCCGCGCGGTTGCGATAGCTGACGACCAGCTGGATCAGGAAGGAGCCGATGCCGAGCGCGATCAGCACCGCACCGAAGGCCGCGATGATGAACCAGATCTGCAGCGACGGGTCCTCGAAGTGGCTGAGGCGGCGCGTCACGCCCATCAGGCCGAGCACGTACAGCGGCATGAAGGCGAAGTAGAAGCCGGTCAGCCAGAACCAGAAGCTCATCTTGCCCCAGAAGGCGTCGAGCTTGTAGCCGAAGGCCTTCGGGTACCAGTAATTGATGCCCGCCATCAGGCCGAACACCACGCCGCCGATGATGACGTTGTGGAAGTGGGCGATGAGGAAGAGCGAGTTGTGGAGGACGAAGTCGGCCGGCGGCACGGCGAGCAGCACGCCGGTCATGCCGCCGATGACGAAGGTCACCATGAAGCCGAGCGTCCACAGCATCGGCACCTCGAAGCGGATGCGCCCGCGGTACATCGTGAACAGCCAGTTGAAGATCTTCGCGCCCGTCGGGATCGAGATGATCATCGTGGTGATGCCGAAGAACGAGTTGACGCTGGCGCCCGAGCCCATGGTGAAGAAGTGGTGCAGCCAGACGAGGTAGGAGAGGATGGTGATGACGACGGTCGCGTAGACCATCGAGGCATAGCCGAACAGGCGCTTGCCGCAGAAGGTCGCGACGATCTCGGAGAAGATGCCGAAGGCCGGCAGGATGAGGATGTAGACCTCCGGATGGCCCCAGATCCAGATGAGGTTGACGTACATCATCGGGTTGCCGCCGAGGTCGTTCGAAAAGAAATTCGTGCCGACGTAGCGATCAAGCGACAGGAGGGCGAGCACTGCCGTCAGCACCGGGAAGGCGGCGACGATCAGGACGTTGGTGCAGAGCGAGGTCCAGGTGAAGATCGGCATCCGCATCATGGTCATGCCGGGCGCGCGCATCTTCACGATGGTGACGAGGAGGTTGATGCCGGACAGCAGCGTGCCGACGCCGGCGATCTGCAGGCCCCAGATGTAATAGTCGACGCCGACGCCCGGACTGAAGGTCGCCCCCGACAGCGGCGGATAGGCCAGCCAGCCGGTGCGCGCGAACTCGCCGACGAACAGCGAGAGCATGATCGTCACGGCGCCGCCGACGGTCATCCAGAAGCTGAAATTGTTGAGGAAGGGGAAGGCGACGTCGCGCGCGCCGATCTGCAGCGGCACGACGAAGTTCATGATGCCGGTGACGAGCGGCATGGCGAAGAAGAAGATCATGATCACGCCGTGCGCCGTGAACACCTGATCATAGTGGTGCGGCGGCAGGAAGCCCTGGGCGTCGCCAAAGGCCATGGCCTGCTGGGCGCGCATCATGATGGCGTCCGAGAAGCCGCGCAGCAGCATCACGATCGACAGGATGATGTACATGATGCCGATCTTCTTATGATCGACGGACGTGAACCATTCGGTCCAGAGGTAACCCCAGAGGCGGAAATAGGTCAGCGCCGCGACGATCGCGATGCCGCCCAGCGCCACCGCGGCGAACGTACCGACGAGGATTGGCTCGTGATAGGGGATCGCCTCGAGCGTCAGCCGCCCGAAGATCAGTTGCTGAAGATTCATATCGTTGAACATCGGATGCTGCTCGTTCTGGTCTGTGGGTCCGGCGCGAAGTGCCTGACGGCCTTACTGATCCAACTGGGTCGGGGCAGGGTTCTGGCCCCCTTCCGTCTGCGGCATGTCCATTCCTGGCATCGACTGGTCCGGACCGGTCGGGGCCTCGGCACCCGGCTCGCCGGCCGGCGGAGTGGCGTTCGGCCGGTTCTGCATGCCTTCGGGCTGCTCGCTCGATTTCGACGAGCGGTTCGTTGCCGGGAAGGTGGCGCCGATCGCCTCCTCGCCTTGCGAGAAGCTGTGGCCGAAACTGTCGAAGTCGTGGGTGCCTTGCATCAGCCGCTCGCGCACCGCGGTGCTGTCCTCGCCGCCGCCGCCCTGGGCGTCGATCTTCATCATCTCGTCCATGCACATCTTGCCGGGGGCGGCGCACATGTTGAGGATCGCCTGGTAGAGATCCTGCTCGACGGTGGCGAAGTAGCGCGGCGGAACCTTCTCGCTCGGCTTTTCGAGGACGAGGTAGGCATTCCGGTTGAGCGCGGTGCCTTGCGTCTTCACCTTCTCGACCCAGGTGTCGAAGTCCCCTTGCGCCAGGCCGTGGAACTTGAAGTTCATGCCCGAGAAGCCGGCGCCGGAGTAGTTGGCCGAGATGCCGGTGTAGACGCCGGGCTTGTTGATCACCGCATGCATCTTCGTCTCCATGCCGGCCATGGCATAGATCTGGCCCGCCAGAGCCGGGATGTAGAAGGAGTTCATGATCGCTGAAGAGGTGATCTTGAAGTTGATGGGCACGTCGATCGGCGCCGCCAGTTCGTTGACCGTGGCGATGCCGAGCTCGGGATAGATGAACATCCACTTCCACGGCAGCGCGACGACCTCGACGGTGATCGGCTTGATGTCGCCGACGGGGCGGTTGGCATCGATCCGGTTAAGCGGCCGATAGGGATCGAGGAGATGGGTGCTAATCCAGGTCACGGCGCCGAGCGCGATGATGATCATCAGCGGTGCGGTCCAGATCAGGACTTCGAGGCGGGTCGAATGGTGCCAGTCGGGATCGTAGACCGCATCCTTGTTCGAGGCGCGATAACGCCAGGCGAAAAGGCCCGTCGCGACGAGCACCGGCACGATGATCAGCAGCATCAGGATCGTCGAAACGATGATCAGGTCCTTCTGCTGCATTGCCACGTCGCCCGAGGGGCTCATGACCACCATGTTGCAGCCGCCCAGGAGGGCGATGAGGGGAAGCATCGCCAGGATGCGAAGGTATCTTGCGGACAAAGGGGTCATCTCAGCCTTGATGCGATGGGGCATCATCTATGGTAGAGGGTGAAGGGAGGGGATTGGACGTTTTGTCCATGGCGCCAGACGCCAATCTCGTTTGACGAGCGCCGGCTCCGCACCCTATCGGTACGCCAACAGGCTTCATGTTCACAGGATATGCGGCACACCGCAAGGCGGCAGGAGAATGATATGTCCACGGCGCCCCTGGCCCCTCCCAAGGAACTCGTGAGCGACGCGCAAGCCGTCTCGCCGGAGTCCTCGCACGTTTCGCCGGGCGAGATCGCCCTCGGGGTGGTCATCGGCCGCGCCTCGGAATCCTTCGACTTCTTCGTCTACGGCATCGCCTCGGTGCTGGTGTTTCCGGCGCTGCTGTTTCCTTTCGTCGACCAGTTGACCGGCACCCTCTACGCTTTCGCGATCTTCGGCCTTGCCTTTATCGCGCGGCCGATCGGTTCGGTGGTGTTCATGGCGATCGACCGGCGGCACGGCCGCGGCGTCAAGCTGACCATCGCGCTCTTCCTGCTCGGCGGCTCCACCGCCTCGATCGCCTTCCTGCCGGGCTATGAGACGCTCGGCAACGTTTCGATCGCGGCGCTCATCCTGTTCCGCCTCGGTCAGGGCTTCGCGCTCGGCGGCGCTTGGGATGGCCTTGCCTCGCTGCTGGCGCTCAACGCCCCGGAGAAGCACCGCGGCTGGTATGCCATGATGCCGCAGCTCGGCGCGCCGATCGGCTTCATCGTGGCGAGCGGCCTGTTCGCCTTCTTCCTCCTGAATCTATCGACCGAGGACTTCCTCGGCTGGGGCTGGCGCTACCCCTTCTTCGTCGCCTTCACCATCAACGTCGTCGCTCTCTTCGCGCGGCTTCGCCTGATCGCGACCGAGGAGTTCGCCCAAGCCTACACGACCCGCGACCTCGCACCGGTCAGCGTTTCTGAGCTCCTGACGGTGCAGGGAAGGGCGGTGCTGATCGGCGCCTTCGTGCCGCTGGCAAGCTTCGCACTCTTCCACCTCGTGACGATCTTTCCGATCTCCTACATCGACATCTTCTCCGACCGCTCGCCCGGCGAGTTCCTCCTGATACAGCTTTACGGTGCGGTGCTCTGCCTCATCGGCATCGTCCTGTCCGGGGTCATCGCCGACCGGATCGGCCGTCGCTTCCTCCTCGCGATCTGCGCGGTCGGCATCGCCATCTTCAGCCTGGTGACGCCTTTCCTTCTCGGCGGCAGCGCTTCCGGCCAGACGGCGTTCATCCTCATCGGCTTTTCCCTGCTCGGTCTGTCGCATGGCCAGGCCGCGGGTGCCGTCGCCTCGAGCTTCGCCAACGAGAACCGCTACACCGGGTCGGCGCTGACCTCGGATCTCGCCTGGCTGATCGGTGCCGGCTTTGCGCCGCTGGTAGCGCTTGGCTTCTCCAGCCGCTTCGGCCTCGGAGCGGTCGGCGTCTATCTGATGTCCGGCGCGATCTGCACGCTCGTCGCGCTCTACATCAACAAGCGGATGCGGCTGCGCGACATCTGAGCGCCCCGCCGGCGGGCGCCCGTTTGGCTCCTTGAGGTAAATGCAACGCCTCCCTTATTATTTATGCGACCGGTCCGGAAATCGTTTTCGATTTTCGGGCCGATGCTATAGGCGCAAGCCATGCATCGTCGCCGTCGTGGCCGCGTCTTGATGCCGAAAGCCTGATCCATGTCCGATGCTACCCTTCGCCAGAACCAGTCAGTTCCGGCTGTTTTGCCGCATGCCGGCATGGGCTTTCGCGAGTTCGTCGCGCTGATTGCGGCGATGATGGCGGTCAACGCGCTGGCGATCGATTCCATGCTGCCAGCACTGCCGGAAATTGGCGCTGCCCTTAACGTCGTCTCCGAGAACCAGCGCCAGCTCATCGTCACCTCCTATCTCCTCGGATTTGGCGCCGCACAGCTGTTTTACGGCCCGCTGTCCGACCGTTTCGGGCGCAAGCCGGTGCTGATCTTCGGCCTCATCCTCTACGCCGCCGCAAGCGGGCTCGCGGTGCTCGCGACCTCGCTCGACCAGATGGTGGTCGCGCGGGTCGTGCAGGGCATCGGCTCGGCGGCGACCCGGGTGCTGGCGATCTCTATCGTGCGCGACTGCTATTCCGGCCGGCACATGGCGCGCGTCATGTCCTTCGCCTTCATCGTCTTCATCGCCGTGCCGGTGATCGCGCCGAGCGTCGGGCAAGGGATCGTGCTGGTGGCGCCGTGGGAGTGGATCTTCCTGCTGCTCGGCCTGTTCGCGCTCGGCGTCGCCGTCTGGACCGCCCGCCGCCTGCCGGAGACGCTGCCGAAAAGCTTGCGCCTGCCGATCTCGGTCGGCTCGATCCTCGGCGCTTTCCGGACGGTGGCGACGAACCGGATGTCGCTCGGCTACACGCTCGCGGCGGCGGCGATCCTCGGCTCGCTGTTCGGCTTCATCAATTCGGCGCAGCAGATCTTTGTCGGCATCTTCCAGACCGGCACGGCCTTTCCGCTGATCTTCGCCGGCATCGCTTTCTTCATCGCGGTCTCCTCGCTGGTCAACTCGCGCATTGTCGAGCGGCTCGGCATGCGGCTCGTTTCGCACGTCGCGCTGATCGGCTTCACGGCAGCCGCGACGCTGCACGCGGTGATCGCCTCGACCGGGCACGAGTCGCTGACGGTGTTCATCGTGCTGCAGTCGGCGATGATGTTCTGCTTCGGGCTGATCGTCTCCAACTTCAGTTCGATGGCGATGGAGCCGGTCGGCGCGATCGCCGGGACCGCCGCCTCGTTCCAGGGCTTCGTCACCACCGTCGTCGGCGCGCTGATTGGGTTCTACATCGGCCAGCATTTCGATGGCACGGTGGTGCCGTTGACGGTCGGCTATGCCGTGCTCGGCTTCGTCGCGATCCTCATCGTCTTCACCACCGAAAGGGGCCGCCTGTTCACCCCGACGCAGCCGCGGCCGCGCTGACGGGCAAGCCGTCATCGGCCCGGCGCCCGGTGACCGTTCTTATGGTATAGCCCCGTCCGGATGGTGCTCTTGGCGCAGGTTGCCGCTATCAAAGCAACGCTTTGCCGTAGGTCGCGACAAGCTGTAAGGCCGGCGCTGAAGTGGCCCTGCCAGACCAGTTCGGCGGAGGTGAACGGCGTTCATGCAGACGGGCAGTCGCGCGACGAGGAGACGGCATGACGAGTTTCGACCGACGCGCCTTGCGCGATGCCTTCGGTGCCTTCAGCACCGGCGTCACCGTGGTGACCGCGCGCAATGGCGAGGGACGGCCGATCGGCTTCACCGCCAATTCCTTCGCCTCGGTTTCGCTCGATCCGCCGCTTCTGCTCGTGTGCATTGCCAAAACGTCGCGCAATCTCGAGGCCATGATGAAGACCGAGCGGTTCGCCGTGAACATCCTGTCGGAGGCGCAGGAGGGGGTGTCGAACACCTTTGCCCGGCCGGTCGATGATCGCTTTGCCGCGGTCGAATGGCATGATGGACCCGCGGGTTCGCCGGTCTTTCCTGCCGCCGCCGCCTGGTTCGACTGCACCATGGAGCAGACGGTGGAGGCGGGCGACCACGTGATCCTGATCGGCCGGGTTGTCGCCTTCGAGGGCAGCGACCGTAACGGTCTCGGCTATGCCCGCGGGCGCTATTTTTCGCCGGCGCCGGCGGCGGGAAACGAGCCGGCGTCGGTAGACATCGAGGCGGCGGTCGACGCGGCATTGAAGGACGCATCACCGGCGAGGTGATGACGGGGCGAAAACGGCTTGAATGTCGCGCGCCGATGTCGTGCCGACGCGCGCGCTGTGGCAAGAGAGCCACCACTGGAACCGGCGGCGCAGACGATCGACGGCCGCGCAGATCGGGAGCAACCCCATGAAGAATATCGTCCTCATCACCACCGGCGGCACCATCGCCTCGCGCGCCACGACCGAGGGCGGCGACGTCGTCGCCGGCGTGTCGGGCGACCGGCTGCGCGCATCGCTCCACGATCCGCTGGACGGCATCGGGCTTACCGTCGACGACTTTTGCAGCGTCGGCAGCTTCGCCATCGACCTGCCGCTCGCTTTCTCCCTCGCCCAGCGGATCCGCACCCATCTCGCGGGCGACGACTGCGATGGCGTGGTGGTGGCGCACGGCACCGACACGATGGAGGAGAGCGCCTATCTCGCCGACCTCTTGGTGGAAGGCGACAAGCCGGTGGTCTTCACCGGCGCCCAGCGCAATGCCGGCATGCCGGATACCGACGGTCCGAGGAACCTTGCCAGCGCCATCCGCGTCGCTGCCTCCGATGCCACGCGGGGCCTCGGGGTGGTGATCTCGTTCGAGGAAGAGTTCCATGCCGCGCGGGACGTCACCAAGACGCACACCTCGCGGGTCGACACCTTCCGCTCGGGCGAGCATGGCAAGCTCGGCGAGACCGACGACGGCACCGTGATCGTCCACCGCCGTCCGGCGCAGCGGCTCCATTACGCGCCCGAGCGGATCGAGACCGAGGTCGAGCTGGTCAAGATGGTGATGGGGGCAAGCGACCGCTACGTCCGCTTCGCCGCCGGCGACGGCGCGAAGGCGATCGTGCTGGAGGGGTTCGGCATCGGCAATACCACGCCATCGGTCACCGCGGCGGTCGCCGACATCATCGCCGCCGGCCTGCCGGTGATCATCACCTCGCGCTGCCCGCAAGGCCGGGTGCGCCCGGTCTACGGTGCCGGCGGCGGCAAGGATCTGGCGCGCGCCGGCGCGATCTTCGCCGGCGACCTCAGCGGCCCGAAGGCCCGGATCGCCGTGGCGGTGCTGCTGGGCGCAGGGTTCGAAGGAAAGGCGCTGGCGGCCGAGATCGAGCGGCTGGGAATGTAGGCGCCTGGCCGGACCGGCGCTGGAGGCCGGCGTTCGCCGTCGCCTCTCCGCTCAGCCCTTCGCTGCCCGCGCGGCCGCGTAGCGGTTCACGGGCACGGACAGGCCGAGCTGGTCGCGGAGCGTCGGGCCCTCGTACTCCTCGCGGAACATGCCGCGGCGGCGCAGTTCCGGCAGCACCAGTTCGGTGAAGTCGGTGAGGCTCGCGGGCAGGGTCGGGAACATCAGGATGAAGCCGTCTGCGGCCTTGGTCTCGAACCATTCCTGCATGAAGTCGGCGATCTCTGTCGGCGTGCCGGTGATGCCGTTGCCGGTGTGCTTCTCGGCATAGTGCCGGATCAGTTCGCCGACCGTGTGGCCCTTCGTCACGAAGTCGACGAGCTCGTCGAACAGCGCGCGCGAGCCGCGCGGCTTCTCCGGCAGGCGGTCCATCGGGAAGGGCTGGTCGAGCGGCACGCCGTGGAGGTCCGCCTCTAGGAATTCGGCAAGCATCGCCCGGCCGACGTCGGGGTGCAGTTTGTCGAGCATGAAGTCGACCTTCGCCTGCGCCTCTTCGCGCGTGGCGCCGACATTGATGACGACGCCCGGCATGATCTTGAGGTCGTCGGGGTCGCGGCCATAGGCAGCCATGCGGCCCTTGACGTTGGCGTAGAAGGCTCTGCTTCGGTCGATGTTGGAGGCGAGGCTGAAGACGATCTCGGCCGTGCGCGCGGCGAGCTCCATGCCGGCCTCCGAGCCGCCGGCCTGGGCGATCACCGGCCGGCCTTGCGGCGAGGCGGCGATGTTCAGCGGTCCGCGCACCTGGAAATGCGGGCCCTTGTGGTTCAGCGTGTGGTGCTTGTCCTTGTCGTAGTAGACGCCGGACTCGCGGTCGAGCAGCAGCGCGTCCTTCTCGAAGCTGTCCCAGAGGCCGAACACCACGTCGACGAACTCGACCGCCCGCTCGTAGCGCTGAGCATGCGGGTCGAGACCCTCGCGGTTGAAGTTATAGCCGGTCTCGTTGTGGTCGGACGTGACGACGTTCCAGCAGACGCGGCCTTGGCTCAGATGGTCGATCGAGGCGAACAGCCGGGCGACGTTGTAGGGCTCGTAATAGCTGGTCGAGACGGTGCCGACGAGGCCGAGCCTCTCGGTGCTGACGGCGAGCGCCGAGAGCAGCGTCATCGGCTCGAAGCGGTTCATCTTGGTCGGCTGGCGGGCGAGGGCGTCGGGATCGCCGACCGCTGCCGCCGCCGAGTCGGCGAGGAACATGAAGTCGAACTTCGCCGCCTCCGAGAGCTTCGCGACGTTGAGGAGATGCGAGAACGCGTTGGCGCCGTGGACGTCACTGTCCGGATGCAGCCAGCCGGCGGGATGGAAGCCGAAAGTGTAGACGAAGGTGCCGAGTTTCAGCTGATCGGTTCTGGCCAATTTCATTCCTTGCGCAGGCTGTCGGTGCCGCCGGTCGTTCGGGAGGAAGCAAGCGAAACCGGTGTGTCGGTCGCAGTATCGACCGAAGCCGCGCCGTCGCAAGCCTTGCACGGCAAAATATCGTGTAGAGGACGAGCGGCTGGCGCAGCAGCCGGAAAGGCGGAACCGCGTGGCAGGTAAAGCAATGGCTTTTCGAAGCGGTTGCCGCCACCGGTCGGTTGCTCAAACGCAGGGGCGCAGCAGGTTTTTGTCGCGGGGGCCCGGCATCGGCATGTATCGCCGGCTTGACACTATCTCGTCCAAACCGCGGAACGGTTAGGGCCGGTCTCGACTTGGTTCGTCATCGAGTTGACCGAAGGAGACCGCCGTGTCCCGCATCCGCCTTTCCCTTTTTGCCAGCGCCGTTATGGCGCTCCCGCTGCCGGCGCTTGCCCAGTCCGGTGCGGGCTCGGCGACGCCGACCGTGCCGCAGAGCCAGCTCGCGCCGGTGCCGGCTTTTTCGCCCTACGCCTTTCTCGCCACCGCGGCCGCGCTCAACGAGTTCGAGATCGCCGCCGCCAAGATCGCCGTGGTGCGCGCCAGCGATGCTGAGGTCCGCTCGTTCGCCGAGTCGATGGTCGCCGACCACAGCGCCGCGCAGACGGCGATGATCGCGGCGGCCAAGGCTGACAAGGTGGAGATCGCCAAGCCCAGCATGGACGGCGAGCAGGATGGAATGCTGGAGAAGCTGCGGCCGGCGGAGGGTCCCGCGTTCGATCGCCTCTACGTCGAGACTCAGGTCGTCGCGCACCAGCGGGCGGTGGCGCTGTTCGAAGGCTACCAGGACGGCGACACAAAACTACACGGTTTTACGCAGCAGACGCTGCCGGTGCTGAAGCAGCATCTGGAGAAGATCATCGCGCTGGCGAACCGGCTCAAGGTGCCGGTGCAAGGCTAGTCCTGGGGCCCGGCCGCTAGCGGACAAGCCAATCGACTGCGCACTAACGAAAAGGCCGCCCGATTGCCCGGACGGCCTCATATTGCTGCAGCGTGCGCCGATAGCCAGAACTTAGAAGACGGCGATATATTTCAGCAGCGAGATGATACCGATGACGATGACGACCAGCTGAATGATCTGCCGAATGCGGCCTTCGATGGGGAGGCGCTGCACCAGCCAGAGGATCAGGACGATCACCAGGAAGGTGATCAGGATGCTCACGAGGATATTCATGGTCGTCTCCGTACTAACAATAACCGGTACCAATGCAGATGCATTGGTTTCCTAACAGTCTCGTCGGCTTGCCGTTCCCGAAATATGGCAATTTCGTGAAACACGCTGCGCGGGTGCCGGTCATGGGGAGTGTTGTGTCTGTCGTCTTCCACTCGCCATAACGGCAAAGGACGACCGATCTCACGCCGATGGGGGCAAGGAGGCGGCGACGGCATCGCGAAACGCCCGCACCTCCTCCTTGAAGCCGAGCAGTTGCTCGAACGACAGGCCGGAAGCGGCCAGAAGCGTTTCGCCGAGGCAGCTGCAGCGCTGGCGAAGCGCGCGTCCGGCTTCGGTCAGGCTGACCACCACCTGGCGTTCGTTGCGCGGATTGCGCTGGCGCACGATCAGACCCGCTGCCTCCATTCGCTTGGCCAGAGGCGTGATCGTGCTGGGCTCCAGCGCCAGCCGGTCGGCGATCTCGCCGATCGCCTGGCCGTCACGATCCCACAGCGCGGCCAGCACGAGGTATTGCGGGTAGGTGATGCCGAGCTGATCGAGCAGGGGTTTGTAGGCGCGGTTCACCGCCATGGCGGCGCCGTAGAGGGCGAAGCAGAGGTGATCGTCGAGCTGCAGGTCTGGTGGAAGCTTGGCCATGTCGTCTTTCCCGGAATGCCGAAAAATTCTAGCACGTTCAAAAAATTATCGCGATAACTATTATTTACGCAAGGTATGGCTGGACAGGACCGCCAAATCGTTGTAGAAATCATTTATCGCATCAAATGTTTCCGCGATAAATGTGATGGCGCCGACGGGAACGCTTCAGCGCGCCGCAGCCCCAACGAGGAGATGACCATGTCCGTGAACGTGATCTACAAGACCACCGCGACGTCCACCGGCGGCCGCGACGGCTCCGCCAAGTCCGACGACGGTTCGGTCGACGTCAAGCTGGTCGTGCCGAAGGAGATGGGCGGCCCGGGCGGCGAGGGTGCCAACCCCGAGAAGCTGTTTGCCGCCGGCTATTCCGCTTGCTTCCTCGGCGCCATGAAGGCCGTTTCCGGCAAGGTCGGCGTCAAGGTTCCGAACGACGCAACCGTCACCGCCGAAGTCGGCTTCGGCCCGCGCTCGGAAGGCGGCTTCGGCATCACCGCGGCGCTGACGGCGACCTTGCCGGGCGTCGAGCGCGAGGCCGGCGAGCGCCTGATGCAGGCGGCCCACGAGGTCTGCCCCTATTCGAACGCCACGCGCGGCAATGTCGACGTCGGCCTGACGCTCGCCTGATCGCTGCCGTTCCGGCCTCCGGAACCTGTTCGGCCATGCTGGTCCCCGCGGGGTCGGCATGGCCGTTTTCGTATGCGTGCCTTTCGCAGACGCGTCAAAACGAACTGCGCGCTAGAGGGCGCCGGCCGGTGAGGCAGTCCGCGCTGTCCATTGACCCGCTGCTGCGGCGGTTTCCGGTCCGGCCGTCAGGTAGGTGAAGTCGAACCCGTGCCGGGTGTCTGAGCCGAGCACGTACTGCCGGTGAACCCGCAGGAAATTGCCGCGCATCTTCCGGTAGCGCTCGGGCGAGACCATCTTCCGGATCCGCATGAAGACGATGCGCGCCGGCCGCGCGCCGGGATGGCCCGCCGCCCGCACGACATCACTGCGGTAGAAGCTGACGGGGTCGACGAGGCACTGGACGTCGATCCACTGAAGGTTCTCCTGCCGGGCGATGGTGCCCACCCGCGCCCGCATCTGGGTGGCGCCGCCGACGAGCGCGCATTGCAGCACCGCGCCGCCCATGGTCACGAAGACGACGCGCTTGCCGTCGAAGAGGGCCGGCTCCTCTTCCAGCAGTGAGCCGATCACCTGCACGGCGATGTTGGCGCCCATGCTGTGGGCGGTGATGACGTACTCGTCCGCTTCGCCGTCGAAGGCGGCCCGCGCCATCCGCACGAGACCTTGCAGCCAGTCCTGCGAAACGCGGTCCAGCGGGCCGGCCATCATCAGCGCGAACTTCCAGTTGGCCAGGAGCAGCGGCACGTGCACGCGCCGCAGCAGCGGCCGCCAGACCTGGAACAGGGCGATGATCGCCACGAGCGCAACGACTGCTCCAGCGAGGTAGCCGAAGCGCGTAGCGAGGAGAATGGCGGCAAAGCTAACGCCAGCCACGGCCGCGATCAGCACGAACGGAAACAGGAAGAACAGTCCGAAACGCCAGGCACAGAGGAAGTAGCGGTGCGTACCGCCGCGCATAGTGACGGTTGCCGCGCTCGCAAGGCCCGACGCAAGGCGGCGCCACACCGGCCGTCGCGAGAGAAGGCTTACCATGGCGTGGTGATCGAAGAGATGGATGCGGCTGGTAACGGTTCCCGCCTCTGTCGCGCAGTCGACACCGAAGACCGCGCCGGCGTTCTGCCGTTCGAGCGGGTGCACCGTTAGGTCCAGTCCCCAGGGTTTTGCGCTCAGCGCGGCAGCGCGGCGGTAGCGCTCGTGGTGCTGCGCGGCGGTGAGCGGCTCGAAGCCGGGGAAGTGCAGCACCACCCGCGACCGGATCTGTCCGGCGGCGTCCGCCGCGACCCGGCCGTCGTCAACCGCAACGCTGGTCGCCGAAGAGGCAGCGGGGCGCTCGGCAGCGGATACGGGATGCGGAACGACGGGGGGACGCGGGAACAAAAGGCAGGGCCTTAATAGGATCAACGGCGCTGCCGGCGGTACGCGCTGGCAGGCGGGGAAGGCAGGTGAGGAGGCCGGCAGCTGCGCGGTCACCGCCGGCGGCGAAAGGATCGTGCCTTTGACGGCGCCTTGTGGGCTTTCTCAAGACTGAGCCCGGAACATCGACCCCGAGGTCTGCCCGACAGGCCCCCGATCAAGGCTGCGCGGTGAGTTCGGCGGCGCCGGTCTTCGCGGCGGCGACAACGGCCTGGACGGGGTTGTCGGCCGTGACCGGGGCCCCGACGGTCGGCTCCAGGAGGCGGCCATAGGGGGCGCCGTCGGCGGTATAGCTGTCGCGAACGACATCGGCTGAAAGGGCAGGGCCGGGATCGGGGAAGCGGTGCAGCCAGATGTCGACATCGCCTTTGGGCTGGGACGCCAAGGTCAACACGATCTGGCTGGCATCGGCGCGGACGGCCGAGATTTCTAGCGGTGTCGACGTCTTGCCGGCGGGATAGGCGGTGAAGCGCGAGACCGGATTGCCGGTGAGCCGCAGCTTGCCGCTGCCCGGCGGCATGTCGACGGCGAGGGTGATCGCCGCCCCCGCCATCGTGGCCGAGCGGATGACCGGGCCGGCCGACAGGGAATTGCGGGTCCGCAGCGCCGTGAACGCGCGGCTGAGGCCGAAGCCATAGGCCGGATTGCCGGTGGCGGCATGGTGGACGGTGTCGTTCGCCATCATGTCGATGTCCCAGCCCTCGTAATAGGCGCCGCCGAGCTCTGCCGCCAGCCGCCGCTCGGCCGCCTGCTGCGCCTCGACGGCGCTGGCGCCGTGCCGGTCGTTGGCCCGGCGGACGGTCGTCGCGGTCATCACCAGCTCGGTGTTGCGCCCCCAGACCGGGTTGAACCGGTCTTGCAGGTCGCGGATGATCGTGCGCTTCATCCTGATGAAGGCTTCCGGATCGGTGGCGGCGCCGAGGTCCGAACCGCCGATGTACTGGTCCATCGCCTCGAAGCCGCCGGCGAGCTCGACCTGGGCGATCAGGCCGGGATAGTTGGTGCCGGTCGCCGGCAGCCAGGAGGCGACCACCGAGTTGTCGACGGCATGCGCGACCACGCCGACGGCGACCTGGTTGGCGAGCCCTTCCATGTAGAGGAAGGGGTTGAGGCCGAGTGCGTTCTTCGGGATTTCCGCCCATTTGCCATGGCGAAGATAGGCCGATGTCGCCGGCGCCAGAACCGGCGGCGTGCCGGCCGCGGTCATGAACTGGTTCGCTTGGCTCTGGCCCCAGTGGACGATGAGGCGTCCCATCATCACCGGGCTGCGGCCGAGCTGCACGTGCGCGTCGTCGCGGTTGCAGCGGAGATCGACGAGATACCGCTTCTGGTCGGCCGGAACGCCCTCGCACAAAACGAAGGCGCCCGAGGACGCGACCTGGATCGGCGCAGCCGTCCATCCCGTCAGCACCGGGTTTCCCTCGCCCATTGCATCGCGCAGCCGACATTCGACGAGGCGGGCGTCGGCGGTCAGCGTGACCGGAATGGCGATCGTTCCCTCGCCCTTGCCGGCGGCACCGCCTGTCTTGGTGCTGCGCTGGTAGACGCGGTACGGCGTCAGCTGCGTCATGGTCAGCACGGGTTCTGCCGGCCGGCGCGTGGCACCGTCGCGGGTCCACGGGATCGTCGTCATGGAGATGACTCCGGTGGCCGGCGCTGCCGGCGCGGGGGCGATCGGGAATGCGAGCGCAAGGGCGGCGGAGAGGCAGGCGATCAGAGACCGGGGACGGGTTGGCATCGACATCGTTCCCTTGGTGAACCGGGGGCGGCATCGCATTGTGCCGTGATAGTCAGGCCCGCGAACTTGCGTCGTTCTGGGTTAACAATCACCTAAAATGCTGCATCGCATAAGGATGGAGGCCGGCCTGTTGCCGAGCGGGCACGGAGGGTGCAGTGAAGCGGCTGCTCCGCCATCGGGTCGACGTCTTCGTACCGCACCCCTCCCGGCGCCCGTTTTCAGCCGATCCCGCAACCAACGCAGTCTTGTCCATGGCCCGTCACCCCTCCCGCCGCGACGTTCTGCAAGGTACCGCCGCTTTGGCGGGCCTTTCGCTGCTGGCCGTGCCGGGGCGCGCTGCGCCAGCGCCCTCCGACCGCATCGCTGCGCTGCTGGACGAGATGACGCTCAAGGAAAAGGCCGGCCAGCTCTCCTGCTTCTCCGACCAGATCCGCCCGAGCGGCGTCGCCTTCAACCCGGACCTGCCGGTGGGCGGCGCCGCCGAGCAGCTCGCCCGGATCCGCCGCGGCGAGATCGGCATGCTGTTCAACGGCGTCGGCGTTGCGGGCGCCCGGGTCGCGCAACGGGCGGCCGCCGAGGAGTCCCGGCTGAAGATCCCGCTGATCTTTGCCGCCGACGTCATCCACGGCCTCCGGACGATCTACCCGCTGCCGCTGGCCGAGGCCTGCGCCTTCGATCCAGCGCTCGCCGAGCGGACGGCGCGCGCCGCGGCAGAAGAAGCGACGGCGCTCGGCATCCACTGGACTTTCGCGCCGATGGTCGACGTCGCGCGGGACCAGCGCTGGGGTCGGGTGGCGGAAGGCTCGGGCGAGGACGTTTACCTCGGTGCCCGGCTCGCGGTCGCACGGGTCCGGGGTTTTCAGGGATCGCGCCTTTCCAGCCCGGACAGCCTTGCCGCCTGCGCCAAGCACTTTGCCGCCTATGGCGCGGTATCCGGCGGCATGGAGTACAACTTCACGGAAATCTCGCCGGGCACGTTGCACGAGGTGCATCTGCCGCCGTTCGAGGCCGCGGTCGATGCGGGGGTGGCGACCATCATGTCCGCGTTGAACGACGTCGACGGCATCCCGTCCTCCGGCAATGCCCGGCTGTTGACCGGTCTTCTGCGCGGCGAATGGGGCTTTGGCGGCCTGGTGGTCGGCGACTACGGGGCCGACGAGGACCTGATGGGGCACGGCTATGCCGCCGACGGGCGCGATGCCGCCGCCAAGGCGTTCCTCGCCGGCATGGACATGTCGATGCAGTCGGACCTCTTCAACCGCTGGCTTCCGGACCTGGTCGAGACCGGGGTCGTGCCGATGGCGCGTCTCGACGAGGCGGTGCGCCGGGTGCTCGCGCTGAAGGAGGCGGTCGGCCTGTTCGACGATCCCTACCGCTCGATCGACGACGAGGCCGAGCGCAGCCGCGTCGGCACGCCGGCCCACCGCCGTCTCAGCCGCGAGGCCGCGGGACGCTCCGTCGTCCTGTTGAAGAACGAAGGGGACCTCCTGCCGCTCGGCCCCCAGCCGGGGCGCATCGCGCTGATCGGGCCTTTCGCCGAGGACCGAGACAATGTCGTCGGTACCTGGGCTTTCATGGCGGACCGCAACCTCAACGTCTCGATCGCCGACGGCCTCCGCGCCCGTGGGCTGGAGATCGACGTCGTCCGCGGCTCCGGCGTCGAGGAGCCGGTCGATGGCGGCATCGCCGAGGCCGTCGCGGCGGCCCGCTCCGCCGATCTGGTGCTGCTGGCGATCGGCGAGAGCCAGTGGATGTCGGGCGAGGCGCAGTCGCGGACCGACATCGCCATCCCGGCGGCGCAGATGGCGCTGGTGGAGGCGGTCGCCGCCGTCAATCCACGGCTCGTCGTCCTCCTGCGCCATGGAAGGGCGCTCGTCCTTTCGGGCGCGGTGCAGGCGGCGCCGGCGATCTTGGCGACGTGGTTCCTCGGCTCGGAGAGCGGCCACGCCATCGCCGACGTGCTGTTCGGCACCGTCAACCCTTCCGGCAAGCTGTCCGTCAGCTTCCCCCGGGAGATCGGCCAGCAGCCTTTCTTCTACGACCACAAGACGACGGGCCGCCCCGCCAACCCGGCCGGCCCGCAGGAGTACCGGGCGCGCTACCGGGAGACGCGCAACGAGCCACTCTATCCTTTTGGGCACGGTCTCACCTACAGCCGCTTCGTGATCGGCGACATCGTCGTGCCCGACCGGATGGGCGACAGCCTCGCGGTGACGGCCGTGGTGACCAACCGAGGGTCGCGGGCAGGGGCGGAGGTCGTACAGCTCTACATCCGCGACCGCGTCGCCAGCCGCACACGACCGGTGCGGCAGCTGAAGGGCTTTCAGCGGGTGGCCCTCGAGCCCGGACAGTCCGCCCCGGTCCGCTTCGTCCTCACGCGCGACGATCTGCGCTTCTGGGGCGGGGACGGCTGGGTCGTCGAACCCGGAGACTTCGATCTCTGGGTCGCCACCAGTTCCGCCAATGGCGAACTCAGAAGTTTTACCCTCGACTGACGAGGGGACGTCCGATGAGTTTGGCGCGAAGCGCTTCGGTGCTGGACGCCTGTGTCCATGCCAACCTTGTCGGCTCCTTATTTCGCCAACGCGTCCGCCAGGCGCTCGAACAGGCGCGCGATCGCCTCAGCGCCGGGATCGGCCGTGCCGATGAGGTTCTGCGAAGGAACGTAGGCAGAGCGTCCGGCCTTCGCCTTGCCGAGCGCTGCCGTACCGTCGGCACCTGTCCGTGCTGCGGCGGCGGCGTCGGCAAGCGTTCCGCCCGACGTCAGCACGGCGAGGGCCGGCGCCAGCGCGTCGATCATCGTGCGATCGCCGACGCTTGCGCCGCCATAGTCCTGCATCCGCTGCAGTCCTGCCGCGAAAGCGCTGGGCCAATCGGGCTTTGCGGCAAACGCGCTGCCGGCTGCGGTGAAGAAAGTCGCGAGCAGCACGCCGCTGCTGCCGCCGGCCGCCCGCGCCAGGAGGTCGCCGATCGCGCCGAGGAGGGAGGTGCCGTCCGCCAGCGGCAGCGCGTCGATCTGCTGCGCCACGGAGGCCGCCGCTGCGGCAAAAGTCGTGCCGGTGTCTCCGTCGCCGACCTTGGCGTCGAGCGCGTCGATCTCGCCGGCGATCTCCTGGAAAAGGGAGGCCGACAGCGTGATCGCCCGGCGTGCCAGCGAATCGTCCGATGCGGCGACCGCCTGCGGGCTGCCGATCGACGGGGCCGCGATGACGCTCGGCCGCGTGAAAGGCCGCGCCGCCAGCCATCCGGCGCTGCTGGAGGACGCGAGCAGGCCTTCCCGCCTGGCATCGTCGAGGATAAGGGCGGAAAGCGAGAAGCCGTGCATGTCGAGCGCCGTCATCAGCGGGCCGGGTCCGACGACGTAGTCGGTCACGCCGGCCAGCGGCGAGCGGGACACGGCTTGCATCACCACCGCCATTTCAAGCGGCGGCACCGTGCCGAGCGCGTTGACCATCAGCGCGATGCGCGCGTCCTTCGGCAGGGTTGCGAGGATCCGGTCGGCGACGTCGGCCACCAGCACGTCGGCGGTGGCGAAATCGATCGTCTGGCTGCCGGGCTCGCCGTGGATGCCGAGGCCGAGCTCGGCTTTGCCCGCGGCGATGCGCTCGGCCGGTTCGGCGCCGGGCATGCTGCAGCTCGTGAGCGAGAGCCCGAGCGAGCGGACGTGGTCGGCCGCATCCCGTGCCCGCGCCGCGACCTCGGCGAGTGGCAGGCCGCTGGCCGCCGCCGCACCCGCGAGCTTGTGCACGAAGAGCGTGCCGGCGATGCCGCGCGGCTGCGGCGCGTCGGGCAGGGCGATGTCGTCGCCGACGATCACCATCTCGACGGCGAGGCCCATGGCCCGCGCCTTTTCGGCCGCGAGACCGAAGTTCAGCCGGTCGCCGGTGTAGTTCTTGACGATCAGCAGGCAGCCCGGCGCGCCGGTGACGGCGGTGATCGCCGACAGCACGGCATCGACGCTCGGCGAGGCGAAGAGTTCGCCGCAAACCGCGGCGGTCAGGAGCCCTTCGCCGACGAAGCCCGCATGCGCCGGCTCATGGCCCGAGCCGCCGCCCGAGACGAGGGCGACGCGGCTTTTGTCCCAGCCTTCGCGCAGTACGACCTTGATGTCGGGGAAGGCGTCGAGGCGGCAAAGGCCGCTAGCTGCCGACGACATCAGGAAGCCGTCGATCGCGTCGGTGACGATGGTCTGGCGGCTGTTCAGGAAGCTCTTCAAGGGCATTGAAACGGCCTTCGCAGGAGGGTCACCCGCCGGGGCCGCCGCGCCCGCCCGCCCGGCGGGCCGCACCGGCCTGGCATTCATCGACCGTGATCAAGCCCGAGCGGCCGGCATTGTGCAAGATGCCCGGTCAAGAGCCAGCGAAGCGCGCTACCCTCGGGGACGGCGGACGGTCTCCCGGCGGCGTTCGGCCTCCGCGCGGCGGATGTCGATGAACGCTTTGGCGTGGCGGGCGAGCGCGCTCTCGTCCGTCCAGGTGTTGCGCCAGACCGCGCAGGCGATCGCCATGCCGGGATCCACGACCGCGTTGGAGAAGGATTCGAAGGTGATGTCGCCGGCATAGCCGATATCGAGCAGCGCATCGAAGATCCCGTCGAAATCGACGACGCCGTCGCCGAGATGGCCGCGGTTGCTCTCGCCGATGTGGACGTAGCCGAGCCTGTCGCCCGCAAGGCGGATGGCGGCGGCCGGATTGGCCTCCTCGATGTTCATGTGGAAGGTGTCGAGATGCAGCCGCAGCGTCTCGGAGCCGGTGGCGGCGATGAAGGCGAGGCCTTGCGCGGCGGTGTTGAGGAGGTTCGTCTCGAACCGGTTGGCGACTTCCAGCACCAGGCCGACGCCGGCCGCGTCAGCGAGGTCCGCGGTTCTTGTAATGGCCTCGATGGCGTTCCGACGGCCGAGCGCGCTCGGCTGGGCGGCGTATTTCCGGTGTGCGGAATAGAGGATGCCGCCGAGCGTCGTGCCGCCGAGGTCGCGCGTTGCCGCTACGACGTCGGCGAGGAGGGCCTCGCCCCGCTGCACCGCGTCCGGATCCTCGCTCGAGACGTCGCACTGTTCCGGCAAGCCGAGGGAGACGGCAATGCCAAGGTCCAGCGAAGCGGCCCGCCGGGCGAGGCGGTCGAGGTCGAACCGGTCCGCCGGGAGATAGGCCAGCTCGATCAGCCGGAAGCCGCATTCGGCCGAAGCCTCCATCGCCTTCTCGACTTCTTCCTGGGTGGATCCGGCTGTCCAGCAGCACGAATGGATTCCGAGGCGACGCATGCACCCTCCGAAAAATCATTAAGATTGATAAATCGGACAGAGGCCGGCGGGGACTCAAAGTCAAGATGCCGGCAGCGGCAGCCAGCGGCATCGTTCGGCCAACGGCGCCTCTGCTGCTTCAGGCGGCGCCGTCTAAACTGCGATGGCGACGCCGCTCGTCAAAGCCGGGGGAACGAGCGCGGCGAAAGCTGCGAGCGAGGCGCGGATGGCGCTCTCCTCCAGGCCGTCGACGATGAAGACGAGCCGCGAGCTGCGGTCCTTGCTCGGCCAGGCCGCCATGTGCACGGGGGGATGGACGAGGTGCTGGACGCCGTGCACGGCCACCGGCCGGTCCTCGCCGACAAGGTTGAGGATCGCCTTCACCCGCAGCACCGACTTGCCGTGGCGGTTCAGCAGCATGGTCAGCCAGATGCCGAAGCTCGTCCAGTCGAGGGGATCGGCGACGGTCAGCGCGAAGGCGTTAATGCTGTCGCCGTGGCGGTTCGCATCATGGCTGCCGTGATGCGCATGGTGCGCGTGGTCCGCGGCGTCCTGCGCGTGATCCGCTCCGCCGTGCGCGTGATCCGCTTCGTCCTGTGTGGCTGCAGGGTGAGGGTGGGCGGCGAAATGGTCGACATGCCTCTTGCCGGCGGGGCGGGGAGCCTCTCTCAGCACCGGCGACGCCGCGTCCTCGACAATCAGGAAGGCGGCGGTCCAGTCGGATGCGTGCGCGTCGAGGAGCACGGCGGCCGGGTTCATCGCTGTGAGACGCGCCGCGAGGCGATGGCTGTCGTCGGGCGAGACGAGGTCTGTCTTGCTGATCACCAGCCGGTCGGCGCTGGCGATCTGGCGGGCGCATTCGGGGTAGCGGGCGAGCTGGCTCTCGGCGTTTACCGCGTCGACCAGCGTCACGACGTTGCCGAGGGTAAAGTGGTGGCTGAGGACGGGATCGGCGCGGACGGTGGAGAGGATCGGGAACGGGTCGGCGAGACCCGTGCTCTCGATCACCAGGCGGTCGAAGGCGGGCACCAGCCCTTGCTGGCGCTTGGAGAAGAGGTCGCGGATCGCCGCCGACAGTTCGCCGCGAATGGTGCAGCAGACGCAGCCGGACTGCAGCAGGACCGTGGTTTCGTCGATCCGCTCGATCAGATGGTGGTCGAGCCCGACCTCGCCGAACTCGTTGATCAGCACGGCAGCGCCGGCGAGCGAGGGGTCCTGCAGCAGCCGGCGCAGGAGCGTCGTCTTGCCGGCGCCGAGGAAGCCGGTGACGAGGTTGACCGGGATCATACGGCCGGCTTCAGGCGGACGAGAAAGTCGGGGTCGAGCGGGTCGAAGCTGCGACCGGAGAGGCGCTCGGCCGCCGGCCAGAGATGCGCCAGCGTCTCGATCACCTCGGTCTTGCCCGTAGCGGTCGAGAGCAGGTAGGCGCGGCCTTGCCAGTCCGTGAGGCTAAGCCGATAGGCGGCGAGCACCGCGTTGGCGACGCGGATGCGTCGCGCCCGCTCCAGCCGGCGGGTGCGCTGCGCGTCGTTGCGCGAGAACACGCCGGGGCGCGCGACCGCGTCGCTCCAGTGGTTCTCGACGCCGAGGACACCGCAGAGAGAACACATGAGAGAGCCTTTCGCCGGTGGCATCGGGAGGGCGGGCAGCGCAGGTCGGCCCGGGACGCCAATCCTCAGCGCGGGAAGCGCCGCGCGTAGTCGTCGGCCATCTCGTCCATGGTGACGAAGCGCACGCCCTCGTGGCCGCTGATGTACTCGAACAGACGTTCCAGCATCAGCAGCACCTGCGGGCGCCCTGACACGTCGGGATGGATGGTGATCGGGAACACCGCATAGTCCATCTCGCGGTAGACCCAGTCGAACTGGTCCTTCCAGATCTGCTCGATGTCGCGCGGGTTGACGAAGCCGTGGCTGTTCGGCGCCTTCTTGATGAACATCATCGGCGGCAGGTCGTCGAGATACCAGTTGGCGGGGATCTCGACGAGGTCGGTCTCGTGCCCGCGCTGCAGCGGCACCATCCAGTCCGACGGCTTGCCGGCATAGTCGATCTTGGTCCAGCTATCGCCGACGCGCACCCGGTAGGGCGTGAAGTCGTCGTGCATCAGCGAGTGGTCGTACTTGATGCCGCGCTCGAGCAGGAGCTCGTTGGTGACGGTCGAGAACTCCCACCAAGGCGCGACATAGCCGGTCGGCCGCTTGCCCGAGAGCTTGGTGACGAGCTCGATGCACTTGTCGAGCACCTCGATCTCCTGCTCGCGGGTCATCGCGATCGGGTTTTCGTGGGTGTAGCCGTGGATGCCGATCTCGTGGCCGGCATCGGCGACGGCCTGCATCTGTTTCGGGAAAGTCTCGATGGAGTGGCCAGGGATGAACCAGGTGGTCTTGATGCCAAAGCGCTCGAACAGCTTCAGGAGGCGCATCGAGCCGACCTCGCCGGCGAACAGACCGCGCGAGATGTCGTCTGGCGAATCCTCGCCGCCATAGGAACCGAGCCAGCCTGCGACCGCGTCGACGTCGACCCCGAAGCCGCAGAGAATCTCTTTTGCCATGACGGTCTCCTTCTGATGCCCTGCTATGCGCCTGTATTCGCAGGCAACGATAACCGAGCATCGTCTGGGCGCAAGGGCGACGGAGCCGCGATCACCAATTGCGCCCTCGCTTCACGCCGAGGCGAGCCAGGCGGACACCTTCTCCTGTGTGTGTGCGAAGGACTGGACCCCGGCATCCGAGCCGAGGCCGCCGGCGACGAGGGCGGCGACGCCCTGCGCGAAGCGGACGCCGTCCTCAGGGTTCATCTGGTGGTGCAGGGCGGTGATGAAGCCGGCATCGAAGGCGTCGCCGCAGCCCGTGGTGTCGACCACGTCGATCTTGTAGGCCGGTACCTTCAGCCGCGTGCCATCGGCGCTGGCGTAGTAGGCGCCGTCGCCCCCGAGCGTGAAGACGCAAGTTTGCGCGCCCTTCTCGAGGTAGAAGGCGGCGCAGTCCTCCGGGCCCGTCTGGCCGGACATGTCCTGCGCCTCCTCGATCGAGGGCATGAAGTAGTCGATGTAGGGCAGCAGCGGCAGGACGAGGCCGGCCGTCTCGGCGCTGGCGGCGATGAGGTCGAAGGTCACCGTGCAGCCGCGGCGCTTGGCTTCCTGCAGGAGCGTCACGCTCCGCGCGCCGTCGAGGGTGCGCAACAGACCGGTGCCGCCGAGATGGACGATCGGCGCGTCGAAGACCTGGTCATAGGCTGTTGTCGCGAGGTCGAAATGGTCGGAGGCGCCGCGCTGGTGGAGGGCCGGCCGGTCGCCGTTCGGGCGCACGTTGAGGATCGTCGCCGAGGTCGGCACGCCGTCGAGGCGCTGCATGGCCGAGGTGTCGATGCCGAGCCTTGCCATCGCGCCGAGGACGAAGTCCGCCTTCTCGTCATTGCCGACCGCGCCGACGGCGAGGCTGTTCAGCCCGAGCTTGGCGGTGTTGACGACGACGCCACCGGCGGTGCCGGCGACGGTCAGCCGGATCTCCTCGATGAACTCGACATTGCCGCGGTCGGGGATGCGGGTGACCGGGCGGCCGAGCACGTCGAGGATGTAAAGGCCGATGACGGAGACGTCGTAGCGCATGGGTGATCTCTCAAGCGGGAAAGCGTCGGCCGTCGGCGAACAGCATCAGCCGATCGCGAGGGACCGAGAGGTGGACGGTGCCGCCGAGCTCTGCCGGCGGGCGGCGCTCGGTGTTCACCTTGATCTTGGTTGCAGCGCCGGCGCTGTCGCCGGCGCCGATGCGGGCCTTGGTGAGGTAGCGGCCGGCAATGCCGATCGCCTGGTCGACGAGCGTCGCCGGCACGCTGCCGGGCGAGGCCGCGCCGTCCATGCGCACTAGTTCCGGGCGGATGCCGACGGTGATCTTGGCTGCCCGCGGCAGGTTGCCGGGCGCCGTCAGCGGCTGGCCGAGGATCGGCGCGTGGACCTCGCCGTTCCGCACGGTCGCGGCGATGAAGTTCATGCCGGGATTGCCGAGGAACCAGCCGCCGAACTCCGAGGTCGGCTCGTTGTAGAGCACCTGCGGCCGGTCGTATTGCAGGATGCGACCGTCCTTCATCAGCGCGATGCGGTCGGCGAGCGTCATCGCCTCGGTCTGGTCGTGGGTGACGTAGACGATGGTCTGCCGCAGCCGCTGGGTCACCAGCTTGAAGGCGCGGATCAATTGCAGTTTCGCGTTGACCTCGACGTTCGTCGTCGGCTCGTCGAACAGCACGATCTGCGACTGGCGGGCGACGGCCCTGCCGACGGCGACCTTCTGCCGCGAGCCGGCGTCGAGATCCTCGATGAAGGCGCCGGCAAGCGGGCGGATGTCGAGGACATCCAGCACCTCGTCGACCCGGCGCTGGCGCTCGGTGGCGGAAACGCCGCGGTCGTAGAGCATCGGCAGGCCGATGTTCTCGGCAACCGAGAGTGTCGGGTACATCACGGGGTACTGGAACACCATGCCGACATCGCGCTTGCGCGGCGGCAGCCGGGTGACGTCGCGGCCGCCGAACAGGATCCGGCCGCTCGTCGGCCTCTCCAGCCCGGCCAGCATGCGCATCAACGTGGTCTTGCCGCAGCCGGAGGGGCCGAGCAGGCAGGCGACCTCGCCATCGGCAAAGCGCATGTCGATATCATTGACGGCCGTGAAGGCGCCGAAGCGCTTGGTGACGTGCTCGATGACGATCTCGGCCATGTCAGGCAATCCTCTCGTCGCGGCGGCGGCCGGTGGCGCCGTCGAAGAGCATGATGTCGGCGGGATCGACCTGCAGCGTCACGGCATCCCCGAGCTGCGGCGGCACGGCGCCGGACAGCGGCAGCGTCGCGGTCAGCGGGAAGCCGCCGGCATCGAGATAGACCACCGCCTCGCCGCCGAGGTTTTCGACCAGCGTGACGCGGGCCTCGATCACGAGCGCCCCGCCGGACCCGCTGGGGCGAGGGACGAGGCGCACCGCTTCCGGCCGAAGACCGGCGATCACCGCGCCGTCCGCCGTGGCCGCGGGAAAGCGCAAGGGGCCGGCCTCGACCGTCCCGGCTGCGGCCTTGCCGGGGATGAGGTTGGCGTGCGGAAAGCCGATGAGGTCGAGCGACCGGGCGTGCGCCGGTCGGTCGTAGACGGCGATCGCCGTATCGTGCTGGACGACGCGGCCCTCGTCGATGACGACGAGCCGCTGCGCCATGGTCAGCGCCTCCAGGCTGTCCGACGTCGCATAGAGGAAGGTCGCCTTCAGCTCCTGGCGCAGGCTCTTCAACTCTTCCATCAGCCGCTCGCGCAACTTGTAGTCGAGGCCGACCAGCGGATCGTCGAGGACGAAGATCTCGGCATTCTTCAGAAGCCCGCGGGCGACGGCGACGCGCTGCTTCTCGCCGCCCGACAGCTGGTCCGGCGTCTTCTTCAGAAGATGGGTGATCGACAGGATGCCGGCGGTGCGGTCGACACGAACGGCGATCTCGTCTTTGGCGACCTTCGCCAGTGTGAGGGGATAGGCCATGTTCTCGGCCACCGTCTGATGCGGGTAGAGCGCAAAACTCTGCGGCACGTAGCCGATCGGCCGCTGCGCCGGCGGCGCGTCGGTGATGTCGCGGCCGCCGAGCAGGATGCGGCCGTTGTCGGGCTTGTCGAGGCCGACGAGGATGCGGAACAGCACCGACTTGCCGGCATGCGGCGGCCCGCAGAGAACGGTGAAGCTCTCCGGCTCGACGGCAAGGGTGAAGCCGTCCAGCGCCTTTTTGGCGCCGAAGCTGCGGGTGACGGACTGGAAGGTGAGCGACATCGCGGTTACCGGCCCATCACGGAGAAGTACGGCACCAGAAGGATGCCGACGCCGAAGACGACCGCGACGACCACGAGCACCTTGGCGATGAAATAGAGGCTGCGGCCGGCCGAGGCGTCCTTCTTCAGGTTGCCGACGGCGATCTGCAGCAGGGTCGAGACGACGAGGATGCTGAGGCCGACCTTGTAGAGGGTGAGGTTGTAGCGCTGGGCGATCAGCAGGATGCCGATCACGAGGCCGAAGATCAGCGTCGTCTCCAGCCGCTCGGGAAAGCTTCTCGCATGCTTCATGGCCTCAGACCTCGCCACGGACCGTGCCGAAGGTCATGCCGACGAGCAGGTATTTCTGGAAGATGTAGATGAAGAGGATCGGCGGGATAATGTAGATCGAGGTCATCGCCGAGATGAAGGTCCAGTTGACGCCGCCATCGGCATAGGTGCCGACCGCCAGCGCATAGGGAATGTTCTGCGTCGTCACGCCGCCGATGATGAAGTTGAACAGGAACTCGTTCCACACGAAGATCAGGTTGAAGATGAAGGCGGCGATGAGGCCGGGGCGGACCTGCGGCAGTACGACCTTGAAGATGACGTGGAACCAGGAGCCGCCATTGACGATGCCGGTCTCGTCGAAGCGCGTCGACACGCCGTCGAGGAAACCCTTCAGGATCCAGACCGAGAAGGGGATCGAGAACATCGCGTAGAACAGCATCAGCCAGAGGTGCGAATCCTTCCAGCCGAAGGCAACGTACATCAGGAACACCGGCAGGATCACCGCCGGGCCCGGCAGCATGCGGATCGACAGGAGCAGGAACATCAGGAAGTCGGTACCCTTCGGCTTGAAGCGCGAGAAGCAGAAGGCAGCGAGGAACGAGACGAAGACGGCGATGATCACCGCGCCGAGCGACAGGACAATGGAATTGCCGATCTGCAGGAACAGCGAGTCGCGCTGGAACAGGGCGACGTAGTTCTCGAGCGTCGGCGAGAAGATCAGTTTCGGCGGCATGGCCAGGATGTCGGTGCGGGTCTTGAACGAGGCCAGCACGATCCACGCGATCGGCGCGAAGAAGAACAGCGAGATCGCCCAGAGGCCGGCGTAGTAGGCCCATTCGCGGATGCGGCTCATCTCTCAGCCCTCCCGCCGGCGTCTAAGATTGAGAACGAAGATGAAGACGCTGGTCATGGCGATGGAGATCAAGAGCAGCAGCACCGAATAGGCCGAGGACCAGCCCATGTTGAAGCTCTCGAAGGCCTGCTTGTTGAGCTCCAGCGCGACGAGGCGGGTCTGCTGGCCCGGCCCACCCTTGGTCATCGGGATGATCAGGTCGAGCGTCTTGAAGCTGTCGATGGTGCGCAGGAGAATGCCGAGCATCAGGATGAACTTGCCGTGGTGCCAGATCACCAGGCTCAGCCGCCGGAAGAACGGGACGCGGTCGATCTCGGCGGCCTCCAGCTCGGCTTTCGGCACCGAGCCGAGGGCGGCCAGCGTCATCAGCGTCATGAACGGCGTCCACATCCAGCAGTCGACCGCCAGGACCGCCCAGAAGGCGATCCTCGGATTGCCGAGAAAGTCGATCGGGCCGATGTCGAACAGGCCGCTCGCCATGGCGTTGAGGACGCCGAAGGTCGGATCGTAGATGAAGCGGAAGAAGGTGCCGGTGGCGACCGGCGTCAGCACCATCGGCGCGAACAGCAGCGTCAGCGCCAGCCGCCGGCCGGGCATCTGCTTCGATCCCCAAAACAGGAAGCCGAGCGCGGCGCCGAGGAGCGTCTGGATGGTGACGCCGAACAGCACGAAGGTGAAGGTGCGCGACAGGTCGTACCAGATGGCGTTCTTGGAATTGAAGATCTGGATGAAGTTGCGGAAGCCGACGAATTCGGGCGGCACGCCGCCGGTCAGCGAAAAGTTGTAGAAGGAAAGACCGAGCAGCCACAGCGTCGGAATGGTGTTGAAGACGATGAAGAAGATCAGCACCGGTGCGAGCAGCGTCGCCACCAGCGTCTTGCGGTCGTCGAACAGGCGGGCGAGGCGGGGCATGGGCTTCTCCGTGGACCGGCTGCGGCGGCGGGGGTGAGGCGGCGGTGGTGAGGCGCCGACCGCTTTGGCGGTCCTGCGTAGGCTTTGGCGTGGGCATCGCGGTCGGATGAAGGGCAGCGATGCTTGCGTTTCGGGGTGCTGCCGGAGTGGCAGCAAGGGCTTGGCGCCGGGTTTTCAATTTCGTCATCCCGGGCTTGACCCGGGATCCATGCCAACCGCGGCGACCGCCGTAGTCCGGGTCAGGTGGGCCGCAGCAAGGCGCCGACTTGGCAGTTCAAGCGATTTGGAATGGATCCCGGGGTCAAGCCCGGGATGACGAACTGAGAGGTGGCGGCCTTGCTTCCGGAGGCCAGAGGCCAGAGGCCGGGGGCTAGAGGCCAGAGGCCCGGCAAGCGGGGCACCAAGCCCCGCCCGCCTCGATGTCGCGCGTAGAGACGTCGCGCCTACAGCGACGTCATCGCGCATGAATCCCCCGGCGCCGTCTTCGACGTGCCGGAGTCGTAAAGGATCTGCTGCTGGGCGCAGGCGATGTAGTCGAGCACGGCCTGCGGGTCGCTCGACTGTCCCGTCACGAAGGAGGAATAGCCCTCCTGCTGCACCGCCAGCATCTCCGAATATTTCGGGTCGTGCCAGAAATCGCGCGAGCGGCCGTCTTCCAGCATGAACTTGTAGGTGCGGTTCCACGGGTTGATGTCGTTGAAGTCGGCGCGCGACAGCGTCGTCTTGTCGGCGGGGTTGCCGCCGCGCTTGGCGAACTCCAGCGCGGTGTCGGGCTGGTACCACCAGTTCATGAAGTCGATCGCGACCCGCATCTTGGTCTCGTCGTTGAACTTGTTAATCACCCAGGGCTGGCCGCCCATGGAGTAGATCCGCTTGGCGGCCTCGCCGGTGCCGTGCTTGGGCGGCGGCACGACGAGCACCTTGCCCTTCAGCTCCTCGGTGATCATCGCCGGGCCGACGGCGGCCCACTGGATGGTCGAGAACACCTTGCCCTGCACGAAGACGTCGATGCCCTCGGCAATGCCGATATTGGTGGCGCCGGGCGGGGCGTATTTCAGCCAGTCCTTGAAGGCCTGCAGCGAGGCAGCGTTGGTCGGGGTGTTGAGAACGCCCTCGATCTGGCCGGTCGCCGGGTCCCAGAGCTCGCCGCCGCGGCTCCAGAGGAAGTTGTTGAAGGCGCATGTCGCGAAGTCGTAGACGCGGCTGTACTGCTGGGCAAAGCCCCAGCGCTGCTCATCCGGCCGGGTGAAGAACTCGGCCACCTTCTCGAACTCGTCCATGGTGAGGGCTTCGAAGTCCTCGAAGGTCTGCGGCAGCGGCTTGCTGTACTTGGCCTGAAAGGCTTCCTTCTCCTTCGGGTCCTCCAGCCAGTCCTTGCGCACGAACAGCGCCTCGACGTCGCCCTCCTGCGGCAGGCCCCAGACGTCCTTGCTGCCGTCGGGATAGGTCATGTAGGTGTCGACGACGGTCTTGGAGTACCAGTCGAGCTGCAGGCCCTTGTTGGCCGCAATGACATCGTTCAGCTGCAGGATCCAGCCGGGCTGGGCGAGCGCGCCGAGCCACTGCGAATCCGAGATGATGATGTTGAATTCCTGGCTCTTGGTGACGAGCGAGGTCGCCGCCTTCTGGAAAAGGTCTGAGAACGGCGCTTCCTGGAAGGCGAAGGAGACGGTGTAGCCGTATTTCTCCTTCACGTAGTCGGCGAACAGCGGCGACATCTTCACGCCGAGCGAGGAGGGAACCCAGCCGGCGATGCCGAGGATGTTCATCTCGATCGACTGGCCCTTCAGCGGATGCGCTTCCTGCGCGCTCAGCCGGTTGATGAACGGTGCACTCAGCGCGCTGGACAGTCCGAACGCGGCGGCACCCTTTAATATTGTGCGGCGCGGCAAGATGATGCCGTGCCCAGAATTTGGGACATTCTTCATGAGACCCTCCCAGTGCAACCGCAGTTGCTAACGTTTCCGAACGACTTCTTGACGAAGTTCATTTCCACGATTTACCCCGTGCTCAACCTTTGACAGTTGCTGCAGTGCGGTGCCGCGAATAGTTATTGGCGACAATATTCAAATCGGTTACAACAAATGTCAAGATGGCTCGGCGCAATGGTTTCCCCTCACGGCAGAACGACAGCGGAAGGGCTTCCGGCAAGGCTGCGCCGGCGGCGAGCGCGTTTCTGCCGGCGGCCCGCGAGCGCCACGCCGCCGAGGTGATCCCGCTGCATTTCCAGGACGATCCGCTGCTCTGGGCCGGCTGGCTCTACGCCGAGGACGGCATGACCCAGAACGACATCGCGTCGGTCATGGGCGTTTCGCGCGCGACGGTGAACAACTACCTCGCCGAGGCCCGCAGCCGCGGCATCGTCACGCTAACAATGGATCCCGCGCGCCTCGGCGAGTTCTCGATCGCCGAGGCGCTGAAGCAGCATTTCCGGCTCGACGCCTGCATCGTCATCCCCGCCGCCGGTGCCGGCCGGCCGCTGATCGAGCGGCTCGGCGTCGCCGGCGCGCGGGTGCTGCGGGGCCTCGTCAAGCCCGGCGACAGCATCGGCGTCGCCTGGGGGCGGACGGTGATGGCGGTGGCGAGGTCGATGGCGCCGGTCGAGGTGCCGGACGTCTCGGTGATCCAGGTCACCGGGGGCCTCACCGCGACGTTCGACTTCTCGCCGGAGCTCTGCGTCTCGCGCCTCGCCCAGGCCTTCGGGGCCCGGTCGATCAACATCACCGCGCCGGCCATGGTCTCGAGCCCCGAGGTGCGCGAGATCCTGATGGCGGAAAAGATCCTCGCCGAGCAGTTCGCACTGGTGCGCGGCGTCGACAGGCTGCTCTTCGGCATCTGCACGACGCGGCCGGACAGCCTGATCTACGCGAGCGCCCTGATCACGCCCGAGGACATCGCCGACCCCGTCGCCAGCCGGGCGACGGCGGTGGTGGCCGGGCGGCTGATCGACGACCGCGGCAGACCGATCGCCGGCAAGCTCGACGACCGGACGATCGGGCTCGGCCTGCCGGACATGCTGAAGATCAAGACTCGCATCGCGGTGGCCGGCGGCGCCGACAAGGTTTCGGCGATTCTGGCCGTGCTGCGCGGGCGCTACGCCAACATCCTGATCACCGATGCGCTGACCGGGCACGGCATCCTGCAGGCGGAGGGCGTGCCGGAGGCGCTCGGCCAATTGAGGGGAACGCGGAAACTGCAGGCGCTGGGAGGCAATGGCGTGAAGACCAAGAAACTGATCAACGACCCGAAGGACATCATCGAGGAAATGCTGGAGGGCATCGTCACGGCGCATCCAAAGCTCGTGCGGCAATTGCCGGACGCGCCGCGGGCGCTGGTCGCGGTCGAGGGGCCGCGCCAGGGCAAGGTCGGGATCGTCGTCGGCGGCGGTTCGGGGCACGAGCCGACCTTTCTCGGCTTCGTCGGCAAGGGCCTCGCCGATGCCTGCGCCGTCGGCAACGTCTTCGCCTCGCCGCCGCCGGACCCGATCCTCGCCTGCACCAAGGCGGCCGACGGCGGCGCGGGCGTGCTGCACCTCTTCGGCAACTATGCCGGCGACGTCATGAACTTCGAGATGGCCTCGGAAATGGCCGCGATGGAGGACATCGAGGTGCGCACGGTGGTGACCACCGACGATGTCGCCTCGGCGCCGCGCGACCAGCGCGACCAGCGGCGTGGTGTCGCCGGAAACTTCTTCATCTTCAAGGTGGCGGGCGCGGCGGCCGACAGGATGTGGTCGCTCGACGAGGTGGAGCGCGTCGCGCGCAAGGCCAATGATTTGACCTTCACCGTCGGCGTCGCGCTGTCGCCGTGCTCGCTGCCGCAGACGCTGCGGCACAATTTCGAGATCGGCGACGGCGAGATGGAGATCGGCATGGGCATCCATGGCGAGCCCGGCATCCGCCGCGAGGCGCTCGGCACCGCCGACGCCGTGACCGACGCGATGCTCGAGCGGATCTTCGCCGAGCTGCCGACGGAGAAAGGCGGCAAGGTCGCGGTGCTCGTCAACTCGCTGGGGTCGACGCCGCTGATGGAGCTCTACGTCGTCAACCGCCGCGTGCAGCAGCGGCTGGCCAAACGCGGCATCGCCGTGCACGCGACTTTCGTCGGTCCCTATTGCACCTCGCTGGAAATGGCGGGCATGTCGGTGACGCTGATCCATCTCGACGACGAGCTGACTTCGCTTCTCGACCACCCTTGCGACTGTGCGATGTTCCGTGCGGGGTGAGGCCGAGCCTGCGCGGCCCGGGGCCGGAAGCCCGTTCGCCGTGACCTCTGGGAGAATTGACGTGACCGACATCGCCGCCCGCGACCTGATCGCCCTTTTCAAGGCGATCGCCGACATGATCGAGGAGCATAAGGACCATCTCAGCCAGCTCGACGGCGTGATCGGCGACGCCGACCACGGCGTGACCATGGGCATCGGCTTTGCCGCCGTCACCGAGGTGCTGGCGGGGCTCGACCCCGACGCCGAGCCGACGGCGGTGTTCAACACCGCGGCGAAATCCTTCCTCAACGCCGTCGGCGCCTCGTCCGGGCCGCTCTATGCCACCGCCTTCCTGCGGGCGGGCGCGGCGGTGAAGGGCAGAGCGGTGCTCGACTGCGACGCCATGGTCGATGCGGTCGCCGCGATGGCGCGCGGCATCCAGGAACGCGGCAAGGTCGTTCGCGGCGAGAAGACCATGGCCGATGCCTGGCTGCCGGGTGCCGAGGCGGCGCAGGCCGCCCGCGACGCCGGCCAGCCGCTCGCAGCATGCCTTAGCGCGGCCGCCGCAGCGGCCTCGGAAGGCGCCGAGGCGACCAAGGCGATGACGGCCTCCAAGGGCCGCGCCGCGCGCCTCGGCGAGCGGGCGCTCGGCCACATGGACCCCGGCGCGCGGTCGGCGGCGCTGATCATCGCCGTCATGGCCGAGCATTTCGCCGCGGCCTGATCCGCGTATCACCCGGCGGCAGCGCGGAAGGCCGTCGCGCCAAGCTACATCCCGGAAAGGACGAGAGTGCCGACGACCGAGACAGAATTGCGCCAGCATATCATCGACTGCTGCCGTGAGATGAACCGCAACGGGCTGAACCAGGGGACCTCCGGCAACATCTCGGTCCGCCATGAGGGCCGCATGCTGATCACCCCGACCGCGACGTCCTATGAGGCGATGCGCCCGGACATGCTGGCCTCGATGCCGATCGACGACAACGCGGTGGCGGTGTTCGAGGGGCCGCTCCGGCCGTCTTCGGAATGGCGTTTCCACCGCGACATCCTGCGCGAGCGGCCGGAGATCCACGCCGTCGTGCACGCGCACCCGACCTTCGCGACGACGCTGTCGATCGGCCGCCTTTCCATCCCGGCCTGCCACTACATGATCGCCGCTTTCGGCGGCAACGACGTGCGCTGCTCGGATTTCGCCGTCTACGGCACGGCCGCGCTTTCCACCCATGCCCTGAAGGCCTTGGAGGGCCGTACGGCCTGCCTCCTCGCCAACCATGGCAGCATCGCCCTCGGCGCCGATCTCGACAAGGCGATGTGGCGGGCAGTCGAGCTCGAGACCATCGCCCGGCAATATTTCTACAGCCTGCAGCTGAAGGACGGTCCGGTCATTCTGGGCGACGCCGAGATCAAGGAGACCCTCAGGAGCTTCGGGGCCTACGGCCTGCAGGCAAAGCCGGCGGCCTAGCCGCCGACCGCAAGCCGGATCGCTCGGAGAAGGCGTCAGGGCGTTCTGCAACGGAGGAACTGGTCGCCGTCCGCTTGCGGCGCGCCGACGGCATGGCGTACCTCAGGCGATGCCGGGCAGCGGTCGAAGGCTGCGCCCATCTCCGGCGAGGCGCCTTTGGCCTTGCCGAGAAACAGGAAGGTCAATGCGCGTGTCCCACGGTATTCTGGTCCTCGATGGCGGCATGAGCCGCGAACTGGTGGCGTTCGGTGCCACGCTGCGCCAGCCCGAATGGTCGGGGCTCGCTCTGATCGAGCAGCCGGAGATCGTCGGGAAGGTGCACCGCGTCTTCATCGAGGCCGGCGCCGACATCGTCACCACCAACAGCTATGCGCTGGTGCCGTTTCACATCGGGCAGGAGCGGTTCGACCGGGATGCGACGATGCTCGCCGATCGCGCCGGTCGGCTGGCGCGCGCCGCTGCCGATGCCTTTCCGGAGCGGCGGGTCCAGGTCGCCGGCTCGCTGCCGCCGCTGTTCGGCTCTTACGAGCCGGAAAACTTCGATGCAGCGCTCGCGCCCAGCTATCTCAGCCGGCTCGTTCCCGGCCTTGCCCCGCATGTCGACCTCTGGCTCGGCGAGACGCTGAGCCTGATCGCCGAGGGCCAGGCGGTCTGCGATGCTGTGGCGGCGAGCGGCAAGCCGGTCTGGATCTCCTTCACCCTCGACGAGGAGTCCGCCGGCCACGGCACGCCGAAGCTGCGCTCGGGCGAGACGGTGAAGGCTGCGGCCGAGTGGCTCGCGAGGTCGCCGGCGGTGGCGATGCTGTTCAACTGCAGCCAGCCGGAGATCATGGCGGAAGCCGTCGGGGTCGCCGCGGCGGTGCTGGATTCCGCCCGCCCGGACGTCCGGATCGGCGTCTATGCCAACGCCTTCGAGGTCAAGGCAGACGACGAGGTCGCCAACGAGACGCTGACCGAGCTGCGCGGCGATCTTGAGCCCCGGCGCTATGCCGGCATGGCGGCGGAGTGGGTCGAGAAGGGCGCCTCGATCGTCGGCGGCTGCTGCGGCATCGGCCACGAGCACATCCACTGCGTCCGACAGGCTTTCCCGGGCTGAAAGCCGGGTACGAGCGATGAGGCCGGCAATGCCGGCCTCCTGAAGGTCAGGCCGTGGGACGCAGCAGGTCGAAGGCGGCGAGCGACAGGCCGATGACGCCGTAGCCGATGCAGCGCTCATCCGGCTGGTAGTCCGAATTGTGCAGCCTGTCGTCGCGGCCCGGCGTCTGCGCGCCGACGCCGAGCTGGAAGGCCGGCACTTTGGCGCCGACAAGGGCGAAATCCTCCGCGCCGAGCGAGGCCGGCCGGGCGTGCACGACGTCGCCATAATGCTCGGTGATGCTCTTTACCGTCGCGCGCAGCAGCGTCTCGTCGCTGACGAGCGAGGGCACGCCGCGCACCATGTCGAGCCGGCAGTCGACCCGCATCGACGCTGAGACGCCGGCGCAGATCCTGAGGATCGCCTGCTCGATCAGGTCGCGGTTTTCCGGGTGCTGCGTGCGCACCGTGCCGATCAGCCGGCAGCTGTCGGGAATAATGTTGTGGGCGAGCCCGCCCTCGATCCCGCCGATGGTCAGCACCGCCGGGTGCATCGGGTCGACCTCGCGCGCGACGACCGTCTGCAGCTGCAGGATCAGCGTCGCCGCCGCCACAATGGGGTCGCAGGCATGCTGCGGCCGGGCGGCATGGCCGGACGTACCGGTGACGAGGATGCTGAACTCGTCGGAGGATCCGTTGGAGATGCCGGGCGTGTAGCTGAAGCTGCCGACGGCCTCGTCGGGGTGGTTGTGGAAGCCGAGCGCCATGTCGACGCCGTCGAGCGCACCGTCGTCGATCATCGCCGCCGCACCGCTGTCCGACGTCTCCTCGGCCGGCTGGAACATGAAGCTGATGCGCCCGGACAGTTCGTCCTTTAGCCGTTCCATGACCTCGGCGACACCGAGGAGGGTCGCCACGTGCAGGTCGTGCCCGCAGGCGTGCATCTTGCCCTCGATCGTGCTGGCGAAGCCAAGCCCCGTCTGCTCGTGGATCGGCAGCGCGTCCATGTCGGCGCGGATCAGGAGGTGGGGGCCGGGCCGGCCGGTGTCGATCTGCCCAAGGACGCCGGTGCGACCGATGCCGGAACGCGCCGGAATGCCGAGCGCTGCCAGCCGGTCGGCGACAATGCCTGACGTGCGCACCTCTTCGAACCCGACCTCCGGATGGGCGTGGATGTCCCGGCGGATGGCGACGAGGTCGGGGGCGATCGACGCGGTGATTTCCTCGATCTTCGAGCTGAGGCTGTTGGCAAGCATGGTGGTTCCTTCGGCGGCAGGTGGCGCGGAGGGAGTGCAAGATCCCTCGCATCAGACAGCGCCTACCGTTTTTCTAGCGCCACCGCGAGAGCGTCTGCCGCACCTGTCTGCCGCAAGAAAGGCGCATGCCGTGTCCTCCAAGGCTTTCCCCTTTTTTCAGTGTGACGGCGTCTCCTGGCCCAAAACCGCTTGTAATTGAGTATTTCTTCCCTTTCGGCCGGGCTGCGCGGACGCTATCCCTGCCGGATATCTCAGACGCAGGAGCACCATGGCATGACGGACAGATTCGAGAGCGGTCCATTCTTCACGGGCATGAGCCGGCGTGGCCTCCTGAAAGCCTCCGCCATGCTCGGTGCCGGCGCGCTCCTGTCCGGCAGCGCGCTCTCGGCTGCGCTGGCGCAGGAGGCTTCGACGCCGAAGCGGGGCGGCCACCTGATCCTAGGCCTCGACACCGCCTCGAGCTCCGACAGCCTGGACCCGGCCTTCTATACCGAAGCCTACATGTACACGGTCGGTTTCCAGCTGTTCAATACGCTGGTCGAGATCGACGACACCGGCGCGCTGGTGCCCTCGCTGGCGGAAAGCTGGGAGCCGGTTCGGCCGGACGGCTCGGCCTGGCGCTTCAAAATCCGCAAGGGCGTGCTGTTCCACAACGGCAAGGAGCTGACGGCCGCCGACGTCATCTACTCCATCAACCATCACCGCGGTGAGAAGAGCGGCTCGGGTGCCAAGGGCCAGCTCCTGACCATCACCGAGCTGACCTCGCCGGCGCCAGGCGAGGTTGTCTTCACCCTCGACTCCGGCAATGTCGATTTTCCGGCGACGCTGACCGACTATCATCTCGGCATTGGCCCGGACGGCGGCGACTTCACCAAGGGCATCGGCACCGGCGCGTTCAAGCTCGAAAGCTTCCAGCCGGGCGTGCGCGCCTTGACCTCGCGCTTCGACAGCCACTGGAACCCGGCCCGCGGCCATGTCGACAGCTGCGAGACGATCGCGATGAACGACGCGACCGCACGGCTTGCAGCGGTCATGAGCGGGCAGGTGCACGCGATCAACCGCGTCGAGCCGCGGATGATCTCGCGGATCCAGTCGCTGCCTTCGATCGCGCTGACGACGTCGCCGGCCAACACGATGTTTACCTTCCCGATGCGGATGAACGCCGCGCCGTTCGACAATGACGACGTCCGCAAGGCGCTGAAATACGCGATCGACCGCGAGGCGATGGTCGCGACCGTCATGGGCAGCATCGGCACCGTCGGTAACGACAACCCGATCGCGCCCTGGAACAAGTATTATTCCGACGATCTGCCGAAGAATGCCTACGACCCGGACAAGGCCCGCTTCCACATGAAGAAGTCGGGCTTTGCCGGCGCCTTCGAGCTGTCGGCCTCCGACAACGGCTTCCCCGGCGCGGTCGATGCGGCCCAGCTCTTCCAGGTTTCGGCCAAGGCCGCCGACATCGACATTCAGGTCAACCGGGTGCCGAGCGACGGCTACTGGGACGAGGTCTGGATGAAGAAGCCGTTTTGCGCGTCGAACTGGTCGATGCGGCCGACGGCCGACGCGATGCTGTCGCTGGTGTTCAAGTCCGACGCGCCGTGGAACGAGACCGCCTGGAAGCGGCCCGACTTCGACGCCAAGCTGATCGCCGCGCGGTCGGAGTTCGATGAGACCAAGCGCAAGCAGATCTACCACGACCTGCAGCTGATGCTGGTCGAGGACGGCGGCGAGATCATCCCGGCCTTCTCCGACCTGAAGGTCGCGTCGTCGACCAAGCTGTCGGGCGTCACCAGCGTGCCCGGTGGCGGCGACCTCTGCGGCTACCGCCTGCCGGAAAAGGTCTGGTTCAACGCCTGATCGGACGGGAATGCGGCGATGGCTTTGGGGCCTTCGCCGCTCCCTTTCTTCGCGCAAGGCCGGGTGCTGGTGACGGCGGCGGGCCTTGCCGCGCAGATCTCACGCCTGTCTCCCCGAAAGGCTCCATGGCTCCGAAAATCCTGAGCGTCGAGACCGACGCAGCGCTTCCCGGGCGCGCCGACGTCGTCATCGTCGGCGGCGGCATCATCGGCCTGACCACGGCGAAGCATCTCGCCGAGGCCGGGATTTCCTGCGTCGTCTGCGAGAAGGGCGTCCTCGCCGGCGAGCAGTCGAGCCGCAATGCCGGCTGGGTGCGCCAGCAAGGACGGGACGTCCGCGAGGTCGAGCTGTCGATCAAGAGCCTTGCCGCCTGGAACAGCCTTGACGCCCGCATCTCGGGCGATACCGGTTTCCGCCAATGTGGCAGCGTCTATGCCTTCCGCGACGAGAGTGAGCTTGCTCCTTATCAGGCCTGGATCGACCGTGCCCGGGAGTGCGGGCTGGAGACAAGGGTGATCGGCCGGCGGGAGATCGCCGAAAAGGCACCCGGCTTCGAACACAGCTACCCCGTCGGACTGTTCACCCCGAGCGATGGCCGGGCCGAGCCGCAGCGGGCTGCCCCGATGATCGCCCGGCATGCCCGCTCGCTCGGCGTCACCGTCCTCGACCACTGCGCGGTGGAGGGGATCGAGACCGCGGCGGGCGCGGTTTCCGCCGTGGTGACGGAAAAGGGCCGCGTCGCGACCTCAACCGTGGTCGTCGCGGCCGGTGCCTGGTCCTCGATGTTCGTTCGCCCGCTCGGCGTCCGCCTACCGCAGCTGAAGGCGCGCGTCTCGATGGCCAAGTCCGACGTGGCTTTGGATGGACCCGATGCGGCGCTCTGGATACCCGGCCTCTGCATCCGCCGCTGCGACGATGGCCGCTATTCGATCGAGCAAGGCGGGCAGTACATCGCCGACATCGTGCCCGACAATCTGAGGTTCTTCCGCGACTTCCTGCCCTCGCTGCTGCAGCAGCGCGGTGATGTGAAATTGCGCCTCGGAAGGCGATTCTTTCGCGAACTCGGCTACGAGAACTGGTGGAATAAGAAGGAGGCGTCGCCGTTCCGCCGGGAGCGCACGCTTGATCCCATCCCCTCGCAGGCGATCGTCGCCGGGGTGAAAGCGATGATGAACCGTCACCTCTCAGCGCTCGGCAAGGCCGGGGTGTCCGAGACCTGGGGCGGCTATGCCGACGTGACACCGGACGCCATTCCTGTCATTTCCCGGGTGGGACAGGTGCCGGGACTGGTGCTTTCGACCGGCTACTCCGGTCATGGTTTCGGGTTGAGCCAAGCGGCCGCGCGGCTCACGGCCGACATCGTGCTCGATCGGGCACTGCCGCCCGAGGCCCGCCATTTCGATTTTCAGCGCTTTTCGGCGAGAGCCTGAGCGAGCAGAGAGGCCACCAGTGATCGACATCGACAGCCAGAGCGTCGCGCTGGCCGCTGCGCCAGACGCCCGGCGGCGCGACCGCTCGACGGGGATCGCCGGGTTGATCATTCGCCGCGTCGGCCTCGGCTTGTTGACCTTGCTGGCGGTGTCCCTGCTGATCTTCGCAGGCACGCAGATCCTGCCAGGGGATGTCGCCACTGCCATGCTCGGGCAGCAGGCGACGCCGGAGGCCGTGGCCGCCATACGCGCGACGCTCGGCCTCGATCAGCCGGCGCTGCTGCGCTATGCGCACTGGCTCGGCGGCATCGTCCAGGGCGATCTCGGCATCAGCACCAGCAACCGCCAGGAGATCGCCGCCAGCCTCTGGCCGCGGCTGCAGAACACGCTGTTTCTCGCCGGCTTTGCCGCGATCGTCGCGACGCCGCTGGCGCTGGTGCTGGGCGGCGTGTCCGTCCTCTACCGCGACCGCTCCCTCGACCGCTTCATCAACATCGTGACGCTCGCGGCGATCTCGTTGCCGGAGTTCTTCGTCGGCTACCTCCTGATCGCCTATGTCGCGGTGCAGTGGAACTGGCTGCCGACCAATTCCCTGGTGTTCGACGGCATGCCGCTCGTCGACCGGCTGGAGGCGGTGCTGCTGCCGTGCCTGACGCTCGTCCTAGCCGTCCTCGGCCACATGATGCGGATGACCCGCGCGGCGCTGATCAACGTGATGTCGGCGCCCTACATCGAGACCGCGAAACTCAAGGGCCTGCCACCTTGGCGGATCATCTCGCGGCACGCGCTGCCGAACGTGCTCGGGCCGATCATCAACGTCGTGATGCTGAATTTCGCCTATCTCGTGGTCGGCGTCGTCGTGGTCGAGATCATCTTCGTCTATCCCGGCATGGGCCAGTACATGGTTGACCACGTCACCAAGCGGGACGTCCCGGTGGTGCAGGCCTGCGGCCTGGTGTTCGCGGCGATCTACATCGGCCTGAACCTTGCGGCGGACATCCTGACGATCCTCGTCAATCCCCGTTTGCGCCTGAAGCGGTGAGCCGATGCCCCGTCTGACCCTTTCCGCCGCGCTCGCGCTGATCGTCCTTGGCCTCTTCGTCCTCGTCGCCGTGCTGGCGCCGCTGATCGCCCCGCATGCCGGCTACCAGCCGATCGGCGGCGTCTGGGAGCCCGCTTCCGCCGCTGCCCCGCTCGGCACCGATACGCTCGGCCGCGATCTCCTGTCGCGGCTGATCTTCGGGGCGCAGATCACCCTCGTCATCGCCGCCGCCGCCACGGTCCTTGCCTTCGTCGGCGGCACGGTCCTCGGCTTTCTCGCCGCCGCCATGGGCGGCTGGGTCGACCAGCTGCTGTCGCGGCTGAACGACGTCCTGATGTCGATCCCGACGCTGATCTTCGCGCTGGTGGTGCTGTCGATCCTGCCGAAGACGACCGCCGTGCTGATCGCCGTGATGGCCGTGCTGGAGGCGACGCGGGTGTTCCGGGTGAGCCGGTCGATCGCCGGCGACCTCGTCGTCGCCGACTATGTCGAGGTGGCGCGGATGCGCGGCGAGGGCTGGGCCTGGATCGTCTTCCGCGAGATTCTGCCGAACGCTCTGTCGCCGCTGCTGGCCGAACTCGGCCTGCGCTTTGCCTATGCCGTGCTGTTCCTCTCGACGCTCTCCTTCATCGGGCTCGGCATCCAGCCGCCGGCGGCCGACTGGGGCGCGCTGGTGCGCGAGAACAAGGACGGCCTCCTGTTCGGCATCACCTCGGCGCTGATCCCGGGCTTTGCCATCGCGATCCTTGCCGTCGCCGTCAATCTCGTCGTCGACTGGCTGATCAACCGCAGCAGCAGCACCAAGGGAGGACGCTGAGATGAGCTTGCTCAGCGTCCGCGATCTCGAAATTCGCGCTGTCTCCGGCAAGGCGCAGGACGGCGCGGTCATCGTCGACCGGGTCTCGTTCGACCTAGCGCCGGGCAAGGTGCTCGGCCTCATCGGCGAGAGCGGCGCCGGCAAGTCGACCATCGGCCTCGCCGCCATCGGCCATCAGCGCGAGGGGCTGGCGATCACCGGCGGCAGCATCGCCTTTAAGGGTGCCGAGCTCGGCCGCATGTCGCCGGCAGCGCTCCGCGACTTCCAGGGCAACGCCGTCGCCTATGTCGCGCAGTCGGCCGCGGCCGCCTTCAATCCGGCGCAGACGCTGATGGCGCAGATCATCGAGGCCTCGCTCTGGCACGGCCAGCTCAGCCGGCGGGAGGCCGTGGCGCGCGCGACCGAGCTCTTCCGCCTGCTCGCGCTGCCGGACCCCGCGACCTTCGGCGACCGCTACCCGCACGAGGCCTCCGGCGGCCAGCTGCAGCGGGCGATGACGGCGTTGGCGCTCTGCCGCAAGCCGGCGCTCATCGTCTTCGACGAGCCGACGACGGCGCTCGACGTCACCACCCAGATCGAGGTGTTGGTGGCGATGAAGCAGGCGGTGAAGGAGACAGGCACTGCGGCGCTCTACATCTCGCACGACCTCGCCGTCGTCGCGCAGATCGCCGACGACATCCTCGTCCTGCGAAAGGGGAAGACCGTCGAGCTCGGCAGCGCCGACCAGATCGTCAACCGCCCCGCAGAGCCCTATACCCGCGACCTCGTCGCCGTCCGGCAGGCGGCGCGACCCGGCGCGACCGAGACCGCCTCGGATCTGCTGTGGGTCGAGCGGCTCGACGCCGCCTATGGCTCCTCCAAGGTCCTCCACGGCGTCAGCCTTGCCGTCGGGCGCGGCCGCACGCTGGCGGTCGTCGGCGAGTCCGGCTCGGGAAAGTCGACGCTGGCGCGGGTGATCATGGGGCTTCTCCCGCCGTCGAGCGGCACCTTGCGCTATGACGGCGCCGTGCTCGATCCCGCGTTGCGGAGGCGCAGCAAGGAAGCGCTGCGCAAGATCCAGATCGTCAACCAGATCCCCGACACCTCGCTCAATCCACGCCAGAGCATCGGTGAGATCATCGGCCGTCCGTTGACCTTCTATTTCGGTCTGCGGGGCGCCGCGCGCCGGGCAAAAGTCCTGTCGCTGCTGGAGGAGATGGAACTGCCGGCAAGCCTTGCCGAGCGCTATCCGGCCGAGCTCTCCGGCGGGCAGAAGCAGCGCGTCTGCATCGCCCGCGCGCTTGCCGCCGAGCCCGAGCTGATCGTCTGCGACGAGCCGACTTCGGCGCTCGATCCGCTGGTCGCGGCCGGCGTCCTCGGCCTTCTCGCCCGGCTGCAGGCCGAGCGTTCGGTCTCCTACCTCTTCATCACCCACGACATCGCCATCGTCGAAGCGATCGCCGACAGCGTCGCCGTCATGCACCAAGGCAAGATCGTCCGGTCAGGCCCGAAGCAGACGGTGCTGTCGCAGCCCTTCGACGACTATACCGACCGGCTGCTCAAGGCGGTGCCGCGGATGGAGATCGGCTGGCTGGAACGCTATCGCGCGGCGCTGTAGCGCCCAATCTGACGCACACGAGGCAGCGCCACCGTGGCTGCGCGCCGCAGCGGCCCCTGTCGCAGCGAAAGGGCTACTGACGGTTGGCTTGTCGCCCCACGACGTAGGACCGGCTGGAAAGCCGTCTCGTTCTATTCCCGTCATGGCACCGTGAAATCCCCCTCAGACGACGCGAACCACCCGCTTGACTTATCAACCTGACAGACGTCAGATGTCAGACAACTTTTGGGGCTGGGGAGGGGTGCCGTGCTGAACAATCTCTCCCGTCTGCCGCGGTCCGACCGGGTCAAGGACGTCGTTTCGGCCTTTGCCGACTTTATTGCGAAGTCCGGGCTCGGGGCGGGCGACCGGTTGCCGACCGAGCGTGAGATCATGGAGGCGCTCGGCATCGGCCGCTCCACCGCCCGCGAGGCGATGCGCTATCTCCAAGCGCTCGGCATTGCCGAGACGCGCAAGGGAAGCGGCTCCTTCCTGCTGCGGGTTGTCTCCCCGTCGACCATCCACATGCCGCTGTCCTTCGACGCCCTGCACCAGCGGGATGCGCTGCTGCAGACGCTAGACGTTCGCCGCGGGCTGGAGGTGGAGGCCAGCATGCTGGCAGCCAAGCGCGCCGATGCGGACGACATCGCGGATCTCGGCGCGAAGCTTGAGGAGATGGAGCGGGTGCATCTGGAGAAGGGGACGGCCGGCCGCGAGGATCTCGCCTTCCACCTCTCGATCTACGACGCCACGCACAATCCGATGTTCCGCCAATTGCTGGAACAGATGCGCGAGGCGTTCGAGCACTTCTTCGCAAAACCCTTCGACCGGCCGGATTTCGCGCGCCGGTCCTTTCCCTTCCACCGCGAGCTGTTCGAGGCGATCGCCGGCGGCAACCCCGCGCTCGCGCGGGAGAAGACGCTCGCGATCCTCGACATCGTCGAGGAGGATATCAAGGACATGTCCCTATGAACGATGGCGCCTTTTCCGCCGCTGACGCCGCCTTCATCGTGGCGCATGACGAGCCGAACCCCTATGAGGCGGTCGTCCCGCCGATCGTCCAGACCTCGCTCTTCACCTTCTCTTCCTATCAGGACATGGAGGAAACCTACCGCGGCCTGAAGGTCCGGCCGACCTATTCGCGCGGTCTCAACCCGACGGTGCGCATCTTCGAGGAGAAGATTTCAGCGCTTGAGGGCGCCGAGGATGCGCTGGGCTTTGCCAGCGGCATGGCGGCGATCTCCTCGACCGTTCTGACCTTCGTCGAGCCAGGCGAGCGCATCGTTTGCGTCCGCCACGTCTATCCCGATGCCTACCGCCTGTTCGAGACGCTGCTGAAGCGCCTGCGGATCGAGGTGACCTATGTCGACGGCCGCGACGAGGCAGCGGTGGCCGCCGCGATGCCCGGCGCAAAGCTGTTCTACATGGAGAGTCCGACCAGCTGGGTGATGGACGTGCACGACGTCGGCGCCCTGGCGTCGATCGCCCGCGCCCACGGCGTGATGACCGTCATCGACAATTCCTGGGCCTCGCCGATTTTCCAGAACCCGCTCGCGCTCGGCGTCGACATCGTGCTGCATTCGGCCTCGAAATATCTCGGCGGCCATTCCGACGTGGTGGCCGGCGTCGTCGCGGGTTCGGCGGCGCATATCGGTGAGATCCGCTCGGCGACGCTGCCCTATCTCGGTGGCAAGCTGTCGCCCTTCGACGCCTGGCTGCTAATCCGCGGCCTGCGCACTCTGCCGATCCGGATGAAGGCGCACGAGAGCGCGGCGCTAGATCTGGCGCAGCGGCTGCTGGCGCACCCGGCGGTGGAATCGGTGCAGCATCCGGGCCTCGCCAACAGCCTGCCGGCGGGACTTACCGGCACGTCAGGCCTGTTCTCCTTCATCTTCAAGGACGGGATCGACATTCCGGCCTTCAGCGACCGGCTTTCGGTGTTCAGCCTTGGCGTCAGCTGGGGCGGGCACGAAAGCCTGGTGGTGCCGGGGAGGGTGGTGCGGGCCCAGGCGGCCGCGCCGAACTCCGCCGTCGCCTTCGGCATCCACGAGAATTCCGTGCGGCTGCATGTCGGGCTGGAGGGCGCGGACACGCTCTGGCGCGACCTTGCTGCCGCCATCGACCACGCGACGCTCTGAGGGACGTCGCCGCTTTCTGCCTGAGACCAGATCAACCCGTGCCCGGCATGAGACCGGCCAGACAAGAAGGATGACGCGATGCTCAAGATACTCCTGACTGCGACTTTCCTCTCCACATGCCTCATCGGCGCGGGCCAGGCGCAGACGGTGCTGAAGCTCACTGAGGTCATCACCAGCCCCGAGCGCACCGAGACGCTGCAGGGTTTGGTGAAGACCTTCGAGGCCGCCAATCCCGGCACCACCGTCGAGATCACCTCGCTGCCCTGGGGCGAAGCTTTCGAGAAGTTCGCGACCATGGTCTCGGCTGGCGAGACGCCGGATGTCGTCGAGATGCCCGACACCTGGCTTGCGCTCTACGCCAAGAACGGCGCGCTGGAGAATCTCGAGCCCTACCTCAAGGACTGGCAGTACACCGCCGGCCTCAACGACCGCGCGCTGCAGTTCGGCCGCGCCGTCGACAACACCGCCTACACGCTGCCCTACGGCTTCTATCTCCGCGCCATGTTCTACAACAAGAAGCTATTCAAGGAGGCCGGCGTCGAGGCGCCGCCGGCGACGCTAGACGAGTTCACCGCGGCCGCCGAGAAGATCTCGAAGCTGCCGGGGAAATCGGCCTATTGCCTGCGCGGCGGCCCCGGCGGGCTGAACGGCTGGGTGATGTTCGGCGCCATCGCCAATGGCGACAACACCTTCTTCAAGGAAGACGGCACCTCGACCTTCGCCGAGCCCGGCTGGGTCAAGGGGCTCGCCTACCTCACCGACTTCTACAAGAAGGGCTATGCCCCGAAGGATTCGATCAACTGGGGCTTCAACGAGATCGTCGCGGGCTTCTATTCCGGCACCTGCGCCATGCTCGACCAGGATCCCGACGCGCTGATCTCGATCGACGAGCACCTGTCGGCCGAGGAGTATGGCGTCGCGCCGATGCCGAAAGGCCCATCCGGCAAGACCTTCCCGACGATTGGATATGCAGGGTGGTCGATGTTCTCGGCCAGCGCCAACAAGGATCTCGCCTGGAAGCTGATCGAGACGCTGGAAGGACCGGAGGGCAACATCGCCTGGAACAAGCGCACCGGGGCGCTGCCGGTGCACAAGGCGGCGGAGCAGGATCCGTTCTACGCGCAGGAGAAGTTCAAGGGCTGGTTCGAGGAACTGTCGGATCCGAACGTCGTGCCGACGATGATGCCGACCGATCTCGAGGAGTTCGCCTTCTTCAAGGACTCGCTGGTGATCAAGACCAGCCAGGAGGCGCTGCTCGGCGCGACGACGCCCGAGGATCTCGCCAAGACCTGGGCGGACTACCTCACCGCCGCCAAGCAGAAGCAGATGGCGCAGTAGTTCGACCGGCGCGCGGCGCGAGCCGCCGCGTGCCGCCCTCGCGGGAACCTCCATTGGTGGGGGCTCCGCCCGTGCCAACTGAAGAGACGAGATGACCGCCATCGGCCAATCCCCCGGCGCGAGCCCCGACAGACCGACCGGCCGCCGCCTCGGCGCCCGGCTGGAGCCCTATCTCTACACTGCGCCGGCGGTGATCCTGATCGTCACGGTGATGCTGGTGCCGCTGGTGATCGGCATCACCTACGCCTTCCGCGACATCCGCTTGCTCAACCCGTTCGGCGGCGGCTTCGTCGGCCTGCAGCATTTTGCCAAACTCTGGAACGACGAGGACTTCTTCCTCGCCCTCGAGAACACGGTGTTCTGGACGGCGACCTCGGTCTTCTTCCAGTTCACCCTGGGCCTCATCCTCGCGCTTCTCCTCAACGTGCCGTTCGCCGGGCGGGGTGTCGCGCAGGCGCTGGTCTTCCTGCCCTGGGCGGTGCCAAGCTTCCTGTCCGGCCTCGACTGGGCCTGGCTGTTCAACCCGGTGGTCGGCCCGATACCGCATTGGCTGACGGCGCTCGGCCTGATGGACCAGCCTGTCAATATCCTTGCCGATCCCGATCATGCGATGTGGGGGCCGATCATCGCCAATGTCTGGTGGGGCATCCCCTTCTTCGCGATCACGCTGCTGGCCGCCCTCCAGTCGATCCCGAAGGACATCTACGAGGCGGCGGCCATCGACGGCGCCGGCCCGCTCGAGCGCTTCCGGGCGATCACCTTGCCGTTTCTTGCGCCGACCATCGCCATCGCCGTGCTCCTGCGCACGGTCTGGGTTGCGAACTTCGCCGACCTCATCGTGGTCATGACCAATGGCGGCCCGGCCGACCGCACCCAGATCGTCGCGAGCTACATCTTCACCACCGCCTTCCGCCGGCTCGATTTCGGCTATGCCTCGGCGATCGCGCTGGTGCTGCTGGTGCTCCTGATGATCTATTCGCTGCTGCTGGTCGTCCTGCGGCAGACGCTGCTGGCGAGGTCCTGACCATGGCTTCCCGCACGAAACGCATCGCTGGCACGCTCGCCCACCGTACCGCGATCCTCGCCTTCATCGCCTTCGCGCTGTTCCCGCTCTACTGGCTCCTGAAGGTCTCGTTGACGCCCAACAAGCTGCTCTACAGCGAGGGCGTGCGGCTCTGGCCCTCGGCGACGAGCTTCGAGCACTACAGCTTCGTCCTGCAGCATTCGAGCTTCCCGCTGTTCTTCCGCAACAGCCTGATCGTCTCGCTGTCGACCGCCGTTCTGGTGACGCTGATCGCGGCCGGCGCTGGATACGCCATGTCGCGCTTCCTCTTTCGCGGGAAATTCTTCCTGATCGCCCTGATGCTGGTGACGCAGATGTTTCCGCTGGTGATGCTGATCGCGCCGATCTTCAAGATGCTGACGCCCTTCGGCCTGACCAACAGCCTGACCGGCCTCGTCGTGGTCTACACCGCCTTCAACGTCCCCTTCGCAGTGTTCCTGATGCAGTCCTTCTTTGACGCGATCCCGAAGGAGCTGGAGGAGGCGGCGCAGATGGACGGCGCCAGCCGCTTCACCGCGTTTCGCCAGATCATCGTGCCGCTGACGCTGCCAGGCATGGCGGCGACGCTCGGCTTCGTCTTCACCGCCGCGTGGAGCGAGCTCTTGTTCGCGCTGATGCTGATCTCGAAGACCGATGCCAGCACGTTTCCGGTGGGGCTCCTGTCCTTCGTCTCGAAGTTCGGCGTCAATTTCGGGCAGATGATGGCCGCCGGCGTCCTCGCGCTGATCCCAGCCGTCCTCTTCTTCCTCATGATCCAGCGCTTCCTCGTGCAGGGCCTGACGGCCGGCGCGGTCAAGGGCTGAGGAGATCCATCATGGCTGCCATCGACATCCGCGCCGTCCAGAAATCCTTCGGGACCGTCGCCGTGCTGCATTCGGTCGACCTGTCGATCGAGAAGGGCGAGTTCGTCGTCCTCGTTGGCCCATCCGGCTGCGGCAAGTCCACGCTGCTGCGGATGATCGCCGGGCTCGACGAGGTCTCCTCGGGCGACATCCTGATCGCCGGAAAACGCGTCAACGACCTCGAGCCGAAGGACCGGAACCTTGCCATGGTGTTCCAGTCCTACGCGCTCTATCCGCACATGACCGTCGCCGGCAATATGAGCTACAGCATGCGGCTGCGCAAAGCCGCCAAGGAGAAGATCACAAGCGCGGTCTCCAACGCTGCCGACATCCTCGGCCTGACGCCGCTGATCGAGCGGCGGCCGAAAGCGTTGTCGGGCGGCCAGCGCCAGCGCGTGGCGATGGGCCGGGCGATCGTGCGCGAGCCGCAGGCCTTCCTGTTCGACGAGCCGCTGTCGAACCTCGACGCGCGCCTGCGCGAACAGATGCGCGCCGAGATCAAGAAGCTGCACCAGCGCCTCGGCGCGACCTCGATCTACGTCACGCACGACCAGATCGAGGCGATGACGCTGGCCGACCGGATCGTCGCCATGGACGGCGGCTACATCCAGCAGATCGGCACGCCGCTCGACCTCTACGAGCGCCCGGCCAACCGCTTCGTCGCCGGCTTCATCGGCTCGCCGGCGATGAACTTCTTCCACGGCCGCTACCGCAGCGATGCTGCGGGCGGCGCCGCCCTCGATGTGGCCCCCGGCATCAGCATCGCCTTGCTGCGGCCGCTGGCCGTGGCCGAGGGCCTGGACCTCACCATCGGCATCCGGCCCGAACATGTCCTCGTCGGCGAGGTCGCCGGCGGTGGGGCACCGGGCGGCATGGTCTGCCCGGTGGAACTGGTGGAGCCGACCGGCATGGGGGCCATCGTCCACGCCCATTTCGGGGATACCTCGCTGAAGGCTTTCCATCTTGGCCGCATCGGCCTGAGGACCGGCGACACGGTGAAGATGACCTTGCCGGCCGACAAGCTCCATCTGTTCGACTCCAAGTCCGGACACCGGCTCAACTGACCGTCGCCAGGCACCATGCCGGCTGTCGGGGCAGGGCATCTGCCGCGCGGAGAGAATGCCGGCATTCGAACAGGACAAAAACGCGGTACGCATTGAAGGGGATCAGGGGATGGGGAACAACGGGAGTGGAACGTCGCCAAGTGGCGACCGGCTCGGGCCAGACGACGCCGGCACCGCCTGGCGGCAGGACGAGACGCATCGCGCCTGGCTGATCGCCGATGCCCGCCGCCAGCTCGGGTTCTTCGAGCGCTCGCTTCGGACCGATGGCGGGTTCGACGTGCTCGGCCTCGACGGCAGCCCGATCCCCGGCGGCCCGCAGGAACTCCACACGACGACCCGGCTGGTGCATTCCTATGCGCTCGGAAAGGCCGCGGGCTGGACGGGGGGCGAGGCGATCATCGATGCCGGCCTCGACCGTCTCTGGCACGGACACCGCGACACCCTTCACGGCGGCTACGCCGCGGCGATCCGCGGGCGCGAAATCGAGGACGGCACCAAACTCGCCTACGGCCACGTCTTCGTCCTGTTGGCGGCGGCCAGCGCCAAGCTGGCCGGCCATCCCGATGCCGACCGGCTTCTACAGGACGTGTCCGGCATCATCGACCGGCACTACTGGGACGAGGCGCACGGCCTTCTCCGCGACGAGTTCACCCGCGACTGGGCCCCGTTCTCGACCTATCGCGGCATGAACGCCAACATGCATGGTACCGAAGCCTTCCTCGCCGCTTTCGAGGCGACGGGCGAGCGCCGCTTCCTCGACCGCGCCGGCCGCATTCTCGACACCTTCGTCGGCCGCATCGCGCCGGCCAACGCCTACCGGCTGCCCGAACATTATACCGAGGCCTGGACGCCCGATCCCGACTACCGCGGCAATCCGATGTTCCGCCCGGCCGGCACGACGCCCGGCCACTCCTTCGAGCTGTCACGCCTCGTCCTCCAGCACTGGGACCTCGCAGGTCGGCTGGACGCCGATGCCCCCGTGCGCGCCCGCGCTTTGTTCGAGCGGGCCTTCGCCGATGCGTGGCGCGGGGATGGCGGGTTCGTCTACACGGTCTCGGCCGACGGCAAGCCGCTCGTGTCCGATCGCTACTGGTGGCCGGTGACCGAGGCCATCGGCGCAGCCGCCGCGCTCATAAAAGTGGCGCCGCAGCCGGATGACGAGGCGCGCTACCGCAAGGCCTGGCGCTTCGCGGACCGCCACTTCATCGACCACGACCGTGGCGGCTGGTATCCCGAGATCGACGAGGCCGGACAGCCCGTGGGGCGCCAGTTCATCGGCAAGCCGGACATCTACCACTCCGTCCAGGCGACGCTCCTGCCGCTCGCCCCGGGCGTCTCCCGCCTGTACGAGGAGATCAGTGCCCTCGCGCTGTAGGCATTCGTTGGGCCCGTGGTTCAGGATGATAGCGTTACTGGCCGGCGAAGCGCCGTGGCCAGAAGCGGACAAGCCGCGTGACGGGCCGGATGTTCTAGCGCGACTGGTCGAGAAGCTCGCGGTATTCCGCCTGCGTCGGGATGCGCGGATTGGTCTCGTGGCAATGGTCCTTCAGCGCCTCGCCGGAGACGCGCTCGCGCATCGCCTCGGTGACGCCGAGCGCGTCGAGGCCCGACGGCAAGCCGATGTCGCGCGACAGCCCGGCCATCACCTGGTCCGGCTCGCCGCCAAGGATCTCGGTCAGCACGTCCCATTTGTCGCCGATCGCCGGGCGGTTGAATCGGAGCACGGCGGGCGTCAGCACCGCGTTCAGCGTGCCGTGGTGGAGGTTCAGTTCGCGGATCGCGCCGAGCGGATGGGTCAGCGCGTGTACCGCGCCGAGGCCCTTCTGGAAGGCCATCGCGCCTTCTAGAGCCGACATCATCATCTCCGAGCGCGCCTTGCGGTCGCTGCCGTCCTTGACCGCCTGGCGGATGGCCTTGATGCCGCGCTTGAGCCCGTCGATGGCGATCGCGTCCGCGGGCGGGTTGATCGCCGGCGCCATATAGGTTTCGAGGCAGTGCGATAGCGCGTCCATGCCGGTTGCCGCGGTGAGGAAGGGCGGCAGGCCATAGGTCAGTTCCGGATCGCACAGCGCGACCGAGGGCAGCATGTGCGGGCTGATGATGCCGAGCTTGCGCCCTTCGGCGGTGATGATCACCGCGGCGCGGCCGACTTCCGAGCCGGTGCCCGAGGTGGTGGGCACCGCGACGAAAGGGCAGATCCGGCCGTGGATCCTGCCGAGGCCGCCCTCGACCAGCGTGTACTGGGCGATCGGACCCGCATGGCCGGTCAACAGCCGCACCGCCTTGGCCAGATCGAGCGACGAGCCGCCGCCGAGGCCGACGATCCCATCGCAGCCTTCGGCGCCGTAGAGGGCATAGGCGGCATCGACGGCCGCCTCGGTCGGGTTGGCCGGCGTTTCCGAGAAGACCGTCGGCCGCTCGGCGAAGAGGCCGGCGACTCGCTCGACCATGCCGCTTGCCAGGAGGCCGCGGTCGGTGACGAGCAGCGGCCGCTTTACCCCGAGACCCTCGAGGATCGCCGGCAGCTTGGCGACTGCGCCTTCGTCGAACTCGATGCGGGTGAGATAGGTGATGAGGGCCATGGATGCGCGCTTTCGAATGTCTGTTTCAACAGGCAGGAAGTCGGCTGCGGCACCGCAGACGCCGCGTTGGAGCGATCTACGCTGTGGAGCGCTGAGGTGCCGCACACTGGCAGGCCGCAATCCTCGTCGCACCATTCGTTGCGACCGGTCGGGTGGTCTCTCGTGCTCTCCCCTGCGGTCCGAGCCTGTGCCGCCGGGCCATGTCGCTGGCGGGAAACCTCATGTGTTCGGGGCGTGCATGTCGTACCGGTTCGTGTCTTGCACGGTCAACCGCTGTATGGGCCAGTCGAGCCTTAGCAGCCTGGACGTGGTCATTCCCCATTCCCGATCGGCGGAATATCCTACGCATGCTGATAGGGCCAAGCGATAAGCCGGCTCGCACCTGTGAGAGATCAGTACGAAAAAAACCGAGCATACATAAACATCGAAATGCCGGGCAAAAGGGAAGCGGGAGGGAACATGAACAAGCTAGGGGTCCATGCACTCGTCTGGGAGGCCGGCTGGAGCAACGCCGAGTGCGCGCGCGCTATCCAGCGCACCGCCGAGGTCGGCTACGATTTCATCGAGGCGCCCTCGCTCGATCCGAGCTCGATCGATGTCGACTTCACCCGCCGCCAGTTGGAGGCCGCCGGCATCGGCATCAACTTCTCGATGGGCCTCGACGCGGACACCGACATTTCCAGCGGCGATGCTGGCAAGGTAGCGCGCGGCAAGGCGCGGCTCCTGGAGGCGGTGTCGATCGCCCGCGACCTCAACGCAACCCACCTCTGCGGCATCCTGCATTCGGCGTTTCAGAAGTACGCGGTCCCGACGACCGCCGCAGGCGTCGCACAGTCCGTAGAGGTGCTGGCGGAAGTCGCCGAGGTCGCGGCGAAAAGCGGCGTGACGCTCGGGCTCGAGGTGGTCAATCGCTACGAATCCAACGTGCTGAACACGGCGGCGCAAGCAGTGGAGATGTGCAAGCGCACTGGCGCCGACAACGTCAAGGTGCATCTCGACGTCTACCACATGAACATCGAGGAGTCGGACGTGCCGACCGCGATCGCCGAGACGGGGAAATACCTGGGCTACTTTCACACGGGCGATTCCCACCGCGGCTACATGGGGTCGGGCACCATCGACCTCGCCGGCGTTTTCCGGGCTTTGGTGCGGTTGGACTACCAAGGCCCGATCACCTTTGAATCGTTTTCCTCGCGCGTGGTCGGGCAGCCGCTCGAGGGCATCCTCGGCATCTGGCGCAATCTTTGGGAGGACAGCGGCGATCTGGCGTCGCATGCGCTTGCCTATACCCGCGTCCAGCTGAAATCGGCGAAGGAGGCGGCGAAACAAGCCAGCCGGAGCCGGCTTCCCTGAAGCAAGGCGCCGATCTGTAGAGCACCAGGGTGAAAGTGCGAGCACGGAGGCCCTGGTGCGATCAGGAGGCTCAGCCGGCCTGTGTTAGACTGGCTGGGCCATTCCGGCAGACCGTCCGCCGGACGTTCCGCTGTCGGCTATTCCATGTTGGTATGGTTCGCGCGCATCGCCTCGGGCGTGACGCCGAGCAAGGTCTTCAACTTCAGAACCATCACCTCGAACAGCACGAACAGCGCACCCTCGAACAGCGAGCCCATCGGCAGCACCGACGTGGCCGCAACGCCCTGATCGTCGGCCATGGTCTGCGCCGGGATGGTGAGGACGAAGTCGGCCATGCCCGGCACCTTGCCCGACGGCTGCGCGGTGACGACCAGCACCTTCGCGCCGGCCGCCTTGGCGACGCCGACCAGCGCCACGGCGGTCGAGATCTCACCCGGGCCGCAGACGACGAAGAACAGGTCGCCTTCGCCGAGCGCCGGCGTCGTCATGTCGCCGATCACCGAGACCGATCGGCCGAGGTGGAACAGCCGCATGGCAAAACCCTTGACCTGCAGGCCCTCGCGACCGCCGGCATAGACGCTGACATGGCGCGCGTCCGCCACCAGCCTGCAGGCTTCGTCCACCTGGCTGTCATCGATGCGGTCCATGGCGACGCCGAGTTCATCGAGCGCGGTGCGGTACAGATTAGTCATGGTTTTCCTCCAGAAATGCCGGGTGAGCGTCGTGGATGCGCGCTTGCGCCCGGTGCCGGTATAGCGGCGGTCGAGGCTCTCGGCCTGCGACCACGGCGTCAGACGATGCCGCCACCGGAGCCCTTCATCGCGGGCCGATCTGCCGAGACCTTTGCCCGGTAGGAGCTGGCGCGATAGGCCGTGACCGGATCGATGGCGCCGCCCGCGTCGAGTCTGACTTTCGCGAGGATCGGCTCGACGTCGATGCGAAAACCGTCCTTCAGCGTTTCCGACGCCATCATGGCATCATTCTCCTCCTGGAAACCGTGCAGCGCGGGGCGGTCGACGAGCAGCGCCTGCGCGTAGGCGCGGCGAATCTCGTTGGCGGAACGGATCAGGCTCTCGATGGGATCGGTGACGTTGTGCGACTGGTCGATCATGTAGGACGGCTGCAGCGCATCGAGTTTCCCGGCGGCCTCGACCAGCTCGTTGAAGACCAGGAACAGACGGAACGGGTCGATCGAGCCGGCGTCGAGATCGTCGTCGCCATAGCGGGAATCGTTGAAGTGGAAACCGCCGAGCTTGCCGGTCCGGATCAGCCGGCAGACGATCTGCTCGATGTTGACGTTGGGGGCGTGATGGCCGAGGTCGACGAGACAGAACGCCTTCTCGCCGAGTTCCATGGCGGTGAGGTAGCTGGTGCCCCAGTCCTGCACGACGGTCGAATAGAAGGCCGGCTCGTACATCTTGTGCTCGGAATAGATCCGCCAGTCCGTTGGCAGCCCGGCGACGATGTCCTTCATGGCAAAGAGATAGCGGTCGAAGGCGCGGCCGAGATCGGCCTGGCCGGCAAAGTTCGAGCCGTCGCCGATCCACACCGTCAGTGCCCTGGAGCCGATCGCCGCGCCGATCTCGACCGTTTCGAGGTTGTGCGCCACGGCCTGCGCCCGCACCGCCGCATCGGTATGGCTGAGGGAGCCGAACTTGTAGGACAGCGGCTGGCGTGGGTCGTCCGGATGGTCCTGGAAGGTGTTGGAGTTCATCGCATCGAAAGACAGGCCGAGCGCCTTCGCCTTGGCGACGAGATCGGCCGGGTCGGCCTTGTCCCAGGGAATGTGCAGCGAGACCGCCGGCGTCGCGCGGCAGATGTCGTTGATCACCGCGCAGTCGTCGAGCTTCTCGAAGATGCCGCGCGGCTCGCCGGGGCCCGGGAAGCGCGCGAACCGCGTGCCGCCGGTCCCGACGCCCCAAGACGGCACCGCCACGGTGAAGCCGGCCACGTCGCGCGCCACGGCATTGATGTCGACGCCGCGCCGGCCCAGACGCTCGCCGAGCGCGGCGTAGTCCTTCTCGAGGTCGGCCCGGCGCAGGGCATTCTGGCTTTCGATCAGCGACGTCTCGATCCGCACGGGCTCTCTCCTCAAACTTGAGCTCTGCCCGAAGCGCCGGCCTGCGCATCGGGCCATGGCGGCATCGCTCAGCGCGTGAACGCGATCTGGTTGCCGGCGTCGACGTTGATGATGTTGCCGGTCGACTTCGCCGACTGGTCGCTGGCGAGGAAGTACACGGCTTCGGCGATGTCTTCCGGAAAGACCGAGCGTTTCAGCAGCGAGCGGTTGCGGTAGTGCTCCTCCAACTGGTCGGTCTCCAGCTTCGACGAGGCCGCGCGCTGCTCGCGCCATTCGCCGCTCCAGATCTTCGAGCCGCGCAGGACAGCGTCGGGATTGACCGTGTTGACGCGGATCCCGGCGTCCGCCCCCTCCAGCGCCAGGCAGCGGGCGAGGTGGATCTCGGCAGCCTTCGCGGTGCAGTAGGCGGAGGCGCCGGCGGAAGCGGCGAGGCCGTTTTTCGAGGCGATGAAGATGATGGCGCCGCCGAGCTTCTGCCGTCGGAACAGCCGGAATGCCTCGCGCGAGACGAGGAAATAGCCGGTGGCGAGGATGTCGATATTGCGGTTCCAGACCTCGAGCGTGGTCTCCTCGATCGGTGCGGCGGAGGCGATGCCGGCGTTCGAGACGAGGATGTCGAGGCCGCCATACTCGGCAACGGTGTCGAGAAAGCCCGCCTCGACGGCGGCTTCCTTCGTCACGTCGAGCAGGACGCCGCGGACCTGGTCGGCGCCGAAGCTTGTTGCGAATTCGGCCTTGGCCCCGTCGAGCGCGGCTTGGTCGATGTCGGCGAGCACCACGCAGGCGCCCTCGCTCAGCAGCCGGGCCGCGGTTGCCCTGCCGATGCCGCCGGCACCGCCGGTGACGAAGGCGATGCGTCCGGCGAGCGCCTTCGGCTTCGGCATCCGCTGGAGCTTCGCCTCCTCCAGCAACCAGTATTCGATGTCGAAGGCTTCCTGCTCTGCAAGGCCCTGGTAGGTGCCGACGCCGGACGCACCGCGCATGACGTTGATGGCGTTGACGTAGAACTCGGCCGCGATGCGCGCCGTCGCCTTGTCCTTGGCGAACGACAGCATGCCGACGCCGGGCACGAGGTAGATCACCGCGTTGGGGTCGCGCATGGCGGGGCTGTCGTCGTGCCTGCAGCGTTCGTAATAGGCGGCGTAGCCCTCGCGGTATGTCGCGATCGCGGCATCGAGGCCGGCCAGCAGGCCGTCGACGTCGCCGGTAGACGGATCGAAGTCCAGCACCAGCGGGCAGATCTTGGTGCGCAGGAAATGGTCGGGGCAGGAGGTGCCGAGGGCTGCCAGCGGCGCCAGATCGGCCGAGTCGACGAAATCCAGCACGGCGAGGCTGTCGTCGAAATGGCCGATCTTCTTTTCTTCCTGGCCGATCCGGGCGCGGATTTCCGGCATCAGTCTTGCCGCGATGGCGCGCCGTGCCGCGGGGTCGAGCGCCTGATGCTTCTGGCCGCCAAAGGCCGCCTTGCCGGCGAGCTGGCCGTCGAACCAGGCGATCGCCTTATTGATGATCCGCAGCGTTGTCTCGTAGCTCTCCCGCGCGGTGTTGCCCCAGGTGAACAGGCCGTGGCTCTCCAGCACCACGCCTTTCGCCTCCGGGTTCTCGGCGGCAAAGCGCGAGAGGTCGAGGCCGAGCTGGAAGCCAGGGCGACGCCATGGCAGCCAGCCGATTTCGTCGCCGTAGATGTGGGCCGTCAGAGCGCGCGAGTTCGTCGTCGCGGCGATGGCGATCACCGCGTCGGGGTGCATGTGATCGACGTGTTTGTAAGGCACGTAGGCATGCAGCGGCGTATCGATCGAGGCGGCGCGCGGGTTGAGGTTGAAGGTGCAGTGGCTGAGCAGCCCCACCATCTCGTCCTCGAAATCCGGGCCGCGATAGAGGCCGCGCAACTGGTTGAGCTTAGCCTGGTAAAGCGTCGCGAATCCGTCGAGCTTCATCGTGCCGACATCGCCGCCCGAACCCTTCACCCACAGCACGGTGGCCGGCTCGCCGGAGAGCGGGTCCTTCATTTCGACCTTGGCCGAGGTGTTGCCGCCGCCGTAATTGGTGATCCGCTTGTCGCTGCCGAGAAGGTTCGAGCGATAGAGCAGCAGCTCCGGCTCGCTCAAGCCGATCGCTCTCGCCTCGTCCCAGCGGTTGTCGAGCAAAGCGGAGGTGGTGGCGGACATGGTGTTCGTTCCCCGAGCGTCTGGCCCGACGCCATGGCTGTCGCGTGACGGCGTCGGTGATGCCGCCAAGCATCCCGGCGATGGTCCCGCCTGTCAACCAAAATGAGCAGAACCAGTCATGGTGCATCGCAATATGATAGATTGTGACTGAAAATGATTGACGATCGGGCGTTTTCGTTGGAGCTTCGGTTCTGGAGGAAATGCCGAATGCACGAACGCGAGCGCCATCGGATGATCTTGAGTGCCGTCCAGGGCCGCTCCGTCGCAACCGTTGCGGAGTTTGCGGAACTGACCGGGGCATCCGAGGCGACGATCCGCCGGGACATCTCCACCCTCTCGGGCCTGCGCAAGCTGCGCAAGGTCCGCGGCGGGGCGGAGGCGCTGTCGGCACCGACGCCGGGCGTCATCGCGGGGGAAAGCTTCGCTGGCGCGCAGACACGGCACGTCGCCGAGAAGCGCGCCATCGCCCGCGAAGCGGCAAGGCTGTGCGAAGAAGGCGATGCCACCATTATCAATGGGGGAACCACGACCTTTCAGATGGTGCACCATCTCACCGGCCTGAAGCTGCAGGTGCTGACCAATTCCTTCCCGATCGCCGACCATCTTCTGAAGCATTCCGCCTGCGCCGTGCTGCTTCCGGCCGGCGCCGTCTACCGTGAGCAGGGGCTAATCCTGTCGCCGTTCGAGGCCGACGGCATCGCGCATTTCCGCGCCCGGCGGATGTTCATGGGGGCGCAGAGCATTTCGCGTGTCGGCATCGCCGAAGCCGATCCGCTGATCATCCAGTCGGAACAGCGCCTGATGCGCCAGGCGGACGAGCTGGTCGTGCTCGTCGACTCCTCGAAATTCGACCGCCGCTCCAGCCTGGTGATCGCGCCGCTGGAGCGTTGCGCGGTCCTCATCACCGACGAGGGCATCAGCGATGCCGCCGCGCAGATGGTCGAGGCCGCCGGCCCCCGCCTCGTCGTGGCGCGGCTCGACGGGGGCGCCGCCCATGACTGATGCACTGACGGCTGGACCGCCCGAAATGTGTGCCAATCCTTTCTGCGGGATGGGCTGAGCCATGGCGCCGCGGTTCGTCGCCGTCGTCGATATCGGCAAGACCAATGCGAAGGTCGTGCTGCACGATCTCGACGAGCGCCGCGACATCGCTTTGCGGTCGGCGCCGAACAAGGTTTCCACCGACGGTCCCTATCCGCATTACGACGTCGACCGGCTGTTCGGCTTCTTCATCGAGGCATTACGGGAGATTGCGGCCGACCATCCCGTCGACGCCGTCGCAATCACCGCGCACGGGGCCTCAGCGGTTCTGGCAACCGAGGACGGGCTGGCGATGCCGGTGCTGGACTATGAGTTCGATCTTTCGGGCCCGGAAACCGACGCCTACGAGGCCATCCGCCCCGCCTTCGCCGAGACGCTGTCGCCGCGCATGCCCAATGGCCTCAACCTTGGCAACCAGATTTTCTGGCAGCAGCAGCGCTTTCCCGAGGCCTTCGCCACGGTGCGGTCGATCTTCACCTATGCTCAGTACTGGGCCTGGCGCCTTTCCGGTGTCGCGCGCTTCGAGCCGACCGGGCTCGGCAGCCACACCGATCTCTGGGCGCCGGACCGCGACGACTTTTCCGGCCTCGTCGACGCTCTCGGATGGCGGTCGCTGTTTCCACCGCGCGGCACGCCTTTCGAAGTGCTGGGGCCGCTGAAGCCGGAAATTGCGAAAGCCGCGGGCCTCGGTCCCGTCCCGGTGATCTCCGGCATCCATGACTCCAACGCCTCGCTGCTGCCGCACCTTCTCGCCCGCCCGGCACCGTTCACCGTCGTCTCGACAGGGACATGGCTCGTCAGTTTCGCCATCGGTGGACACCCGGCGCAACTGGACGCTTCGAACGGCACCGCCGCCTATGTCGACGCCTTCGGCCGGCCGGTTCCGACGGCGATGTTCATGGGCGGGCGCGAATTCGATCTTCTGACCGGCGGGACGATGGCCGAGCCTGACGAGCGCGATATCGCCGCGGTGATAGACGCAGGCATCATGGCGCTGCCGAGCTTCGTTGCAGGCTCCGGGCCGGTACCCGACAGGCCGGGGACTTGGATCATTCCAGGCATGGCGTCACCGGAAGAATTGCCGCCGGCGAGGCGCACCGCCGCCGCCAGTCTCTACGCCGCACTGATGACCGACACCGTCCTGCGGTTGATCGGCGCAGACGGCCCGAGCGTGGTCGAGGGGCCGTTCGCACGTAACGCCTTGTACGTTCGGGCGCTGTCGGAACTCACGGGCAGGAGGGCGGACGCTTCGCTGTCCAGCACAGGCACCAGCGGCGGGGCCGCCTTGCTGGCTCTCGGGCATTCAAGCGTCCCAGAAGCCACCGGGGTAGCCAAACTCGGCGAGGCCGCGGCGACTGGCATACCAGGACTTCAGGCCTATGCGGCGTGCTGGCGGGAGAATGCCGGAGTGGCGTCCGCCGGCTAGGTGATCTGCGTGAGAATGCCGGGGGCGGGCGAGGGCCCCCTCGGGTCAAAATGCTTTGGGAGGGGCGCAGCATGGATTTCACGGGCAAGACGGTCATCGTCACCGGCGCGGGCAAGGGCATCGGCCGCCATACGGCGACGCTGCTCGCCGCGCGCGGGGCAAAGGTCATCGGCATGGCGCGGTCTCAGGCCGATCTCGACAGCCTCGACGCCGAGATCGGTAGCACCAGCATCGCCGTCGACCTTGCCGATGCGACGGCCGCGCGCAGAGCCGCCGAACAGGCGCTGCCGGCCGATCTCCTGGTCAACTGCGCCGGCACCAACATCCTCGAGCCGTTTCTGGAGATGAAGGACGAATCCTTCGACCAGATCCAGGCGCTGAACGTGCGCGCCGCCGCGATCGTTTCCCAGGTCTTCGCCCGCGACCTCGTCCGCCGCGGCGCCCCGGGGGCCATCGTCAACGTCTCCTCGCTCTCGGCCTTCGTCGGCTTCGCCGACCATGCGGCCTATTGTGCCTCCAAGGGGGCGCTCGATGGCCTCGGCCGGGTGATGGCGAACGAGCTCGCCCGCCATGGCATCCGGGTCAACTCGGTCAATCCCGGCATCACCTTGACCGATCTCGCCCGCGCCGCCTGGGACGACCCGGCCAAAGGCGGGCCGATGCTGGCCCGCACGCCGGTCGGGCGTTTTGCCGAGACCGGCGACGTCGCCGAGGTGATCCTGTTCCTTCTGTCCGAACAGGCGGCCATGTTGAACGGCCTGGCACTGCCGATCGAAGGGGGCTTCCTTGTCAATTGAACCCCCGGCGACGGCTGCCCCGATCATCGCGCTGAGGGCGGTCGAGAAGGCTTTTGGTCCGGTGAAGGTGCTGCGCGGCGTCGATTTCAACATCCGTGCCGGTGAGGTCCATGCGCTGATGGGCGAGAACGGCGCCGGCAAGTCGACGATGATCCGCATCATGTCCGGCGCCCACCAAGCCAATGCCGGCACGCTGGAGATCGACGGCACGGTGACCCGGTTTTCCGGTCCCGCCTCGGCGCAAGCGGCCGGCATCGCCGTCGTGCACCAGGAACTCCTGCTCTTTCCGGCGCTGACGGTGGCCGAGAACATCTTCCTTGGCCATGCCCCGCGCAACGGTGTCGGCTTGCTCGACTGGCCTGCGATGCGCGACCGGGCGCGCGCCATTCTCGACCGGCTGGACTGCCCGGACCTCGATGTCGACGAGAAGGTCGAGCACCTGTCGGTCGCCAACCGCCAGCGCGTCGAGATCGCCCGCGCCCTGTCGCGCGATGCCCGCGTGCTGATCATGGACGAGCCGACCGCCGCGCTCGCCGAGGCCGACGTCAAGCGCCTGCTCGACGTCGTGCGCTCGCTGCGGACTGAGGGCGTCGGCATCGTCTATGTCAGCCACCGGATGAACGAGATCTTCGAGATCTCCGACCGCGTGACCGTGCTGCGCGACGGCAAGACGATCGACACCCGCCCCACCGCCGACGTCACCGAAGCGGCGCTGGTCTCGATGATGGTCGGCCGCGACATCGACCAGCTCTTTCCGAAGGAAGACATTCCGCTCGGCGAGACCGTGCTGGAGGTCCGCAACCTCACGCACACCGGCAAGGTCGCCGACATCTCCTTCTCGGTCCGTGCCGGCGAAATCCTTGGCATTGCCGGACTTGTCGGTTCCGGCCGGACCGAGCTCGCGCAGACGATCTTCGGTGTGACGCCTGCCACCTCCGGCGAAATCCGCATCGACGGCAAAGCGGTCACCGTCGGCAGCATCCGCGAGGCCATCGGCCACCGCATCGCCTATGTGCCGGAGGACCGCGCCCAACACGGCCTCGTTCGGCCGCAGTCGATCCGGGAGAACGTCGCGATGGCCATCCTCGACCGGCTGACCCGGAAGTCCGTGGTCGACACGGCGAGGGAACGGAAGCTGGCAGAGGAGGCGATCCAGCGCTTCCAGATCCGCGCCCGCGGCCCCGGCCAGATCGTCGCCCAGCTGTCTGGCGGCAACCAGCAGAAGGTGGTGATCGCCAAATGGCTCGCCACGGACCCGCGCATCCTCATCCTCGACGAGCCGACGCGCGGCGTCGACGTCGGCGCCAAGACGGAAATCCACAAGCTCATGAACACGCTTGCCGCCAGCGGCATCGCCATCGTGATGATCTCGAGCGAGTTGCCGGAAGTGCTGGGCATGAGCGACAGGGTGCTGGTGATGAACGGCGGCCGGATGTCGGCCATGCTGTCGCGCGCGGAGGCGACGCCCGACGCGGTCGGCGCGGCGATGATGACGGGACACGCGGCATGAAGGCCCCGACATTCTCCCGCCGCCTCTCTGCGTCCGGGCAGGAGGTGCTGCTGTTCCTGGCGATCGTCGCGCTGTTCCTCGTCGTCGGCTGGCTCAACCCACGCTTCGTCTCGGGCAACAACCTGACGTCGATCTTCGTCGGCAACGCCTACATCGCCATCGCCGCGATCGGCATGTCGATGGTCATCATGTCCGGTCACATCGACGTCTCCGTCGGGGCGCTGATCGGCGTGCTCGCGACGATCTCTGGCCTGCTGGTGACCAACGGCTACCCAATCTGGCTCGCCTGGCTCGGCCCGGTGCTGATCGGCGGCGTGATCAATGCCGGTCTCGGCGCCCTGATCGCCTATGCCCGCGTTCCCTCGATCATCGCGACGCTGGCGATGCTGTCGATCCTGCGCGGCGGGCTGATCACGCTTACCGGCGGCGCCTGGATCTCGGGCCTGCCGGCGGGATACCAGCTGGCGCAGTTCCGGCTCCTGGATGTCCCATCGCCGGTCTGGTTCATGATCGGCATGACGATCGCCGCGGCCTTCCTGCTGCGCTCCACCGCCTTCGGCCGTTCGATCTATGCCGTCGGCGGCAATCCGGAAGCCGCGGAAGCCTCCGGCATTCGCTACAAGCCGACCATCGTCAAGGTCTTTGCCTTGCACGGGCTGATCACCGGCTGTGCCGCCGTGCTCTTTGCCACGCAGCTGCAGGTCATTCAGTCCACCGTGCCGAACGGCCTCGAGCTGATCATCATCACGGCCTCCGTGGTCGGCGGCGTCTCCATCCTCGGCGGCATCGGCACCGTCACCGGATCGACGCTGGCCGCGATTCTGTTCGCCGCCATCGGCTCCTCGCTGATCTTCCTCAACGTCTCGGCCTACTGGCTGAAGGCGGTGCAGGGCATCCTCATCCTCGTCACCGTGCTCGCCGACATGGCGCGGCGCGGCCGGGCCGGCTGAGGGAGAGACACATGACGTTCCGGACCCTTCTCCGCCACGAGGCCATCCTCGCTCTGATCCTGGCGATCGCGCTGGCCGTCCTCGCCAGTGAGAACGAGCGCTTCTTCACCGCCGCCAACCTCCTCAACCAGGCGCGGCTGATGACCGAGGTCGGGCTGATCGCTGTCGTGATGACCTTCGTCATCATCACCGGCGGCATCGACCTGTCGGTCGGTTCGATCCTCGGCCTCTGCGCCATTCTCGTCGGCGTCTTCTGGAAGACGCTCGGCCTACCGCTGCCGGCCGCGATGGCGCTGTCGATCGCCGTCGGCACGCTCGCCGGCTTCGTCAACGGGCTGATCATCACCCGCTTCCGCGTGCCGCCGCTGATCGCGACGCTGGCAACGCTCGCGCTCTACCGGGGCCTCGCCGAAGGCATCAGCCAGGCGCAGTCGATCCGCGGCTACCCGAAATGGTTCTTCGAACTCGGCCAAGGCAATCTCTTGGGCATCCCGACCCAGCTTTGGCTGCTCGCCAGCGTCGCGCTCGTCGGCTTCTTCGTCCTGCGCTTTACCGCTTTCGGCCGCACCACCTACGCCATCGGCAACAACGAGGCGGGCGCCGCCTTCTCCGGCCTCGACGTCGTCCGGACCAAGCTGATGATCTATGCCGCCTCGGGTTTCGTCTCGGGTCTCGCCGCCGTCGTTTTCGTCAGCCGCGTCTCGACCACGCGCTCCGACATGGGCAACGGGATCGAGCTCGACGTCATCACCGCCGTGGTGCTGGGCGGCACCTCGATCTTCGGTGGCCGCGGCATGGTGGTCGGCACGCTGCTCGGACTCTGCCTCGTCCAGGTGCTGAAGAACGGGCTCGCGTTGTCCGGCGTCAAGGGCGACGGTACCATCGTCATCATCGGGGTCGTGCTGATCGCAGCGGTCCTGATCTCGAATTTCCTGAGCCGCTACACCGACGACTGAGGAAATGGGCCGTGCCTGGGAGGGGGCGGCTTTAACAACAACCCGTGGAGGATTTCGATCATGCGCACGCTTCTGACACTGATGCTCGGCACCAGCCTGCTCACTGCCATGCCCGCCCACGCGCAGAGCGCCTGGACCGGCGGCGACGACCAGCCGGCCAACCCGCTCGCCTGCGACGCCACCGTCACCGCCACGCCGCCCGGCGAATACAACGGCGGCGCGCCGACCTCGGCGCCCGATCGGAAGGGCAAGCCGCTGAAGGTCGTCGACATCCCGAAGCTCGTCGGCGTCGGCTACTTCAACTCGACGGCCCAGGGCGTGCAGGAAGCGGCCAAGGAAACCGGCACGATGACCGTCACCACCGACGGCCCGACCAAGGCGAACATCGACGAGCAGATCACCTTCATCGACAACTACATCACCTCCGGCGTCGACGGCATCCTCTTCGCCGCCAACGATCCTGTGGCGATCGCCCCGGTGCTGAAGCGGGCGCTCGAGGCCGGCATCAACGTCGTCGGCTACGACGCCGAGGCGGAGCCGGATGCCCGCCAGTGGTTCGTCAATCAGGCCGAGCCGAACGGCGTCGCTAAGTCGATGATCGACCAGCTGGTCTCCGAGATCGGCGAGGAGGGCGCCTTCGCCATCGTCACCTCGACCTTCACCACGCCGAACCAGGCGCGCTGGATCACCGAGATGGCCGGCTATGCCGAGAAGTGCCACCCGAAGATCAAGTTCCTCGAGACCGTCGAGGCGCAGGAGGACAACATCCTGTCCTTCAACCAGGCGCAGACCCTGATCAACAAGCACGGTGATGACCTGAAGGGCATCCTCGGTATGACCTCGGTCGCAACGCCTGCCGCCGCCGAGGCGGTGCAGCAGAACAAGCTCTGCGGCAAGGTCGCGGTCGTCGGCCTCGCCCTGCCGAACGCCATGAAGCCCTACGTCAATGGCGACTGCATCAAGACGACGATCCTCTGGTCGACGGTCGACCTCGGCTATGCCGCGGGCCTTGCGATGCGGGCCGTTGCCGACGGCACGTTGAAGCCGGGCGACACCTCGTTCAAGGCCGGTCGTCTTGGTGAGCTGCAGATCGTCAACCAGAGCCAGATTCTGCTCGGCGCGCCAAAAGTCTTCACCAAGGCCGACATCAACAACTTCGACTTCTAAGCGAGGCATCGACCAGTCGTCTCGCGCGACCAGGTCGATCGGCAAGGTCCGACAGGAGCCTGCCGGCAACACTCAACACAAAGCCGGCGCTAACTCTCGAAGAGTTCACGCCGGCCGATCCCGAGATAGAGTTCTGACATCCTGCTGAAGCAGGCCCTCGCTTCAGACGTCCTGCGCCTGCGGCAGGATCACGAGGTCGCGGATGGTGACATTGCGCGGCCGCGACACCATGAACAGCACGGCCTCCGCGACCTCCCGCGGCTCGATCACGCTGCCCGAGGCGATCGCCCGCTCGAGCCGGTCCTTCGGCCAGTCGTCGAGCAGCGCGGTCAGCACCGGGCCCGGCGCGACGGCGCCGACGCGCAGGCCATGCTTGATCACCTGGCGGCGCAGCGTGTGCACGAAGACCTGTACCGCGTGCTTGGAGGCCGAATAGATCGGCTCCCAGTGGATGGGCTCGTGGCCGGCGACGGAGGTGGTGACGATGATGTCGCCGGTCTTGCGGCCGATCATGTGCGGCAGCACCGCCTGCACGGTGCGGAAGACGCCGTTGATGTTGAGGTCGAGCATGCGGTCCCAGGCGTCCGGATCGCCGTCGGACACGTCACCCGCGACATAGGAGCCGGCGTTGGCGTGAAAGATGTCGAGTTGGCCGGCCTTGGCGAGGATCTGGGGCAGCATGCCCGCGACGCTCTCGGGATCGGTGAGGTCGACGATCACCGGATGCGCCGATGGTCCGATCTCGGCGCAAAGCCTTGCCAACTGGTCCGCTGCATGGTCGACGAGGAAGACGGTGGCGCCCTCGGCAGCGGAAAGCCGCGCACAGGCGAGGCCGATGCCGGATGCGGCACCGGTAATGGCGATTACCTTGCCGGACAGGATATTGCTCATGATTTCCTCCCAGAAATTCGGATGTGGTCGACGGCGTCGGCCGCTCAAAGTGACGTCGATGCGCGGTGTCGTCGCCGCCGGATAAAAACCGGGTTGGCGACGTCGGCAGCGGCAGGCGGGCAGGGACCTGTCCGCAATCGGCCTCGCCTCCGATGCTGCCTCAGCGGATCACAGTCGCGCGGCCGCCCCAGACGGCATTCCATTCCTGATGACTAAAGCCACCGCACGACTTGTGTAACTAGGCAATGCCATCAGTTTTCGGCATTATTGTTTTGTAACGCAACATATTGCGGTGGTAGCCGTCTAATTCCGGCTAAGGGCTTTGAGCGAAAAGGCAATCGTACAGCAAGGTCTGCTGAGCAAGGGTCTCTCCTCAGCGTTGGCGATGCGATTGGCATCCGGTCCCGCACATCGACGACAGGAGCCCTGCGCAGCTTGCCCATGCGCTTGGCATCAGGCGCGCGCCACCGTCGCACGGCGCCGTGCCGCCTCCTCCTGCCGGATGTCGATATAAGCCTTGGCGTGCCGGGCCAGCGGGAGGTTCTCCGTCCAGGTGTCGCGCCAGATCGCGCAGGCGATCGAGAGGCCTTCGTCCACCACGGCACTGGAGAAGGATTCGAAGGTGATGTCCCGGGCGTAGTCGATGTCGAGCAAGGCGTCGAAGATCAGGTCGAAGTTGATGACGCCGTCGCCGAGATAGCCGCGATTGCTTTCGCCGATGTGGAAATAGCCGACCTTATCGCCGGCGAGGCGGATCGCGGCGGCCGGGTTGGCTTCCTCGATGTTCATGTGGAACGTGTCGAGATGCAGCCGGACATGGTCCGAGCCGGTGGCGGCAACGAAGTCGAGGCCTTGCGCCGTGGTGTTGAGGAGGTTGGTCTCGAAGCGGTTGACCACTTCCAGCACCAGGTCGACGCCGGCCGCCTTGGCGACGTCGGCGGTCTTGGCGATCGCCGCCACGCTGTTCCGGCGGCCCCGCTCGGTCGGCATCGCGGCGTATTTCATGTGGGCGGAATAGAGGATGCCGCCGAGCTTCGAGCCGCCGACATCGCGCACCGCCTTGACGGCGCTGGCCAGCAATTCCTCGCCGCGTTTCACAGTGTCCAGATCCTCGCTGGAGACATCGGCGGTCGCCGGCAGGCCCATGGTGACGGCGATGTCGAGGTCGAGCGACTGGGCGCGCTTGGCGAGCCTGTCGAGGTCGAACTTTTCCGGACGGAGATAGGCGAGTTCAATCAGCTTGAAGCCGCAATCCGCCGACGACTCCATCGCCTTCTCGATCTCAGCCTGGGTCGAAACGCCGGTCCAGCAGAACGAATGGATCCCGAGACGACGCATGAATACTCCTCCCTGACGTCTTTTGATTGTTTATTCCTGCAACAAAATTGCATTCGGTTGGGATGTCAAGCCTGGCGTATCATCCCTCCGGCGGACGCGCGACTGGCCATTGCGGAGCAACGCATCGCCAACCGGCTGAAATCGTCATGTCGATGTGGGCAATGCCATCCACATTGCACTGCAGTATACGTTCGCATCTGCACCGAATAAGTTCAGCCTCTGCAGTCGGTTTGCTTTAATAAGACGTACGAAGGAGTGCAGTCGGCGCGCCATTGGCGTGAGGTGTGGAGGTGGAGATGAACTCATGTCTCTCCGTCGACCCTTCTGATGTTAAAGCTGAATTTGAATGCGTTCGCAACAAATGTTGTGCATCGGATTTTTTTACATTAACGTTCGGTCAGGATCTGCGGCGTCGAACGCTGCGGCCACCCGGAATGTCCCTTCAGTGGAGGGAGAATCCACCGCCGAAAAGGCGGGGCGTTTCAGGGTTCAACAGTCGGTCCCGGGGGGTCGACGGCTTTGGGAGGAATGAGCATGAGACGCGCAATTGCAGTGAGTCTGGTTGCCCTCGCGGCGGGGTTGATGGCAGGCCTCCCGGCCAAGGCCGACTTCTGGTCGGACGCCGGTGCCAAGTTCAAGGGCGTGACCTTGCACGGCGTCACCGAAAGCACCCCGCCGTCGAACTACATCAAGGACGTGCTGGCCCCGGATTTCGAGAAGAAGACCGGCATCAAGGTCGAGATCGAGACGACCTCCTGGGACCAGATGTACGACAAGGCGATCAAGGACATGGAGGCCAAGACCGGCATCTATGACATGGTCTACATCGAGCAGGACATCATCTACGCCTACCTCGCCCGCAACTTCCTTGTCGACGTCACCAAGACGCTGAAGGAGAAGCCGGAGCTGAAGGCGGAGGGCTTTGACGAGACCCACTTCACGACCTTCGCCAATTACTTCAAGGACAAGTCGGGCGACCTCTTCGGCGTGCCGATGGAAGCCTTCATCAAGATCTACCTCTATCGTACCGACCTGTTCGGCGATCCGGCGATCCAGGAGGCCTTTAAGAAGGAGACCGGCAAGGACCTGAAGCCGGCGACCAACCACGAAGAATACACCCAGATCGCGGAATTCTTCACCAAGTACGGCAAGGACAAGGGCGAGCAGCTCTGGGGCACCACCGCCCAGGCTCATACCGGCCACCCGGCGTCCTGGTACGAGTTCTTCGAATCCGTCGCGCCGACCTTCGGCGTCTACAACTGGGGCATCGACGCCGGCAACAACTATGCCGCCTCGGTCGCCAATGGCGGCCAGATGAACAGCGACAAGTCCAAGGCCGCGCTGAAATACTGGCTGCACCTGCGCGACATCGCGCCGCCAGAATCGGCCGCCAGCACCTGGACGGAAGTCGCCACCACCTTTGCCGCCGGCCGCGCGGCTCAAGGGCTGGTCTATGGCGAGAACGCCGCGTGGATTGCTTCCGACGCCGAGAAGTCGAAGGTCGTCGGAAAGGTCGGCGTCGCGCTCCCGCCGACCGAACCTGGCATCCTCGACGAGGTGAAGGGCGGCAAGGGCTATATCGGCTACTACGATGGCGGTGCCTTCGGCGTGCCGGTGACCTCGAAGAACTCGGACGCCGCGCTGCTCTTCCTACAGTATATCGGCCAGGATTCAGTCCAGGGCGGCTGGGCCGTTGCTGCCCCGCGCATCACCAACACGGCGACTTACGAGGACGCCGGCGTCAAGGACATGGATGCCAAGCTCGGCGGCTACTACACGATGCTGAAGAACGACGGCAAACTGTTCGCCGGCGCGCCTCCGTATCCGTTCCATGCCCAGGTGCGCGAGGCCACCGCGCCGATTTTCTATCGCATCCTGACCGGCGAAGTCGGCTCCGACGAGGGCCTCGACGAGATGGCTGCGGCGGCCGAGGAAGAACTCACCAACCTCGGCTACCGCAAGTAGCCACCCCGACGATCGCGCCGCCGCATCTCCTTGCGGCGGCGTGCTTGCCCTCGCGCGCGCCGCGGGATGTTGCTGCGTTGCCTCTGATAGGATGGTTCCATGCGGTCGAACACGGTGGGATGGCTTCTGCTCGCCCCTACGCTCCTGATCCTCGGCCTGTTCGGGATCCTGCCCTTCATCTACGTTCTCTACGTTGCCTTCCACCAGTGGAACCCGTTCGGCTTCAGTCCGGACATGATCTACAACGGCGCCAAGAACTTCCGCCGGCTGGTGTTCGACAAGGAGTTCCTTTTCTCACTCTGGGTGACGCTGAAGTTCGCCTTCTTCGCCGTCGGCAGCGAGATCGTGCTCGGCTATTTCCTGGCGCAGCTGTTCACCCGGGAATTCCCTGGAAAAGCTTTCTTCCGGACGATCCACACCCTTCCGCTGATCGTCGCGCCGATCGTCGTCGGCTCGGTCTGGCGGCTGATGACGACGCCGAGCATCGGCATCATTCCCTATTATCTCAACCTCTGGTTCGGCTACGATCTCAACATCGGCCGCGATGCCAATGCGGCCTTCGTGCTGACCGTCATCATGGACATCTGGCACTGGACGCCGCTGGTGACGCTGACCTTGCTCGCGGCCCTCGTCTCGCTGCCGAAGGAGCCGTTCGAGCAGGCGCAGATCGACGGCGCGAGCAAGCGCCAGATCTTCTGGCATATCACGCTGCCGATGATCCGGCCGGCGATCCTCGCCACCGTCTTCATCCGCCTGATGGACGCGCTGCGCACCGTCGACGAAGTCTGGATGCTGACCGGCGGCGGACCGGGTGCCGCGACGCGCTATGTCGGCCTGCACATCTGGAAGGTGGTCTTCCCGAAGACCGATTACGGCTACGGCTCGGCGATCTCGATCATCGTCCTCTACCTGACCCTCGTGATGTGCTGGATTCTCTACGTCGCGCTCGTCGCCCCCCGTGACAAAAAGAGGGCATCCTGATGCCGACCGAAAAGCCCTACCTCTCGATCCTGCTCTGGGTCATTATCTCATTCGCGACGCTGTTTCCGATCTACTGGCTGTTCGTGATCTCGGTGAAGCCGGCGGTGGATCTGTTCACCACGCCCAGCGCCTTCCTCGATACCATCTACTGGAAGAACTACGTCAACGTGCTCGGCAACGAGACGCTGCAGCGTTACATGATGAACTCGATCATCATCTCCACCTGCAACGCCTTCCTGGTGACGACGCTCGCCTTCATGGCCTGCTACGCCCTCTCGCGCTTCGACTTGGGCGGCAAGGAGAACATCTTCTTCTGGACGATCACCAACCGCATGGCCCCGGCTGCGGTCTTCCTGCTGCCGTTCTTCCTCCTGTTCACCAAGGTCTTCACCTTTGGCGACTGGAAGCTATACGACACCAAGATCGGCATGATCCTGCTCTACTGCACCTTCAACTTGCCCTTCGCGATCTGGACGCTTCGGCCGACCATCGACGGCATCCCGAAGGAGCTCGACGAGGCCGCCACGGTCGACGGCTGCTCGACCTTCCAGGTGATCACGCAGGTGATCTTCCCGCTGGCACGGCCGGGCCTTGCGGTGACGCTGATCCTCACCTGGGTCTTCGCCTGGAACGAGTTCCTGCTCGCGGCGACGCTGACCAGCTTCAACGCCCGCACCATCACCACGGGCCTGTCGGAATACGTGACATCCACCGGTACCGAGTGGGGCACCATGGCGGCGATCGCCATCATCACGCTGATCCCGGCGCTCATCGTCTTCTCGGTCGTCCAGCGGCACATCGTGGCCGGACTGACCTTCGGCGCGGTCAAGGAGTAGCCGAATGAACCAACTCGTCGATCTCGATGCCGCCGACGAAGAGGCCGCCATCGTCGCCGCGACGCCGGAGCGTCACGGCTTCCTGCCGATCGTCACCAACTGGTTCGACCGGCTGTTCATGGGGATCTACCTCTTCGTCGCGCTCGAGCTGTTCTGGCTGCGCTTCGTCGAGAAGCTGATCCCGCTCACCTTTTGCCACATCCTCGCCGTCGCATTGACCGTGCTGATCATCTGGAAGGGCTAAGGAACATGTGCGTGAGAGGAGACGCCCGATGAAGGCGCTGGTGCTCGAAGAAAGAATGAAACTGTCGCTGCGCGACTTCCCGATCGACGAGACGATGGGCGCGCACGACGTGCGCATCAAACTCCACACGGTCGGCATCTGCGGCTCGGACGTCCACTACTACACCCATGGCGGCGCCGGCATCTTCCAGGTCAAGGCGCCGATGATCCTCGGCCACGAGGCATCGGGCACCGTCGTCGAGACCGGCAGCGCGGTTGCGACGCTGAAGGTCGGCGATCGCGTCTGCATGGAGCCGGGCATTCCCGATCCGCGCAGCCGCGCGACGCGCCTTGGCCACTACAACGTCGACCCGGCCGTCCGCTTCTGGGCAACGCCCCCGGTGCACGGCGTGCTGCGGCCGAGCGTCGTTCATCCGGAAGCCTTCACCTTCAAACTGCCGGACAACGTCTCCTTCGCCGAGGCGGCGATGGTGGAACCGCTGGCGGTCGGCGTGCACGCTGCGATCAAGGCCGACGTCAAACCCGGCGACACCGCGCTCGTCATCGGCGCCGGGCCGATCGGCCTCGTCACGGCGCTGTCGGCGCTCGCCGCCGGCTGCGCCCGTGTCTTCGTCAGCGATGTCGACCCGGTCAAGCTGGCGCTCGCCGCGAGCCTCGGGCTGATCACCCCCATCAACGTTGCCGACGAGGACGCAACCGCGGTCATCCTTAAAGCCACAGACGGCTGGGGCGTCGAGGTCGTCTTCGAGTGTTCCGGCAACGGCAAGGCGGCGGCGATGGTGTTCGATCCGCTGTGCCCCGCCGGCCGCGTCGTGTTCATCGGCTCGCAGATGCACGACGTCGCCTACAATGTCGGCAAGGCGATGGTGCGCGAGGCGCGGGTCGAGCACGTCTTCCGCTACGCCCACGTCTTTCCGCGCTGCGTCGCCATGCTGTCGTCGGGCGCCATCGACGTGAAGCCGCTGATCACCCGCACCTTCGCCTTTGACGACAGCGTCGAGGCCTTCGAGACCGCCGCCTCCGCCCCGGCGGGCGAGGTCAAGATGCAGATAGAGCTGCCCCAGTGAGAGGAGTTGCGTAATGGCTGAGGTCAGCGTCAAGGGTATCGTCAAGCGCTACGGCAGCGTCGAGGTCATCCACGGGGTGGATGTGGACATTCAGGATGGCGAGTTCGTCGTCCTCGTCGGCCCGTCCGGCTGCGGAAAGTCGACGCTGCTGCGGATGATCGCCGGGCTGGAGGCGATCTCCGGCGGCACCGTCTCCATCGGCGGCAAGGTGGTCAACGACAAGCTGCCGAAGGACCGCGACATCGCCATGGTGTTCCAGTCCTACGCGCTCTACCCGCACAAGACGGTGCGCGAGAACATGGCGTTCTCGCTGATGATCAAGGGCAGTCCGAAAGCCGAGATCGCCGCGAAGGTCGCGAAAGCCGCCGGCATCCTCGATCTGGAAAAACTGCTCGACCGCTATCCCAAGCAGCTTTCCGGCGGCCAGCGCCAGCGCGTCGCGATGGGCCGCGCCATCGTCCGCGACCCGCAGGTCTTCCTGTTCGACGAGCCGCTATCCAATCTCGATGCGAAGCTGCGCGTCGCCATGCGCGTCGAGATCAAGGAACTGCACCAGCGGCTGAAGACCACTACGGTCTATGTCACGCACGACCAGATCGAGGCGATGACCATGGCCGACAAGATCGTCGTGATGAAGGACGGCCATGTCGAGCAGATCGGCAAGCCGCTGGAGCTCTACGACAATCCCCGCAACATCTTCGTCGCCGGCTTCATCGGCTCGCCCTCGATGAACTTCATCAAGGGCCGGATCGATGCCGCCGAGGGCAAGCCTGTCTTCGTCTCCGAGAAGGGCGCGAGCCTCCCGGTCGGCGAGATCCGGGCGGAGAGGGGGCAGGCGGTTGTCTACGGCATCCGGCCCGAGCACATCGCGATCGGCCCGGGCGGCATTCCGGCCCGCGTCTCGCTGCTGGAGCCGACCGGCTCGGAGACCCAGATCTTCGCCAAGGTCGGCGGCGATGCGATCGACGCGGTGGTCAAGGACCGGATCGACATCCATCCGGGCGACGAGGTCTCCTTCCTCATCGACCCGCGCCGCGCGCACCTCTTCGACGCAAAAACCTCTGCGCGGCTTTGAGTCAGGAGGGATTGCCGATACGGGTTGTGGCCTTCGGAAGCTCAAGACGCCTTCAGTTTTAGGCGCGCTTGAAGCTTTCGGATGCTACCACATCTCTGATGTACCTGGCAGGATTTCCAGCAAATACCGTACTAGGCGGAACATCTTTAGTTGCCACTGACCCTGCACCAATGACGCTATGATTGCCTATCTCCACGCCGGGAAGAACAATGGCGCTATTACCTATCCATACGTTATTTCCGATGGTAATAGCCGACTGCACCACACCCCCACCTTCAGATACCTTATGGTAGTTTGAGTCTTGCATTTGAACGCGATCGCCAATCAGAAAATTGTTTCCGATCGTGATGGAAACTGAGCTTTCCAAGATAACGCCACTGTTGATGAAACTGCGATCGCCGATTAAGATCACGCCACCGAAACCGACGCCAAGACGGGTTCTAGCCCTGATTCCCCGAAATGATACCCGCGAACCAATAGTTATCGTTCCGGCACCGCCAGCGCTCGGCGCCGCGCCAAGGCATACGACACGATCCGCAATTCTGATGCCGCGGGACCGCCACATGGCGGTAACACTAAAAGGCCTTTCACGAAGGCTGAGATTTTGTATCGGTTCAAGAGATGCCTCCTGCAAGCGGTGAACCTGCCGTGAATATTCGACGATTCATCGAGTGGGTTGGATCCACAGCTTCTGAGCGAACAGAGATAGGCTCGTCCTCATCCGGGCAGTTATTCACTAAACACGCATGACCGACTTCGGCAGATCCAAGGGCGAGGCCAGCCTGCTTGCGACATCGACCTTCCGGCGGCTGTCGCGTCGAGGTGGGCAAGGAAGGGATGCGCGCCCTGATAAGCGACTGAGCCGCGAGCGGCGCATGGGCCGCCAATAGCGGCCATAGATGCGGTTCGAGCCGGATCGCTTACACACCGAACCTGGACGATCCCGCGCCCCGTTCGCGAGGGGTCACTGGCTTTGCCTCCAGTTCCTAAGCGAAGCAGCGCTACCCACCCCTGCTTGAGGCGAAGAGGGTCGATCAGACCTTGACGCTTGAATCGGGATCCCTGGGGCTGGACTGGTCGTGGCTGACTATTCCTTCCAGCGGCGTCAAAAGCCTCATGAGCAAATTGCGATATCAAATTAGCCGGGTGTCGCGATGGGCTTTCGAAAAGGGGCGTTTGATTCCCTCGATCGCTGCGACCAGCACGGGACGCTCGACAGTCTGTATGCGCGACTTCGCGCGGTCGACAAAACTCGATGGGAAGTCGCAGCGATCCTGAATATTGTCGAGGGAACAGTGCGTAATCATCTCGCTGCCATCCATCGCAAGCTCGATGTCGGGAGCACAACCCACGCCGTCACCAAGGCGATCCGGCAGCGGCTCATCTCATTCTGAGGATAAAGTCGGTGTCATATGTCGGCGATGATCTGTCGAGCCAACCGCTCTGCCTGCCACGGCATGAACTGCCAGTTCGGCTGGACGCAAGCCTTAGACCGACGTCAAAACCCTGTCAGAACTTGGGGGGCAAATGGTGGTCGCGCACAGGATCGAACTGTGGACCCCCTCGGTGTGAACGTTGTATCGGATATGCCCGGAACCTCTCGCTGTTCCCTTATCCTACTATAATCGTTATGAAAACTACTACTCCATTCCCTTGAAGCTCTCCTGCCTGCCTGTTACCCTAGTAGCTAGCTCGTAGCTAGGAGATGTAAGTGCCGATCACGAAAAGGGATGTTGAAACCGCCATGCCCAACTCGATCATTTGGGATCAGGGGCGGGGAAGCGTAACCGGCTTTGGAGTTCGCCGGCAGCGCCAGTTTCCGGTGTTCATTCTGAAGTTCAGCAAAGCTGGTCGTGGTCGATGGTTCACGATCGGCCGCTTCGGTGCGCCCTGGACGGTAGAAAATGCACGGGCCGAAGCACGCAGACTTCTTGGGCACATTGCTGAAGGCAGAGATCCAGGACAAGAAAAAAATGATGTCCAATCAGTTATACCGACTTCCGTCGCAGACTTATGTGATCGCTACATGGATGCGGCAAATGCAGGCCTAGTATTAACGCGATTCAAACGACCGAAAAAGCCTAGCACACTTCGGGATGATCGAGGAAGAATAGATCGCCACATCAAGCCGTTAATCGGAAAAACAGCCGTCTCAGCTTTAGACAAGCGTATAGTCCGGCAAATGATTTCTGATATTTCGGCCGGAAAAACGGCGGTAGATGAAAAAACTCAAAACAAACGTGGCAGGGCAATTGTCAAAGGAGGGGCAACGGCTGCTGCGAGGGTTGCGGATCTCTTATCGGGAATTATGGCTTGGGCTGTGGATGATGGCTACGTCAGTGCGAATCCTGTTCACGGGGTTCGCCGGCATCGCAGTGAGCCGAGAGATCGGTATCTTTCGAACGAAGAGATCACGATGCTCGGGAGGTTTTTACAGCGTAGCTCGGACGAACCTAGGGAGTTTCATCCATTTGCATTGACAATCGTGGAGCTGCTGGCGCTGACCGGCTGTCGGCTAAACGAGATCGCCGGATTGCGCTGGAGCGAGATTGATTTTCAGGATGGTTGCCTTCGGCTCGCAGACAGTAAAACGGGTCGTAGCATGCGCCCAGTTAGTGACGCCGTGATTTGCAAACTCAGAGATCAGGGAAGGGAGGTTGGGTCGGAATTTGTATTTCCGACGTCTCGCGGCACTGGTTGGTATCAGGGGACAAAGCGCCAGGGAGCATTGATCTTGGCGGCTGCCGGCGTCGATCGAGCTTCAAGTCACACGCTCCGGCATACTTTTGCATCGCTCGCTTCTAACTTGGGATACTCCGACTCGACAATCGCTGGATTATTGGGACACGCCGGCCGTGGTGTCACATCTCGATATGTGCACCGTCCTGATGAAGCGTTGAAGTTGGCTGCCGAGTCCATTAGTACTAGAGTAATGGAACTGATGGCCTACTCGTGATTTTCGGCCAAATCCTGAAAAATAACCGTTTAGATCAGTTTAAAGCAATTTAAGGCTCAAATCCGGTGTTTTTCAAGCTGGTTCAACAGAAAATCGATGTAACAAGTGCAATTAGATCGCCGGGCTACTCGAGCGATTTGTTTTAAAAACTGCCTTCTCACGCTACACCCTCAGCGGCCTTATTCAGTGAACGAGTTATTTCCACAAGAATGGCATTGGTTTTTCTGTGCACCGAAATCGTGAAATCATCATCAAACTTAGACTATTCGCGGTAAGAAAGCTTGTTGCACCGCGCCGGCAATCCGGCCAGAACAACTCGTGGCAAAAGTGGTCATTCGCCACCAGTTCATTCCAGTTAATTTTCCGGTTGCCAAATACGAACGGCAGCTTTGCGCCCAGTCTCGCCGGCCGGTTTGTAGCCGAATTGGGCGGAAGGCGGATGGTCCGCTTCAGATGGCGGGACGCATAAAGCAGACGTTGCGGTAGCACTAAGCGGTCCGGACCACGCCTATGGGAATGGCATGACGATGATGCCGACCGTCAGCGCCATCAAAGCCAGCGTAAGCGCGACCGATCGCAGGAAGGTGACGCCCGAGAAGACTCGGACAATCATGTAGATGACGAGAACCCACAGCCCGATCCAGATGAGTCTGCTCGAAACGAACAGCCAAAGGTCGCCATCCATCGGCTGAAAGTCGTTTAGAGGCACTGCCGCTATGACGACTGCGATGCCCGAAGCCGCGAACAGCACAAGCGGCACGACGGGGAAGAGGCTCGCAGGTCTGCCGCGCCGTGCCGATGCTATGCGCCGTGCGGCGCCTACGACATAGTAGGAAACGAGGGGCGTCAGGGCAGCAAGGCAGACGATGGCAACGCGGCCTGCCTGCGATCGGGTTGGAAGGTCCTGCGCACGCGCCAATCGTGCGAGCCAGATGCCATGCGCGAAGGTAAGACAAACGCCCATTACGATGAAGATAGCTAGGATCTTCAGCATCGGAACGATGGCGTTGGCATTCACGAACATGCCGATTTCGCTTCCGCTTCACAAATGAGCCGGATGTCTACGACTTCACCACCACCAAGGGAGTGGCTCGGTTCATTCTCTTTCAAAGCCAGACATCTCGATCCGCAGGCGCAAATGCTCATCGGCGTCGATCTGGCGGATGGAGATGTTGTTCGCCTGCCCCTCCGGCGTCCAGGCGAAGGGGAAGACCATGAGCACGTGTTCGAATGACGGCTTCGTTTCACAGCCCATACGCCCAGCGTGCGTGTTTTCGCCGTAGAGGAGGTCGAGATCGCCGCCGAGGCACCATGCGACGAAGTCCGAGTGGCCAACATCAAGCGACGCCCAGCGCTGGTCGTCGGCAGGGAGATGAAAAATCTCGCCACGGTCCTCGGCTCCGAACCCGCCGCCGTTCAATGCGAAGAGGCCGCCGAACGCATCGTCGCCGACCAGTAGAATATCGGACAGTCCACGGCCTGCAGCAGTCGCGGCTGCTTGATTGGCCTGGAGCAGCGAGCGCTTCGGCCCCGAGCCCCACAGGCGGATCAGACCGCCAGCGACCGACACCCCTCCTGTTTCGAAGGCTATTGCCCCAAGGATCGAACGGGTGGAGACACTAAGGTGAAGGAGCGTCCTTTCCGCGAGGTCCGGGTCACGTTCCAGAATAACGGTGGGGCCGGCAGCGGAGCGCACGGCCCACTCTCGCAGGAGAACGATCCCAGGGTCCTCGCTGTCGACCAGGTCGCTGATATCCAGAGCCACTTCCTGTCTTCGATCATCAAGCTCCATACATCGTCGAACCTGATCGCGCTGCAATGGCATTGGCTGCTTTCGGGTGTCGGGAAAATGAGCGCTCGCAGCTTCGATGGATTGAAACAGAAGGCCGAGTTCCGGAGCGTCCACTTCCCAGGCGCCGATCGGCTCGACCGGGTGGGAAGACGACGACCCTCTTTTTCGCAGCTTTAGGTATCAAAAGCCAGCAGCGGACAGCAACTCACGCCTCGCCGAAGCCGTCCAAAAGCCAACCTTGGCTCCTCGATCCGAGCGGACGCCTAGTTCCAGCCGACCGACATCAATCAGGACGTCGCGTATTCTCGGCGATCTGCTCCAACAGCGCGATGACCCGAGCGAAGCCGACCAGCAAAGCACCGGAAAGCAAACCTCCGAAGGCGGCGCCCAAAACGGCGGGGTTGCCCGCCATGAAGCTGACGGGGATTAGAAAAACGGCCAAGGCGACCGAGACGATGCCGATTGCTTTAAGGACGACACGGGACATTCACATACCACCAAGATGTAGCTGAAGGGCTGCGCTGCGTGTAGCTGCCGCAACACGGTCGCGGAACTAGTGCAATAAGACCAGTGTACGGCAGCATTCCCTTTTAGCATTGCGGACGCGGAGGATCGGCAAACAACCTGAGGGCATACCATGACGTTTCGAATGGATCGGAGTTGGTGGCTTTTGCTACCTGATGCTGCTTTTTCGGTCACCTACGGAGAAAGCTGACGCAAGCCTGGGAACTCCTGCTCCAGAAGTTCGGAAGGGATCGCTATGTGCTGCCATCGTGTGTCGGACAAGCGATAAACGCCATGCTTCGCGTCAAACACGAACAGCGTGTCGGCGACGCCCTGCACTCGGATCGGCTGCGCTGTGGCAGAGACCTCGACCGGCAGGGCTGGCTCGAATGGGATCAGGCCGGATCCGCTCCATTCGTACAGGGCGGAGTCTGAGCTCAAGACGATCTTCCCGTTCAAACCGGTGATGCTAGTGAGGTTGTGAAACCGATCTGCCTCGGCGGTAAGGTTCTCGACCTTGCCTGCCGTGTCGACCTTCAGGACGGTGCCGGCGGAGCCGACCGCCCAGAACCAGTTCCTATCCCACAGGACGTCCATGAGTTCGGCCTGTGTCCTGATGTCGATCCGGCTCCATCCAGCCTTGCCCTTTATCGCTGCGAAGCCTGTGTTCACCCCGGCCAGTCCGGCCTTGGCAGCCCATTCCTCTGCCTGGCGACTGAGGATCTCGAAGCGTTCGAGATCGCCAGCCTTTGCGGCTTCAAGCTGTTCCCGCTCTATCTCCTCTGGCGGCTCCCAAAAGCCGGGCTCGATCGTTCCGACCATGAGTGCCGAGCTGTCGTCGGCCTGCGCTATCCCGGATATCTTCCCCCGATGGGCGACCGTCTTCGCTTCGACCGGGAGCCTCTGCCACATCCCGTTGTCCGACCGCTGGTAGAACTGTCCCGACGTGCCAAACGCGTGGAGGCGACCGGCGAGGGTCGCCAGGCCGGTGATCGGTCCTGAACCATCTGCATCCTCGCTATAGACGCCTGCACCTGGGATCTTCGTCGCAACCGGAGCGGCCACGGTAGTATCGAAGTCGTAGACGTCACCTTCGTCGCTGACGCCTGCGCAGCCCCGCCCACCTGGATGGGAGGGCGGGGCCAAGTCGACGACGTTGCGTCGGACGTCGACGCGCCCCCATGGCTGGTCGAGGCTTCCGTCGAAGAGAAGCACGATGGAAAACGGATCGTCCGGCTGCATCTCGTTAATTGCAATGCAGAACCGATCGGGGCCAAGTGCGTATGCGGCCCTCAGGCTTTGTGCATCATCCATCACTATTGCGCTCCGAGCATACGACTTCTCAGTTGAAGGTCGGCTTTTGGGATCGTCGGTCAATAGCCGCATGGTCTCAGAAGGGTCGATTGCGGAGTGGCGGCTTTTCTCGTGTACGCCCGAAAGCTGACAGTCGGCTTTCGGCTTATTGGGGAGTAGGAAATTATTTGCAGCTTGGGTAGAAAGCGGGAGGGCTGGTGTAGAACCATAGGAAGCCACTAGCTGCCGCTCTCAAGCCGGCGTTCACCATTTGAAACCGAAATCTCAATTCCGTTTCAGATTTCGCGGATGAGGGCTCGTGGTTTCAAATTGGTTAAGTTTGAATTCAACGGTTCATTGATAGCAGGTCAAAATGCCGAAAAACGAGGCTTCATCTAACGCCGAGCTTTCTGAAATCTACCGCCTCTACATCGAGTGTTTGAACCGACAGGATTGGTCTGATCTCGAACGCTTCGTCAATGACAACGTCGAGCACAACGGTCGTCCACTCGGCCTTGCTGGGTATCGAGAAATGCTGATGAAGGACTTTCGAGACATTCCTAATCTCCATTTTCAGATCGATTTTCTGGTCACTAGCGCCCCTCGCGTTGCTGCTCGATTGATGTTCAATTGCACCCCGAAAGACGGTTTTCTTGGCTTGAAAATTGGTGGCCGTAAAGTCTCTTTCACGGAAAACGTCTTCTATGCGTTCAGAGAAACAAAGATCGTTTCAGTATGGTCGATCGTGGATAAATCCGCGATTGAAGCCCAGATCGACGGCTAGGGAATTCTCGTTTTCGAATAAATTTCCTTGTATTCTGTTTGAAGCTCTGACCGTCCGCTTCAGCGTTATCTCGCCAGCCGCTTCAGCGTGATCTCGCCAGTCCCATCTGTGGCTGCGTGGGGTCGAGAGCGGAAGGCGCTGTTCAGGCGTCTGCTTCCTCTGCGCCAATCGGCTCGACCGGGTGGAAGGCCGTCGGTCAGCTTTCGAAGTCAGCTTAGGTAAGTGGACCAACGCGAGAAGATGTTTCCCACACGGTGACGGCGTCGACCCTCCGAGTGGCGGGTCACGGCGCCTGATTAAGGGCAAACAGCCTGTTCCGCCGGCGCAGGCCGGGCCGTCTCGGCGACACAGCTCAGCCGTTCAGGTAACGGGCATGTCATCCTGCGAGGATTGCCAGCAGTTTCTTGCGTTCTTCGGCGTTGACGAAGCCGAGAAGCAAAATGGCCGCGGCGGTGCGCGATCGCAGGCGAAGGGTCCGGTCGTCGTACTCCCCCGCTGTCCAGAAAGATAGTGAACCTCTAAAGGCGATAGCCAACTGGTCCGGAAGAAAGCTGAGCGCCAGGTCACGCGTTGCATCGATGAGACCGCGGCCATCGCCAAGGGCTTCGGCCCACAGCGCTCTCGATTGCGAAGAGATGTCGCCAGGCTCCTCGCTAGGTGCGCCGATCGTCCCCATCACGACCCGGTTCACCCCCGGCGCTTCCAGCATGACGGAGACGGCGACATCCACGGTTGCGAGGACACGGGCAGCCACGGTTCCATGGGGCAGGTCCCGGACCAACCGCTCCTGCATGAGATCGATCCGGCGTTTCGACAGCGCCAGCATTATGGCGGCTTTGTTGCCAAACTGGTTGAACGGCGTGGCGAAGCTCAGCTCCGCCTCGGTCGCAAGGTCTCTCATGGAGAAGGCTGCATTGCCCCGGACGAGAAGTCGTTCGGCGGCGTCCAGCACTCGCTCTCGTGTGGATGGTTTCTGCGGTGGGTGGGTCTTGTCACTGGTCATATAATTTTATATCTTGATATAATCTCGAATATCAATGGAGATTCCATGTCCGCTTCAAAGACATTTCTCATCACCGGTGTCAGCTCCGGCCTTGGCCAAGCCTTCGCCCGTGGCGCCCTTCAGGCCGGCCATAAAGTGATTGGTACCGTGCGCCGAGGCGCCGACGCGGATGCCTTCGCTTCGTTCGCGCCCGGGCGGGCCCATCCGCTGGTCCTCGACGTGACCGACTACGACGCGGTTCCGGAAGCTGTCACTGATGCCGAGCGCCAGGTCGGTCCGATCGACGTCCTGGTGAACAATGCCGGGTACGGTCACGAGGGAGTTCTTGAAGAGTCGTCTGTCGACGATCTCCAGCGCCAATTTGCCGCCAACGTGTTTGGACCGGTAGCGATGATCAAGGCAGTTCTGCCGGGCATGCGCGAACGTCGTCGGGGGCATATCTTCAACGTCACCTCGATGGGCGGCTTCATCACCATGCCGGGCATCACCTTCTACTGCGGCAGCAAGTTTGCCTTGGAAGACATTTCCGAGGCGCTGGGTAAGGAGGTGGCAAGCTTTGGCATCAGTGTCACCGCCCTTGCACCCGGCCAGTTCCGCACCGACTGGGCAGGGCGCTCGATGGACCGGACGCCCCGGAGTATTCCGGACTACGACGCGGTGATGGATCCAATACGCGCCGCCCGGCAAGCCAAGAGCGGCAACCAGCCCGGCGATCCGGCAAGGGCAGCGAAGGCCTTGCTGGAGTTGGTCGAGGCAAAGGACCCGCCGGTGCGGCTATTCCTGGGTGGGGATGCCCTGTCCTTAGTAGACGCCAAGCTGGATGCCATGAAAGCGGAACTCACCGTTTGGGATACCCTCTCGCGTTCCACCAACTTCGCGGCATAGACCCGCGCTCACATCGGAGAAGCGGCCATGCCCATTATAACAGTCGACGGTGTCTGCGAGATCAATTTCGTGCGGGCGGGGCCCGTTGGAGGAACGCCTCTCGTGTTTCTCCACGCGGTCGGCTTGGACCTGACGTGGTGGAGTGCGCAAGTGGAGGAGTTCGGGCGCGACTACGATGTCGTCGCTCTCGACCTCCCGGGGCACGGATTGTCGGGAGGTCTTGCCGTCAAGCCCAGCTTCGACGCGATGACCGCTGCGGTGGAGGCACAGATTGCTCATCTGGCTGCCGGGCCCGTTCATCTGGTGGGTATATCGTTTGGTGGCATGATCGCGCAGACTTTGGCTTTGCGACGTCCAGACCTCGTATGCTCCCTATCGCTGGTCGCCACGCTTTGCACTTTCCCTGACGCCGTCCGACGCGCGCTACGCGAGCGTGCCCGGGTTGCCAGTGCCGATGGGATGGCGAAGATCGCAAAGCTTTCGAACGAGCGGTGGTTCACCCCAGACTTCCGTGCTCGGCGTCCGGATATGCTTGACCGGGCCACGAGAAGCCTTTTGTTCCAATCCCCGGACTTTCACGCGTCGATCTGGGATTTGATCGCGGATCTCGATCTGGAGGCTCAACTTCCTTCGATCTTCTGCCCGACCCTCGTGGTGGTGGGAGGCAAGGATATCAACGCTCCAATGGCAGCAGGGCAGCGGATAGCCGCCCTCATCCCCGGTGCCGAGTTACATGAGATGGAAGGCCTAGGTCACTTTCCGCCGTTTGAGGCACCCGTGGCTTTCAACGTCGTTCTCAAAAACTTCCTTGGCATGGTTGGCAAGCGATGACCCGCTGGAGGGCCTGAAATCAATACGACAGCGCTCCGTTGGTTGGGGTGGTATCCTGCCTCAGAAAGCGCAGACGGCCGAAAGGCAGCAGATCGAACGGCCGCTTTCGGGTTGACCGTTCGGAGCCGAGAACGACCTTAGAGAGACTTATACGGAAGGGCCGCTATCAGCGACGGTAACTCAGAAGCGGACGGGCCGCTTTCGGCCCACTGCGGTATCGGAAATCATTTCCGGACGGGGTGGATTAGGTCTGTCCGCTGTTGGACTCAGACAGAGAAAAGCGGATATTCTTTTTTCCAAGGCCACGTTTCAGCCGGGGCGGAGGTCGCTTACGAGCGTTGGGATGAGTTCAGACACCGTGGGGTGGATGGGCACGGCACGTTGGAAGATCGTAAAGGGGAGGTCGGCGTTCATTACGTTGAGGATGCTATGGATTGCCTCGTCGCCTTCGACTCCCAGAATTGCAGCACCGAGGATTCGGTGGGTTTGTGCGTCGGCCACGAGTTTCATAAAGCCCTGCGTTTCGCCTTTCTCGACTGCTCGCCCCACCCGGCTCATCGGTCGCTTGGCAAACAGAAGCGACCGGCCGCTCGTGCGAGCCTGCGCTTCTGTCATGCCGACACGGCCGAGTGGTGGGTCGATGTAAAGCGCGTAGGCGGGAATGCGCTGGTCGAGGCTGCGCGTTCCGCCATCCAGGAGATTGGCGGCGAGAATCTCGTAGTCGTTGTAAGCAGTGTGAGTGAAAGCGCCGCGCCCGTTGCAGTCGCCGAGCGCGAAGATACCCGGCACGCTTGTCTCCAGCCGATTATCCACCTCAATGTAGCCACGAGCGTCTGTTCGAATGCCTGCCGCATCGAGGCCGAGATCGTCGGTGTTCGGGCGCCGCCCGACCGCCACCAAAACATGGCTTCCAACGACCTCCGGCGCGCCGGCGCGGCAATCCACGCGGACCGCGGTGCCGTCCACATGAGGCGCGAAGGAAATGCATTCTGCGGACGTGCGGACCTCGACGCCCTCTGTCTCGAGAATCACCCGTACTGCTTCCGAGATGTCTTCGTCCTCCCGCGCAACCAGGCGTGGTCCCTTTTCGACCACCGTCACGGCCGCTCCGAAGCGGCGGTACATCTGCGCGAACTCCAGTCCTATGTAGCTGCCGCCAATCACCACGAGGTGGCGCGGCAGCGTGTCCAGCGCGATCATGTCGGTGTTCGTCATTATTGGAACCTCGCCGATGCCCGGCAGGTCCGGCATGTGGGCGCGGCCGCCGACGTTCAGGATGATCAACGGAGCAGTAAACCTGTCGGACCCGACAGCGAGTGTATGAGCGTCGAGGAAGCGGGCATGGCCGCGGATCAGGGTCAGCCGATCCATGTTCTCCAGCCAGATTTCATTGCTCTCCCGGGCGTTGCGCGACACCGTGGCGGCGCGGGCTTGGACGAAAGGCATGTCGACTGCGACTTCGCCAGACAAGGCGATGCCATACTTCGCCGCCTGCCGAGCCATGGCCACAACCTTCGCGCTGGCGACGAGCGTCTTCGTCGGCATACAGCCGGTGTTCACGCACGTACCACCGACAAGGTGGCGCTCAATCAGTGCGACTGTCCGCCCCGCTTCAGTAAGGCGGGCGGCGAGCGAGGGACCGGCTTGGCCCGCCCCGATAATAATCGCATCGAAGGCACGAGTCATGTGGCTGCCGACACGATCAGAAGGGCACCGGGGATTGCAGTCGCGTCCTCTACATGCGCGGCTGGCAGGTCGCGCCGGATGGCTGCGGCAAGCCTACCTCTGGCGGCCGCCCCGCCTAAGGTACCGATTACCGCCCCGACGACGCCCGCCACCGCCCGAAGCAAGGACGAGCCCACTGCGTAGCCGACTGCGGCCCCGCTCATGGCGGCAGCCAAGAGTCGGGTCCCGAACTGCACGGGCCCGGCGTTGTTGACCACCATGGTCACTGAGTCATCGGCGCTAAGACAATCTTCGGTCCGCTTGAGGCCCGCCGGATCGCTCAGGTCCAGGACAAGTAATTCGATCGAGCGTCCTGTCTTGGCGAGGCTAGCCTTAAGCTCCCCTAGCCGTTCGTCGTTGCGCGCTATCACAACGACGTCGTAGTACCGCCGAGCGAAGCGTTCAGCGAAGGCGGCACGGATGCGGGGCGACGCGCCCGTAACTATGGCGTGGTTGAGCTTTGATAGCATGACTGGTGCCTTCCAGCAGAGAGGGGATCCCCGCGCTCAGGGGGCGTACGGATCCAAGAACACAGTTTTGCGTCGGTAAAGAAGCTTCAGCAGTATACATCCGCATCGGCGACGCCGGTACATACGTCGATGCCATTCTCAGTCAGGGCCAATTCTCAGAGCAGGTGCATCGACCGATCTGACAGAGCCGTTCGACACAGTGCTTCTAGAAAGCTATCTCGGAGACTTGGCCTCGCGCTTTGATCTACGATGATGCCACGGAGCGAACCGTTAACATCGTTGACGATGACCCGCCTTTCAGCGACAGCAAATTGCTGGCCATATACGATCTGCACTGATCGGCTCAGATGGGATTCCAGCGGAATGGCAGCTTTTTTAGAGATCGCCCCGGAAGCGGAAGGACCGCTTTCAGCCCAATGACGTCGGACCTTAAAACGCTGCGTTGGGTGGAAGAACGAACCCGCTTCCACGGGAACGGCGGCGGCTTCGTCGTTGGTGGACTGACATGAGCGCGCTGCGCTGATTGAGCGTCGCCCGGTGCGGGCGGCCGATCCTGGCTCCTTCACCCAGACGGAGCCTTCCCATGACGACCTCCATCATTCCCGCCGCCACGGTCAGTCCATTGCGCCAGCGCCTGATCGCCGACATGACGATGCGCCGGTTTTCGGCGGATACGCAGCGCAACTACCTGCGCGACGTCGGACGTCTGGCCTCGTTTCTCGGGCGCTCACGCGGGCAGTACCACGCTCTTGCCGCCATCGGCCATTGCAATCGACCCGACCATAAAGCTTGCTTCGTCGGATGCAAGAAAGGCAATCACTTTCGCGATTTCCTCTGGCTGAGCCGCCCGGCCGATCGGTGCGTTTTTGCCAAAATCGGCGAGCGCCGAGGGGCCGTCCTCGTGGATATGATTGAGGATATTGGTCACGGTATCGCCCGAGCCCACCGCATTCACGCGAATGCCGTGGTCGATCGCCTCCACGGCAAGCGTCCGGGTGAACTGCGCAAGAGCACCTTTCGAGGCGGCATAGGCCGCGATCGAGGGAAAAGTTTGAAAGCAGGCATACGAGCCTACATTGATGATGGCCCCACTCCCGTTGGGAATCATCGCACGCATGGCTTCACGCGAGTGCAGGAACACGCCCCGAATGTTGACCGCGAAGATGCGGTCCCAGTCGTCGAGGGTCATATCCACCACCAGCTTATTGATGATGATGCCCGCATTGTTCACGAGGATGTCCAGCCGACCGAAATGCTCAATCGCAGCGGCCACGGCCTCTCGGGCGGCGCCTTCTTCTGCTACGTCGGCAACGAGGGGGAAGATACCGGGTCGGGCAAGAGAATTGACCTCGGGATTGCGGTCCTCCGCGACAACCGATGCGCCACGCGCGTGAAGCAACTCCACGGTAGCGCGGCCTATCCCACTTGCGGCGCCAGTGACGATCGCGACCTTGCCCACGAAATCTCCTGCTGTGTTCATCGTATTCATATCTAGGCTCCTTATGATGTCGAAGACACTATTTAGGCCCGCCACATCATGATCATAATACCGCAAATTTTGGATGAGCTATCCTGCTGTGAGGCTACAATCGCTCAAGGCTTTCCTGCGTCCCGCAAGGAGGCGACGAAGGTTTTCACCGCAGTCGACCGCTGACGATGCGGGGTGTAGTAGAGCGCAAAGCCCGGAAAGGTGGCAGAGTACTCCGTCAAGAGGGGGAGAAGGCACCCTGCAGTGATGAGCGTCTGCACCTCGCTCTCCAGCCAAAATGCTATGCCGGCCCCCGCGACCGCGGCATCGAGCGCTGCCCGCTGATCGTTGAATGCCAACGGACCGGCTACAGCCACGGAGAACCACGCACCGTTTTCGCAAAACTCCCAATTGTACGCTCCATGGCCTGGCCACCGGAAGCAGATACAGAGATGGTCGCGAAGCTCGCGCGGATGAAGCGGCGCACCGTGTTGCTTGAGATATGCCGGAGCCGCAACGGCGATTTGCCGTACATTAGGTTGCAGTGGAAAGGCAATTACATCCTGATCCAGCAACTCGCCCAGCCTTATCCCTACGTCGAACCGCTCGGAAACGATGTCCACGCCAGCATCGTCAATCTGAACCTCCACGCTGATCTGCGGGAAGCGGCGAACGAACTCAGGCAGGAACGACCGTAAGAAGAGTTCGTATCCTAGGCGTTGCGCATGAACCCGTACCAGACCAGCGACTTCACCACTCATCGCGCCTGCTTCGCTCAGAGCTGCCTCGATTTCTTCGAACGCCAAACCGCAACGTGCGGCCAGGCGTTCGCCCGCGGGCGTAGGGCTGACGCTGCGCGTGGTGCGATTCAGAAGTTGGACGCCGACATTGCGTTCCAATCGGCGAATCGTCGCGCTGAGTGCAGAGCGCGACACGCGAAGCTCTCTGGCAGCGGCGACGAAACTGCCGCGATCGATGATAGAGCGCAACGCGCGAAGGTCAGAATAATACCGGTCGGACATCGTCGTCCTAAGCACAGATGCTAAACTCCAACGGACCTACATGCGCTATCATGAACGGGAGATTCTACTGGCGCGACACGACGAGATGCGAGGCAAGATGTCGATCTCGCTCGGTCCCGAACGATGTGATCCAGTCGAGGAGTTTGAGTTCGAGCGGATTACTCCGCAGATCTTGCAGGCACGTGGATCACGCTCGGCTCATCTGCAAGCATCGGTGCCAAGGCTGCCATGAATTGCGCATGGGCTCTGCCTGGTTCGAAAACCTCGACATGGGCGGCGAGATCGCGCCAATCGACCTCGAGGAGGTAGAGATCGGCATGGTCTAGCGCCGGAACAAGGCGATGCCGGATGTGCCCGTCCGCGTCCGCCAGAAGTTGAGCGACGCCAGCGAAGGCGGCTTCAAAGGCTGGTCCAGCGTCAGGCTTGACGCGCAGGACGACGAGTTCTGTGATCATTTTAGGTCCTCGGAATAGATCGGCCGACCGTGGGATGGTCCGATGGTCGGCCGGCGCAATGCCTAACTAATTTAAGGGAGCACGACCGTCTCTCCGGTGACGTCGATCGCAACCTTTCCGCGAAGCCGTCGGGGCCCTTTGCTTTCGAGCAGTTCATGGGCCTCGCTCATCCGGGCAAGCGGCAAGATCGCACCGATCACCGGCTTCACGAGGCCGCGCTCGACGAGGTTCGTCAGTCCGTCCAACTTGCCTCTGTTCTGGCGGGTGAAGACGAAATGGTATGCGGCGTTCTTGCCCCAGGCCTCGACAAGGTTCTGCGGCTGCGCGATGTCGACGAGGCTGACGACACGCCCCATGTCTGCCAGCGCCAGTGGGCTTTTCGAGAGGGCGTCCCCACCGATGGTGTCGAAGACGACGTTCACCCCTTGCCCCCCGGTCAACTGCGAGACGGCGTCGACATAGTCCTCCGAGGTAAAATCGATCACCTCATCCGCCCCGAGGCCGCGGACAAATGCGTGGTCGTCCTTCCGCGCTGTCGTGATCACCCGTGCCCCCATCGCTTTCGCAACCTGGATCGCGATGGTGCCGACGCCCCCGGCACCGCCGTGAATGAGAATGGTCTCGCCGACGGCGAGCTGGGCACGCGTGACGAAGGATTCCCACACTGTTCCACCAACGAGGGTGAGGCTTGCCGCTTCCAGATGACTGATGTTGCGCGGCTTGCGGCCTACAAGCTCGACATCGGCGACGTGCTGCTCGGCATAGGACCCGGGGCCACCAAAAATCTTGGGCGTGTAATAGACCTCGTCCCCGACGCCGAATTCGCTGACATGCGATCCTACCTCCTCAACGACCCCGGAAATGTCATGGCCGATGATGGCGGGAAGTGGCACGTAGTCGGCATAGTCGCCCCGGCGGATCTGGTAGTCGAGAGGATTGACGGCGGTTGCGTGGACACGCACCCGCACCTGCCGCGGCCCGACCGCCGGTATGGGAACGTTGCGCAGCACAAACGCGTCAGCGCCGCCGAAGCGGCCAAGCACGATAGCCTTCATGGTATCGGTCATTGCGAAATCTCCTTGGTGCGATCGACGTTCGAAGCAGCTTTGAAGATGCCCGACGTCTCTGACGGCTCATGACGGAGGACATCTCGGTGACATGTCTCCGAGGCTATGAGTGCCGCCGGTCCAGAGGCTGACGATGCCTCTCGACCTATTTGGCTTGCCAGGCTGTCCGATAGTAGTCGGGTGAAAGCCGAAGCAGCTTCAAGGATTTTTTGAAGCTGCTGTACGATCGAATTCTCATTTGACGATGGCATTTGCCGGGAGGCGAAGACTTTCAGCGCGTCAATGCCTGTGATCGATCCACTCGAACCGCCAAATCGCGGTCCCAGTACGGCTCCGGGCCAAACCGGGCGACGAGCCAGTCGATGAAAACCCTGACCTTAGGGGCCAGTTCGCGGTAGCTTGGATAGAGCGCCCAGAGGGTCTGCGTCGACACCAGGGGATAGTCGGAAAGGATGGGGACGAGCGCTCCGGTCCGAAGCTCGTCGGCCGCGCACCAGGTTGCCATGAGGGCGACCCCAAGCCCGGCACAGGCGGCGTCGCACACCGCGCCGCCATCGTTGATCCGCAGCGCCGGCGTCACCCGCTTGGCGATCGATTTCCCGTTCGCCCCTCTGAAGGTCCAAAGGTCCAGGGTGCCGACGACCAGGCAGGTATGCGTGTCGAGATCCTCGGGGTCACGGGGGTGACCCTTGCGCTCGAGATATCCCGGCGATGCTACAAGGACACGGCGATCGGGCGCGAGCCGCCTCGCCACGAAAGATGAATCGCTGGGCTCGGTATAGCGAACCGCGACGTCGAACGCTCCTTCGACAAGATCGACCACGCTGTCGGAGAGCCGCATGTCGAGCTTGAGAGCTGGATAGCGGGCGGTGAACTCGGAGAGGCCGGGCACGATATGCATCCGGGCGAAGGAGGAGGGGGCCGCGATCCTCAGCGTACCCGTCGGCATCGTTTGCTCGCGCCCCAGGGCGGCACGCGCAACGTCGGCGGCGTCCAGAAGGTGCTCGGCGTGCGGCAGGAAGGCCTGACCGTCCTCCGTCAAGGTCGCCATCCGTGTCGTCCGGTGAAGGAGGCGAGCGCCGAGACGTTTTTCAAACGACTGGAGCCGGGCGCTGGCTGCGGCGGGGGCCAGGTTGAGGTCGCGTGCCGCTGCGCTGATGCTGCCCAATCGAGCAATGCGCACAAAGAGGGTCAAGTCACTGAAGTCCAAGGCTTCATCCAAACTGCTGGAGGTCGTCGATAGGGCGGACGGTGTCTGAATGCCTCGGTGATCGTGACGGCTACCCAGCATCACCGAAAAAGTTGCGTTCGAGGCTGTTGCCTTTGCCGCGCGACTTAAAGCTGACGTTCCTGGCTCTTTCGAGGGCGCTGCGCCACCCGTGTTTCAAAAATGGGCGAGCCCCGTCTCAAGTCTCCACCTCTCGCGAGGCCGAAATTGCCCCCGCGGCGACAATCAAGGCACCACCGGCAACGATGCCAATGCTCGGGACGGCAAAGCCACAGGCGATCAGAATCAGGGCCCCGGCCAAGGGCGTCCCATAGGCCATGATGGCGAGCAGCCGCCTGTCGCCGCGCCGAATGCCGTTGTCCCAGGCCAGGGCGCCCAAGGCCAGAGGCAGGATGCCGACCAAGAGCGCCAGCAGCAGCGAGCTGACGGAGGGCACGACCGTCGTCTCCAGCGCGAAGTGCAGGACGGCGCCGAGCACTGCCGAAGCGGCAAAGCCGCTGGCCAGGACGTTGCTGGCGTCCTTACCCTCGTAAAGGCGAAACAGGCAGAACGCCGCCCAGGTGAGACCACTTCCCAGCGCCAAGCCGATGCCCGTCCACGACAGGGTGAACCCGCTGCCGCCGATCACCAGCGCGGCCCCGGCCAGCCCGATTGCGACGCCGAGCCTTTGCCTCCAGGTCACCGACATCAGCCCGAGCGCACCGCCCATGACCACGATCATGACGGGCCAGAGATAGGCGATCAGGTTCGCTTGTGCAGGCGGAATGCTGTCCATCGCAAACACGTAGAGAGCATTGGAGATGAGGTAGCCGACCACCGCCATGGCGATCGTTACCCATTGCGACAGCCGGCCTGGAGAGGCAGCAGCCTTGACTGGGCGGGACCGATCTAGAGCGAAAAGGAGCAGCGCACCGGCGCCGAAGGCGATGGCGAGCAGCTCGAAGGTTGGCAGGCGGCTGTCGGGCGCCGGAACCTGCCCGGACAGCGTCGCCAAGAGGGGCCACGTCGCCCACAAGGGAATGGCCGACAGGCCAACAAGCGTCCATGTGCTCCGTCTTTCCCAGAAACGTTGAGGTTCGGGCGCCGTCGGCAGGGACATCTGCAAGGTGAGATCACCCATGGCTCAGTTCCTTCCCAGTCAAATAATGACGCAGCACCGCGAGAGCTTCACGATCGTTGGTCAGAGCACTCCGAGCGCAGCGACATCTCCCCCGCTGGCCTTCAAAGCCGTGGCTGGTGCCACAGCGTTTGCACGAAGCGCGCGACCTCCGCTGCCAGCTCAAGATCCTCCGGTGTTCCACCACCGAAGCCCCCGTGCGGCATGGCTTCGAACACGTGCAGTTCCGCCGCAACGCCGACTTTGCGTAACGCGCGGTGCAGCCGAACTGCGTTGGACAGAAACAGGTCCCGAGTACCCGACTGAATGAACGTCTCGGGAAGCCCCCTTAGATCGCCAAACAGCGGAGAGAGGTATGGGTCCGAAAGATCGGCTCCGTCTGCGTAGAGACGGTTTGCGGCAGCAAGGGAGGATGGGAGCACAACGTCCACCCAGCGGTTGACCTCAAAACTGTCTCCGGACTCGGTGAGGTCGACCTCCGGAGAGAGGAGGACCATTCCGGCGGGGACCTGCAGGCCCTCGGCCTTGGCGCGAAGCATCAGCGCAACGGCGAGGTTCCCACCCGCTGAGCGACCTGCGACGACGATTTTGGTGGGGTCGTAGCGGTCCAAGACGTAGCGGTATGCCGTCAGGCAGTCGTCCAGCGCGCAGGGGTATGGGTGTTGCGGCGGCATTCGATAATCAACGCTGTAGCAGGGGATGCCATGCCGGTCGGCCTGCATCCGCGCTCCTTCGCGGCAGGCATCGCCGCCGCCAAAGACCAGGGCGCCACCATGAAGGTCGATCATCGCGCAGCCCGGATGAGCCGACGTTTCGGGACGAGCCACGTGAATGACAGCATCGCCCATCGCAATCGTCTCGACAGGGGAGCGCAGCGTGGCTGCGAGGGCCCGCGCAGCCTGATCGTATTGCGAGCCGACAGCAGCCTTCATCGCGTTCCACGCTGCGTGATCGTCCGGCGAGGGCATCTGGTAGAGCGCGTTCAGCGGCACTCCGTCCTCGCCTATGAGGCGTTCAAGGGCAGCCCTGGCCTCCGGGCTGATAGAGATAGGTAACGGAAGGCTGCGTCTCGGCACGGCGACGCCGCGAAAGTCTGGTTCGGTCACGGTTCGATCCTTTCGATGGCTGACGTCGCTCTGCAGACGATGGAGGGAGGGATGAACGACATCCTCCCTTGCGTTGTTTGCGTCGATCAGCCGGCCTCACCAGAGGCAGGCGCGGTCCTATGTGCCGGCCAGGCCAAGCTGCTGCTGCATCACGGAAGCCGCATTGTAGCAGTGGAACGAGGTAATCTTGCCGTTCTCCAGATGGAAGACGTCGCAGCACGGCACGTCGATCGTCCGGCCCGTCGGTGCCAGAATTCCCGAAGGAAGCGCCAACTCGCCCTTGTGCGTCCCGCGAATGGCAAGCTCGACCACGACGACGTTTCCCGTGACGTAGATTTGGAACAGTTCGCGGTGAATATCCGGGAAAGCAGCGGTGAGCGCGCCGATGTAGTCGCCGATGGCCTTGCCGCGCTGCGTCGCCCCGGCGGGAATGTCGGTCATGTATCCATCGTCCGAGAAGGTGGAAACGAACGTCTTCATATTGAACATGTCTCCTTCCGCGACGGCGTAGAGCTCCCGAATGATCGTCTCGTTGTCACTCATGGCCTGTCCTTTCGGTTTTTGATTGGCGGTTCCGCGGCCGCCCGTTCGCACGGTCGCGAACCTTCTCGACGCCCGGTCTAGATCTGCGCCTGTCCGCCATCGGCGAAGAGCTCGCTGCCATTGACGAAGCTGCTCTCGTCGGAAGCCAGAAAGAGGGCCGCAGCAGCCGTTTCGTCGGGTGTCCCCATCCGCCCCAGCGGAACCTGCGCTTCCATCGCCGCGACGAAGGCCTGCTTTGCCTCCGCGGTTGAGGAGAGACCGTGCAATCCCGGGGTCGAGGTGGGACCCGGGACGAGGACGTTCACGCGGATCCGGCGGGGTGCCAGGTCGAGGATCCAGCCGCGGGCAAAACTGCGGATCGCCGCCTTACTGGCACCGTAGACGCTGAAGGCCGGCGAGCCCGTGCTGGCGGCCGTAGACCCGGTGAGGATCACCGAGGCCCCGTCGACGAGAAGCGGCAGCGCCTTCTGCACGGTGAACAGCGTTCCCTTGACGTTCGTCGAAAAGGTGCTTTCGTAGTCCTCCTCGGTGATATCGGCGAGGGAGGCGAACCTTCCGCCGCCGGCATTGGCAAACAGCACGTCGATCCGGCCGGCTTCCTTCCGCACAACGTCATAGAGCCTGTCGAGATCGGCCAGGTTGGCGATGTCCCCCTGCACTCCCTGGGCGCCGTGGCCGACCTCGGCCACCGCGGTGTCGAGTTCACGCTGCCGGCGTCCGGTCATGAACACCCGCGCGCCCTCCTGCGCAAAACGTTTGGCGCTGGCCAGTCCGATGCCGCTATTGGCACCGGTGATGACTGCGATCTTGTTGTCGAGCCTGCCCATCGTCTTCTCCTTTTTCATAAGGGCGATATAGACAGGCGCTAACATCGGAAATAGTACATACCAAAAGGTAAGTGAGAGATTTCACGATGAGCACGAGTGATCCCGATTGCGGCCTCGACATCGCGCTGGCGGTCATGGGCGGCAAGTGGAAGCCGCTGATCCTGTATCATCTCGGGCACGGCCCGAAGCGGTTCGGAGGCCTTCGGCGGTTGGTCACCGGCATCAGCGAGAAGGTGCTGATCCAACAATTGCGCGAGCTGGTCGGGGCCGGCGTGCTGGTCAGGCACGACTACCGGGAAGTGCCGCCGAAGGTCGACTACACCGTGACGCCTTTCGGCCAGACGCTTGTCGATGCACTCCGGCCCCTGTGCGCGTGGGGGACGTCGCACCGGGTTCACGTCGAGGAGATGCTGGACTCCCCCGTGGTTGATCAGGATCCCGCCCATCGATCGTCGTGACAGCCGACGGCGCACGAGGGCGCGCGCAAACCGGGCGAAAGTGACCTCATCCCATGCTCAAGGCGCATCGACACCTTCGATTTTCGGGAGGCGGTCGACGGCAAATTCGGCAAAGGCCCGGACTGCCGGGCGCATGAATTTGACGGACGGGTAGGCCAGGAACATCTCGGTCGGACGCACCACATAGTCCGGCAAGATGCGCACGAGGCGACCGCTCGCGAGATCGTCGGCAACCATAAGATGCTGGACGGGGCCTGCCGCATGGCCTTCGAACGGCGTTCTTGAGATCACTTGCGCATCGATGATCCACAGGATGGACCAGGCGCCCACCTCCGTCCCGGAGCAGCGCCAGGCGGTTCTAGTGGATTGACCGGAACGGATGAGTCCTTTTGTGGATTCCCATTGCGGTTGACGCATGCCACGGTTGGCCATGCGAACAGGAATATCCATTTCCTTGATGCGGCGGATCGTGAGGCTCTCGAAGCCCTCGCCGCAGACCGCAACACTCCTCAGAAGTATGTCTGGCGCGCCCGGATTGTCCTCTTGAGCGCGGACGGCGTCGGCACGAACGCCGTCATGGCCGCAACCGGCACATCAAAGACCACGGTCTGGCGCTGGCAGGAGCGGTTCATGGCCGAGGGCGTCGCCGGCCTGCTCCGCGACAAGACCCGGCCACCCGGCAGGCTTCCGATCACCGGGGATCGGACGGCCGCCGTCGTTGCGATGACGCTGAAGCCGCCGCCCCACGAGGCGACCCACTGGACGGCGCGGGCGATGGCCGGTTCGGTCGGGCTCGCTGTCTCGACGGTGCAGAAGATATGGAAGACCCATGGCCTCGCGCCGCACCGCTGGCGCAGCGTCAAGCTCTCCAACGATCCAGCCTTCGCCGAGAAGCTCCACGACGTCGTCGGCCTCTACGTCGCTCCGCCTGCCCATGCCGTGGTGCTCAGCATCGACGAGAAGGCGCAGATCCAGGCGCTCGACCGCACCCAGCCGGGCCTGCCCCTGAAGAAGGGACGCGGAGCCACCATGACCCACGACTATAAGCGTCACGGCACGACCACCCTCTTTGCCGCGCTCAACGTCCTCGACGGAACGGTGACGGGCCGCAACATGCAGCGTCACCGACATCAGGAATTCATCCGGTTTCTCAACGCTCTGGAGCGGGACATCCCGGCTGGCAAGGTGGTCCACGTCATCCTCGACAATTACACAGCGCACAAGCATGTCAAGGTCAGGCAGTGGCTCGAGCGCCATCCCCGCTGGACCTTCCACTTCACCCCCACTTCCAGCTCCTGGCTGAATGCGGTCGAGGGCTTCTTCGCCAGGCTCACCCGGCGGCGCCTGAAGAACGGCGTCTTCCACTCCATCGTCGACCTCCAGGCTGCCATCAACCGCTTCTTGGCAGAACACAACCAGAGCCCGAAACCTTTCATCTGGCACGCCGATCCCGATGCCATCATCGCCGCGCGATGCCGAGGGTTCCAAACGTTGGAGTCAATCCACTAGGGTTACGGAGCGGGGCGTTGTATTCGACGGCACCTCCGACAACCGATCGAGTGACTTGGCCTGCTGCCAATCGAGGCCGGCACACGGCGTGCCGGGCTTTTGCTAGAATTCACAGAGTGATCGGTGCGATGGCGTTCGGCCCGGTTGCGAAGTGCTTGGGGACGGATCGTGGGTGATAGAGAATCCGTGGTTATACTAACCTTCAGGTAGGTTCTATCGCCGCTAGCCGGGTCGCTCTATATTGTCCTGATGCCTGCATCACAAGGGCATTCTGTACGAGTGTCTAGAGTACGCTCCTGGTTCCAACGCGCATTTCAATATTACAGCTCAAGGTGTGAGCAACATGAATACCAACATCGTCAGCCAATTTCAGCTCGGAGTTCCGCTGATCCAGGCCCCCATGGCGGGAGTGTCAACGCCATTGCTTGCTGCCGAGGTGTGCGAAGCGGGTGGCCTCGGCTCGATCGGCGTAGGTGCCACCGATGCCGCTAGTGCCCGAGACATGATTGTCGAGTTGAAGGCCCGTACGAAGCGGCCGTTCAACGTCAACCTGTTCGTGCATGCCGAACCTGAAACAGATCAGGTTCGCGACGCCGCGTGGCTGAAAGCGCTCTCTCCCCTTTTCGCAGAGTTCGGCGTCCGCCCGCCCAGGGAATTGCGACCGATCTACCGGAGCTTGGCCGCCGATGCTGATATGCTGGCGATGCTGTTGGAGGAGGCGCCCTCCGTCGTCAGCTTCCATTTCGGCTTGCCTCCAACGGAAATTCTGGCCGCCCTCCGCGGACGCGGCGTACATCTGATTGCGACAGCGACCAGCATGAAGGAGGCAGCGGCCATTGAGGCGGCTGGCCTGGACGGGATCGTGGCCCAGGGGATCGAGGCCGGCGGGCATCGCGGCATATTCGATGCCGACGCGCCCGATGATGGCCTCGGCACCTTCGCGTTGACTCGCCTGCTTGTGAAACGAACGCGCCTTCCGATCATAGCAGCAGGTGGCATCATGGATGGTGCGGGGATTGCTGCCGCGCTCGCCCTCGGTGCCGAGGCCGCGCAGCTTGGCACGGCGTTCATTGCCTGCCCGGAATCGGCCGCGGATCCCGGCTATCGCAATGCGCTTGCTGGCCCTGGCGCTTGGCATACCACGATGACCCGGCTGATCTCCGGACGGCCCGCGCGCTCGCTCGCCAACCGCTTCACGGCCCTGGCTGATCGGCTCGACGGATTGCAGCCACCAAGCTACCCGATCGCTTACGACGCCGGCAAGGCGCTGAACACGGCAGCAAAGGCAGCCGGCGAGTACGGCTTCGGCGCGCAATGGGCTGGGCAAGGTGCGCCGCTCGTCCGGGCAATGCCGGCAGGCGAACTGGTCCGGACACTCGAGCATGAATGCCGCAATTCGCGAGTGTCTTAAGGCTCGTGCCAGCGATCTGGCACAAGCCACCGCTCCTCCTGGCAAAGGTGCGGGCGCGTCTGGCGTACAGACAGGAGTGATCCTCTCATATGCTTCCTCGATTGCCGTCGTGCAATCGGAATGACGGTCACGATGGAGACAGGAATGACCAAGCAATTCAACGCAACATCGACGACCGACGACGTGCTCGCCGGAATCGATCTCTCCGGGCGACGCAAATTGGTCACCGGAGTATCGGCGGGATTGGGTGTCGAGACGGCGCGCGTGCTGGCCAAGCACGGCGCGGAGGTCGTCGGCACGGCCCGTGACGTGGCGAAGGCGAAGCGCGCGCTGGCTGCGGTTACAGCCCACCTTGACGGGCAGGGACGCATCGATGTGGTGGAACTCGACCTTGCATCCTTGAAAAGCGTGCGCGCCTGTGCCGACTCGCTGCTGAAGGACGGCAGGCCGTTCGACGTCGTCATCAACAATGCGGGTGTTGCGAGTACGCCGTTCTCCCGGACGGAGGATGGCTTCGAGATCCAGTTCGGCACCAATCACCTTGGCCATTTCGCTTTCACCAACCAGATCGCGCCGCTGATCGCATCGGGGGGGGCGGCTCGTGGTCCTCGGATCGTCCGCGCACCGCTTCGCCGACATCGACCTGGACGATCCGAACTACGATCATACGCGCTACGACACAGGCCTTGCCTATGGCCGCTCCAAGACGGCGACGATCCTGTTCGCCGTAGAGTTTGACCGTCGTCATCGCGAGCGCGGCGTGCGTGCGGTAGCGGTCAACCCCGGCGTTATCCCGACCGAACTCGACCGCCATATGGACGCCGCGGCACTGTCCAAGATGTTTGACGACCTGAACAGGCAGCGCACGGCGAAGGGTGAACCCCTCTTCGCGTACAAGACGGTCCCGCAAGGTGCCGCGACCACGGTATGGGCAGGCTTCATCGCCGATGCCGAAGAAGTTGGCGGCCGTTACTGCGAGAATTGCCACGTCGCGCGGATCATCGAAGATCCGGTGGATGCGGTCGCCGAAGGAGTGTTCGCCTACGCCGTCGATCCCGCACGCGCACAGGCGCTGTGGCAGAAGAGCGTGGAACTGGTGAACGAACGCTGAGGAGGAGCGGCCAAGGCCGAAGGGCGCCAGAATTCCCTTACACGTCTTTCGTCAATTCGACCCCAACGGTGACCGAACCCGTTGCCGGCTCCACTCCTGGGCGCAGCTCCACAAACAACATTGCATAGCGTCGCCGTAGTCGTGCACATTTCCATATCACGGATGGCTCATCTTCTCAGTGTAGCGACAAGATTATTATAGCAGTGGAACGATTTTACTTTTCCACTTTCGAGTTTCCATATGTCACAGCACAACACATCGAACTTTCTGCCCGTGGCTTTAAGGACGCCGTCGGGAAGGGGAAGGTCACCATTATGGGTGCCTTGCAGCTTGAGCTCGACCACAACCACATCGTCAGACGTGAAGTGGAACCTCAGCAGCTCACGATGCATGTCGGGATAGGCCAATAATAGTCCCGTGACGGGCTCTCGAACCTCTTGGCCGACCCATTTCTGCCCTGACGAAACATCGAAAAAGTATCCATCGTCCCAGAAAAGAGAAACGAATTTTTCTGCGTCGAGACTCGTTGCCTCAGCTACCCGGTATAGTTCTCTTATGACCGCTTCGTTCGTTGAGGGAACGGGCGCCTGTGCACGAACTCGCTGCGCCAGAGGCAACGCCGCGAATGTCGCAAGGCCAGTTAAGATAGATCGTCTGTAGAAATTCATTATTTTATTCTAGAGTGCTGGAAAGAATTGCGATCCTCACGATATAATTTCCTGTCTATTGGGTCTAGTACTTACTATTTGGTAAGTGTATTATTTCCAGAATGACTGCGTATCTTGCAGAAATCCTTCGCCACACACACACAGCGTCAGACGTTTTGACTGCAAAATGGCGCTTGGCTAACGGTCGGCGGCGAGCTTCTGATCGAGTTTCGACAAATCGGGTAAAAGGTCTCGATGCGCTTACAGTTCTGTCACAAGTGGTTCCCAGATATTGCCGCGAGACGGTCGATGAGGGCGGAAGATGGCGGGAGGCAACCGGGGGAAGCCAAGCGAGATGTCGACCTGGCTGCCTTCCTATCTTGCAATGGGAACAGAGGGACTGGCTCCCGTTTCATACACAGTGCGCAAGTTTACCGGGCAGGGATCCTGCACCGATCGCTGCCGCAGCGACTGGTTCTCGGCTTCCAATTCCGCCAAGCGAGCTCGGAGAGGCTATAGCGCGCCCTCAATCTCGTCAGCGGTAAACCGTGGCACGATATATTGCGGGCAGTTCCAGTCGAAGCTCTCAAGGCTCAGCGTCATGATCCGCTCAGCACGGCTAGTCGCCGCGTCTCCCAGAATCTTTCGCGTCAATTCGGGGTCGTCATCCAGCGCGTGGGCCTTCGCCCGCGCGTAGATCTTGAGCCGCGTTTTGTTGGGGTAGTCCATGAGAAAAAGGCTTGCTTTGTCGTTGGCCGAAAAGTTGCCGAGACTGATGTATTGTCGGTTGCCGCGATAGTCGGCGAAAGCGAGCGTGACATCATCGACGACCTTGAGAAAGCCGCGCGCTCCGCCTCGGTGCTGGACATAGGGCCAGCCCGTCTCCGATGTGGAGGCGAGGTAGAAGCTGTCGCGCGCCTCGATGAAGCGTTTCGTGGGCTCATCGAACCGGTCGAAGGCGCGATGCCCTTTGAAATCCTGCCACATCTGCGTTGCGCCATTCGCTTCCTGCGCGGCGCGGACGGCGGGCGTCACTGCGATGTCGAGAAATCCGTAGGCCATGCTTGCCTCCCTGGAAGCCGCAGTTGTCAAGTATTCAGGCGGAGGGATCCGTCACGCCGTTGAGGAAACGACGCATCAGTGCCGCGATCTCGCTTGCATGCGTTTCCAATGCGAAGTGCCCGGCGTCGAGCAGGTGAATCTCCGCGTCCGGCAGGTCACGCCGATAGGCCTCGGCGCCGGCCGGCAGGAATGCCGGGTCGTGCCGTCCCCAGACGGCCAGGAGCGGCGGTCGATACGCGCGGAAATAGGATTGGAAATCAGGATAGAGCGCGACATTGCTGCGGTAGTCGAGGATGAGGTCGAGCTGGATTTCCGCCGCCCCCGGCCGCGCCATGTAGGCGATGTCGAGCTCGTAGCCATCGGGCGACAGGAGCGCTGGATCGGCGCCGGTCCCGTATTGCCAGTTGCGGATCGTCTCCGGCGCCAGCGAAGGCCGGCAGGCTTCGCGGTTGGCGGCGCTTGGTTCGCGCCAATATGCCTCCCAGGGACCCCATTCGTCGCTGAAACCATCCGTATAGGCGTTGCCGTTCTGCGAGATGATCGCCGATACCCGTTCGGGATGGCGCATCGCCAGACGCAAGCCCACCGGCGCGCCGTAGTCGAAGACGTAGAGCGCATATCGATCGAGCGACAACGCTTCGGCAAATCCCTCGATCACATCGGCAAGGCGGTCGAAGGTATAGTCGAACGTGCCTCGCGGCGGCGCCTTGGTCTGTCCAAAGCCCGGCAGGTCCGGCGCGATCAGCCGGAAGCTGCCCGCAAGGAGCGGGATCAGATCGCGAAACATATGGCTCGCGGTCGGAAAGCCGTGCAGCAGCAATATCACCGGTGCGTCGCTCGGCCCCGCCTCGCGGTAGAACACGTCGACGTCCCCGACTTCCTGAAACCCATACCTGATCGTCATCGATTGATCCTTTCATCTGTCCCGCCAAATCTAGGAGATTTAAGATCTCGACATAATGCGTTGACGATGGAAGGCTTGATTGCAGAAGGTGGAACAATGGATCGTCTGGAAGCGATGTCGGTTTTTGTGGCCGTGGTGGAGGCAGGCTCGCTCGCGGCCGCAGCACGCGCGCTTGGTTGCTCTCCGGCGTCTGTCACCCGCGCCATCGCGGGCCTCGAGGTGGTCGCCGGCGAGCGCCTGTTGGAGCGCACGACGCGTCGCTTCTCCGTCACTGAAGCCGGTACACGTCACCTCGCGGCTTACAGGTCGGTACTGGGTGAACTGGCGCGTCTCGATGTACGATCGCCCGACGTCGAAATCCGCGGCAAGGTGGTGGTGACCGCTCCGGAACTCTTCGGCCGCCTGAAGGTGCTGCCGGTGATCGAGGGTTTCCTCACGGCCCATCCCGGCACGCAGGTTCGACTGCTGCTCCTCAACCGCGTGGTCGACCTTGTCGGCGAGGGCGTGGACGTCGCCGTGCGACTGGCCAACCTGCCGGACTCGTCGATGACGGCGATCCGGATGGGCGAGGTGCGCAGGCTGACCTGCGCTGCGCCTTCCTATCTCGCCCGGCACCCACCGCCGGGCTCGCCCTCCGACCTTGCGGCCCATTGGTGTATCGGCTTGAATGAGGCCGGCGCTCAGGAGCTGTGGCGGTATCGCCGATCCGCCCCGGCGCGCCGTGTCCATTCCGTCCGGGTCACCTGCCGACTGGCGGTCAACGGCGTCGGCGCCGCGATCGAGGCCGCCGAGCGGGGCATGGGCATCGTGCGCCCCTTGTCCTACCAGGTCGAGCGGCAGATCGCGGAGGGGACCCTCGTCGCCCTTCTGCCCGACTACGAGCCGGAGCCGATCCCTGTGCACCTGGTCTTCCTGCCCCGCCGGGATGACGGCAGTGCCGTCCGCGCCTTCATCGACTATGCGCTGCCTCTTCTGCGACGTTCGACGGGCTGGGGCGCTTGAACCGTCATGGTCCGCCCTCTGGAAAATGTGGCCCTCCCCTGGAGAAGCTGACCTCGAATGGCGGTTGCCGAACCTGCGAGAGGCCCGATTTTGCTCGGACGGCGCGAAGGTGACAGCAACTGCGGCTCAAAGAACATCCACGCCTTCGATCTTCAAAAGGCGTTCGACAGCAAACTCCGCAAAGGCGCGGACTGCCGGGCGCATGAACTTGACCGAGGGATAGGCCAGGAACATTTCGGTCGGGCGGACCTCATACTCGGGCAAGATGCGCAAAAGCCGGCCACTCGCCAGATCCTCGGCAATGAGCAGATGCTGGACGGGGCCTGCCGCATGGCCGTCCAGCAATGTTCGCTCGATCACTTGCCCATCGATTGTCCGGAGGATCGACCAGACATCCACCTCCGTCTGGGTGCCGTCCCGGAGCAGTGCCATGCGGTTCTGCGGGGTGAGGGAGCGGGGGGTCGTGATCAACGGCACTTGCGACAGCCGGTCAAGGGAGTCGATCGGGCCGTGTTTTGCAAGAAAAGCCGGGCTCGCGACTAGGATGCGGCGGACCAGACCCAGGCGGCGGATGATCACGTCCTGCGCCTCTGGACGACCATAGACGAGTGCCAGGTCGAAGTTCTCGAACACGAGGTCGACCGTCCGGCTTTCGAGAACGAGGTCGATGGCGACATTCGGATGATCCCGCTGGAACGCCATGACGATCAGGTGGAAATGCTTGGCGCCGATACAGGACGGGGCGTGGACGCGGATCGTCCCCTCGATGCGGCCGGAATCGGCCTGCAAGCCCTCGACCGCCGCGTCGATCGAGGCGAGTGCCGAACGGCTCGCATCATACAGCGCCTGCCCCTCCGCCGTCGGACGAACGCTCCGGGCAGACCGCTCGAGGAGGCGTGCCTGCACGCGATGCTCCAGGTTGGCGATATGCTTGGACACCGCCGGCTGGGAAAGCGAGAGGTCGCGGGCCGCAGCCGTCAGCGACCCGCGCTCCACTGTTCGGGCAAAGGCACGCAGGGCGGCGGTCAAATCCATTGCGTCATTCCAAACGGTTATAGGTCACATTCCGGCATAGCCGTTGTTTATGCACGGATGATCTGGTGCTCTCAAGTCTTCCATTAAAGGTGATTGAGAATGAATCGACGGATATTGATGCTCGGAGCGCCTCTTGCTCTCGCGGCCTGTGCAACGATGGCGGAGCAACCGACCGCCGTGCTGTCTTATGTGCCGCCAGAACCCATGATCGATCCCGCTTATCTCGCCATGTATGCGGCGCTGGATGGCGAGCCGTTCCCTGTACCGGCGATCGATCTGAAGCGGATCGTCGACCCGAAGTTCCTGCGCCGGGAGGTCGATTACGCGACCAACGAGGAGCCGGGCACGGTGGTCGTGGATCCGAACGAGCGCTTTGCCTGGTACGTGCTCGGCAACGGCCGGGCGGTGCGGTACGGCGTCGGCGTTGGCAAGGTCGAAGCCTTCAACTTTCAGGGTGAGGCGACGATCGCCTGGAAGGCGAAGTGGCCGAAATGGACGCCAACCTCCGACATGATCGCCCGCGATCCACAACGCTACGGCCCGCTCCGGAACGGCCTGCCCGGCGGACCCGGAAACCCGCTCGGTCCCCGCGCCCTTTACCTGCACCGCGACGGTCGCGACACGCTCTACCGCCTGCATGGCACGGTGGAGCCATGGACGATCGGCACAAAGGTTTCCTCCGGCTGCATCCGGCTTCTAAACCAGGACATCATCGACCTGTACGACCGGGTTCGAGAGGGCAGCAAGGCCATTGTCCTGCCGATCCGCAGCGAGGCTGTGGCCTGACGCTTTAGGAGACGTGGGTGCAAGATCTGGAACGCAACAAGGCGGCTGTTGTCGCCTTCTACCAGCTGATGTTCAACGAGAGCAGACCAGCTGAAGCGGTCGCGCGCTATGTCGGGGCGGACTACATCCAGCACAATCCGCTCCTCGCCACGGGCAAGGATGCCTTCATCGGATATTTTGAGCAAATGGCACGGGCGTGGCCCGGCAAGCGCGTTGAGATCAAGCGGGTCATTGCCGAAGGTGAATATGTCGTCCTGCATTGCCTTCAGCACTGGCCCGGGGACCAGGACTATGCCGGGATCGATATCTTCCGTTTGGATACCAGCGGGAAAATCGTCGAGCACTGGGATGTGCTGCAAGCCGTTCCGGATAGTGCGAAAAATCCGAACGGCATGTTCTAGTCGAGCCACTGGGCCGGGCGTTTGAGCCCCGTAACTGGATCGAGCCGTCCGTGCCGACGAGCGCTTTAATCGTGCAGTGCAGTACGCTCTTCCTGACGGGTCGCCTCCTTCACACTTCCACAGGTGGCGCTTTCCTTGACGGCCTCGTGCGCCACGTCCATCCGCCGGCGCGCGACTTTGCCAGTATCCTCGGATCCAGAAGCTGGTGACGGACCACGCTCGGGCGGCGGGCGCATCTATCCCGCTTCGGCCGTCAAGACCGGCATCTTCACCTGAGACAACGCGATCGGGGCCTCGGCCAGCGGCACCGTCATTGCGGGCGGCTCAGGCTATCCGGTGCTCAACTGGGCAAACGCAGTCCTGGTTGCGCTCGTTCCGGTGCTTCTGTCGTCCTGGATCGGCCGAACCGACGCAGAATCCGTCGTCCCTTCCGACGTTTTTAGTCTGAGGTCGAGCATCTGACTGATGCCGACAACGCGCTGGCAATCCGGGCTTCGTGGCTCCCGTTGCGGAGCCCGCAGAAGCCTCAACCATTCTTTCCGCCCTCGCTTTCCACCTTCCGATCTCCGCGGCCGAACGCGGCAGAGGGAAAAAAGCCGTTGCGTCGAATGTCATCAAGTGACATATGAACTGTCATTAAGTGACAGAAAATTTAACTGGAGCTCTAGTTCTCGGTTTCGAGGTCGCCACACCACAGACGCAGAGACCAAGGGACGTATTCCTTTCGCTCCACCCACCGAAAGTGATCACATGCAGCTATCCAACCAGACCGGCATCAGCCGCCACGCCTTCTCGATCGGCGGCATCGGCATGCTTGCCATTGCTTTGACCGGATGCATGTCGCCCGAACAGGAGCGCATGGTGAACCTGAACGAGGATCAAAGTTCCTGCTCCAGCATGGGCGCCCGATACGGTTCTTCGGCACACACCCAGTGCATGCTTCGGCAACAGGAACGTCGGGACAATGAGGGTCTGCGTTTCGCCGAGCAGGCCCGCATCCATTCCGAGATCGCGCGCAACGCGCAGGAGATGCGCGAGGAACGGCGTCGCCACCGCCGCCACGACAACCGTGACTAGCTGTGCTTGAGAGTCTGATGGTTTCCGGTCAGAACACGGTGGCAAAGCGACGGATTCACGGGAGCCCACCATCGAACGTTCGAAGGCAGAAGAGGCGCGGCTCGCGGTTTCCCGTCACGCGGCGGATCTGTTCTGCCGGCATGGCGTCGACGGCACCACCGGTGATGACATCGCCGCAGCCTCCGGGCTCTCGAAGCGGACCGTCTGGCGCTACTTCCGCTCAAAGGAAGCCTGCATCGAGCCCTTGTTCCTCGCGACGGAACTGCGCTTCGTCGGGCATCTGGCGAAATGGCCCCGGAGCCTGTCGATCGAGGCCTATCTCCAGGCCACGATCGCCAGCTTCGTGGCGGACGAGCAGTTCGTTCGCGACGGGATCGCGGTCGTGCGCATCATCGCCATGCTTCCGAAGGAGCCGGCCCTACGCTCCTCCTGGCTGATGGCCTGCCACCAGGCCGAGGCGGAACTGGTCCCGGTCATCGCCGACCGCGCCAAGCGTTCGCCCCGGGATTTCGACGTCAAGCTCTGCACGGCCATGATCATGGCCGCCATTCGGGTCGTCGACGAGGAGATCTGTTCGGCTGCCGTCAACGACGGCCAGCACTACGATCAGGCCGAGGCCACCGACCAACTTGCCGCCGCGATCCGGGCGGCGAGCACCCTGCCGATCTGCGATCCCGTCGGACGGTAGTGCCGGCGGGCGCCCGGACACCGCATTGCCGACATCGGCAAGGCGGACCAGCGCAACAACGGAGACCTTCGATGGAAACGATCCCGACCCGGCGTTCCGGGTCCGCTTCCGCATTCTGTTTCGCATTGACCCTGGTGCTTTCGGGCGGCCCGGCGATTGCAAACGAGGACACCCCCATGATTTATCCAGAAGCAAAGCGCGGCGACGTCGTCGACCAGAAGTTCGGCACGGCGATCGCTGATCCCTATCGCTGGCTCGAGAACGACGCCCGCCACGACCCGGACGTTGCCCTTTGGGTCAAATCCCAGAACGCCATCTCTGCAACCTATCTCGCGGGTCTCCCGGGCCGGGATATCTTCCGACAGCGCCTGACGGCGCTTTTCGACCACGAGCGCCTGACGGTGCCGGAGAAGCGTGGCGCGCGATACTTCTTCACCCGCAATGCCGGCCTCGACAACCAGTCCGTCCTCTTCGTTCGCGAGGGCGTTCAGGGTGCCGATCGTGCCGTGTTGAATCCCAACGACTGGTCGGAAGACGGCGCCACCGCACTGGCAGAGTGGGCGGCGTCGGAAGACGGAAGTCATCTGGCCTACGCGGTGCAGGAAGGCGGCACGGACTGGCGCACTATCCGCGTCTTAAACATCGAGAGCGGCGAGATTCTCGAGGACGAGATCCAATGGGCACGCTTCACGCGCATCGCCTGGGCGAAGAACGGATCGGGCTTCTTCTACTCCCGCAATCCCAAGCCCGAAAAAGATGCGGGATTCGAAGCGAAGGTGGCCGGGCATGCCGTCTATTTCCATCGGCTCGGGACACCGCAGTCCGAGGATCGGCTCCTGTATGCCCCGGCGTCGGAGATGCCGCTGATCCACACAGTCACCGTGACCAGGGACGGGCGCTACGCCGTGGTCTATTCGACGGCGCTGACGGGCGGCAATGCGCTCGTCGTCGTCGATCTCTTGGATCCGGATTGGCCAGCCCGCACCGTCGTGGGCACCGTCGACCAGAGCTGGGCTCTGGCAGGCAATATCGGCACGAAGCTCTTCCTGTCGACGCAAGACGGTGCCCCGCGCGGAAAGGTCGTCACCCTCGACCTTGCGGACGCAAAGCCGAGAACCGTCGACATCGTCGGGGAACGAGAAGGCGCGACGCTCTTCGAGGCCACCTTGATCGGCGACCGGCTGCTCACCTCCTATCTCGTCGACGCCAAAACGGAGGTTCTCCTTCGCAAACTGGACGGGACACCCGACGGCACGCTGGACCTTCCAAGCATCGGCACGGCGGGTGCCTTTCGTGGCCGCCCCGGTGACGACGAGGTGTTCTTCGTTTTCACCAGCCTGGATGCGCCGACCACGATCTATCGTTTCGACGCGGCCACCAGGACGCGGACCGTCTGGGCCGAACCGGTGGCGGCGGTCGACCTCGACAACATCGCTGTCGAGCAGCAGTTCTATTCCTCCAAGGACGGGACACGGGTGCCGATCTTCGTCGTCCGGCGCCGGGACACAGCCGGCCCCGCGCCGACGGTGCTCACCGGCTACGGCGGCTTCGGCATTCCCATGGTCCCCTTCTACTCGCCCGAGGTCATGGCCTGGGTGGAGCAGGGCGGCGTCTATGCCGTCGCCAACATCCGGGGCGGCGGCGAGTATGGGAAGGCCTGGCACGATGCCGGGCGGCGCCAGCACAAGCAGAACGTCTTCGACGACTTCATCGCCGCCGCCGAGTTCCTGAAAGCAGACGGGATCACGTCGCCGAATGGACTCGCCATCCAGGGAGGCTCCAACGGCGGTCTGCTGGTCGGCGCCGTGGTCAACCAGCGGCCCGATCTCTTCGCGGCAGCGCTCCCCGCTGTCGGCGTCCTCGACATGCTGCGTTTCGACCACTTCACCGGCGGCCAGCTGTGGACGCAGGAATTCGGCGACCCAGCCGTCGAGGCCGATTTCCGCAATCTCCTGTCCTACTCGCCCTACCACAAGATCCGGTCGGGCATGACCTATCCCGCTATCCTCGCAACCACCGCCGACACGGATGACCGCGTCGTCCCAGCGCACAGCTTCAAGTATGTCGCGGCCCTTCAAGCTGCGGATCTCGGCCCGCGCCCCCGACTTCTACGGTTCGATACGCGCGCGGGACATGGAGCCGGCAAGCCGACGCAGAAGGTGATCGAGGAGATGGCCGACATCTGGGCGTTTGCCGCCCAATGGACCGGGTTGAGAGTCGAGACCCCGAAGTGATCTTGCGAGGCGACGACGGCGGATCATTCTCGCGCACCAAACGGCGTGCAAATACCCACAGAAGCTGAAAACCAAAGGCGACAGCGGTCGTCGGGAAGGAATAGCCGTGCATAATTCGAGGATCATAGCAGTCGGTTGGGTGGCGGCAGCTACAGCTTTTCTCATCTCCGGAAGCGCAACTGCGGAGCCCGCTGCTTCCCCGTATCTGCGCGACATCGTGGACAAGGTGGCGCTACCTCTGATGGAGGTGAACAAGATACCGGGAATGGCGATCGCGATCAGCGTCGGTGGCCAGAGCCATGTTTTCAACTATGGGCAGGCATCGCGAGAGAGTGGCCTTCCGGTCGATGATCGAACATTGTTCGAGGTCGGCTCGCTCACCAAGACATTCACCGGGACCCTCGGAGCCTTCGTCGAAGCGAGGGGCAAACTTTCCCTTTCCGATCCCGCAACCAAGCTCCTCCCTGAGCTCGCTGGGACGGACTTTGACCGCGTCAGTCTCCTCGACCTCGCCACCTATACAGCCGGCGGCCTGCCTCTTCAGTTTCCAGACGCGGTAACCGACGAGCAAGGGATGTTCGATTTCTACAGATACTGGCGCCCCAGCTATCCCCCGAAAGAGAAGCGCCTTTACTCCAACACGAGCATCGGCCTGTTCGGCCTTTCCGTGGCCCGAGGCGAAAGCGTCGGTTTCGATACCCTCATGACGAAGAGCTTCCTGCCCCAGTTCGGGCTGTCGAACACCTATCTGACCGTGCCGGAGAGCGAAAAGGATAGGTACGCCCTTGGCACCTCGAAGGACGACCGTCCCACGCGCGTCTCGGCGGGAATGCTCGATGCCGAGACCTACGGCATCAAGACAACGGCGAGCGACATGATCCGCTTCGTCGAACTCTCGATGGATCCCTCGTCACTTGAAACACCCCTGCGCGATGCGGTAGTCGCGGCACAGACTGGGTACTTCCGGTTCGGGAAGACGATGCAGGGGCTCGGTTGGGAGATCTATGACCGGCCGGACTCTGTCGACCTGCTCCTGGCAGTCAACGCGCCGTCCGTCACGTTGGAACCCCAGGTGGTGGAGAAGCTCGACCAGCCGCAGCCGCCGCGGCCGGACCGCTTCGTCAACAAGACGGGATCGACGAACGGCTTTGGCGCCTACGTTGCGTTCATGCCGGAGAAGCGCCTGGGCATCGTGATCGTCGCCAATCGCAACTACCCTATCCCAGATCGCGTGAAGGCCGCCTGGGCCATTCTGTCCGCCATCAGGTAGGCGCCGCGGACCTCCGCCATCGACGCATCCGCCCGCCGGAGAGTCCTGATAAACGCCGGAATTGGCTCCCCACACCACGAACAACAAGGCCACTCAAAGATGATGGATGCTTCTCGCGTTGCTCTTGCCTTCATGCTCCTCATCGCGACTCCCGCGGTGATCGGACGCCCCGCACTCGCTGGTTCGAAAATCGGCGATGCTCTTTCTAAAACTGTTGCCGCGCTGGAGATGCGAACCAATGGCAGGCTGGGTGTCAGCGTCACCGACCTCGGGAGCGGCGCTACCTGGTCCTATCGGGGCTCCGAGCGCTTTCCCATCGCGAGCACCTTCAAGGCTTTCGCCTGTGCACATCTGCTTGACCTTTCCGACAAGGGCGAGGTCGACATCCAGAAGCGGGTGCGCTTCCAGCCAAGCGAACTCGACACCTACTCGCCGGTGACGAAGGATCGGGTCGGCGGCGACGGGATGACGTTGTTCGAATTTTGCGAAGCGGCGACGTCGATGAGCGACAACACCGCCGCCAATTTCATACTGAAGAACACCGGCGGCCCGGAGGCGTTGACGCAGTTCATGCGCTCGATCGACGACGGCACCACACGGCTCGATCGTTTCGAGCCCGATCTTAACGACGTAGGCCCGGGCGAGGTGCGGGACACGACCAGTCCTGAGGCAGCCGCCGCCAGCCTGCGCGGCCTGCTGCTCGGTGACGAGCTCGGTGATGCGGCTCGTCGGCAGCTTGAGGCTTGGCTTGTGGCCAACAAGGTGGGAGGACCGCTCCTGCGCGCAAGCCTGCCGGCCGGCTGGAGGATCGCCGACCGCACTGGGTCCGGCGGGTATGGGTCCAGGGGCGTGATCGCCGTGATCTGGCCGAAGGAAGACGGCGCCGCGACGCCAGGACCCGTGGTCGTCGCCGTCTATCTCACCGGGACGGAGCTTTCCCTGGACGAGCGAAGTGCCGTCATCGCCGAAGTCGGTGCAGCCTTGGTCCAGGACCTGCGGCCCTGAACCTTGGCACGTGCGACCGGCCTGCCACCTTCCGGCGCCCATTTGGCTATGAAACATTGCGGTTCGAGGGAAGAATGCTTCGGAGGCTGCATGAGCGTTCGCCAGTCAGACCCCAGTTCGGTCAGGTAGATCCTACCCGGCCGGCGCCTTGGCGTCGGCGTGGCTGGGTGGCTATGTCGTCCTGCACTGCCTTCAGCACGGGCCCGAAGACCAAGACTATGCAGGGATTGATATCTTCCGGCTGTATAAGACTGAAAAAAATGTCGAGCACTGGGATGTGTTGCAAGTCTTTCCGCAACGCGCGGGTTGGCGACGATCTCAGGCCACTTCAGGGGCGTTGATCGACTGCTGGATCAGCAGCATGAGAGCCTCATCTCCTTGCTCAGCCATCTCCAACAAAGCTTGGTATGGGTTGCCTCGAAGCTTTAGCGCAGCGGCGAACGCTGGTTCAGTCTTTAGACCATCTTGCCTGAACGCCATAACGGAAGCTGAAAGGCGCGGACCACCTAGAGTAAGCAAGCGCCGTTCTGCCGCAAAATGACGCCAGCCCGTCTGCTCGCCTACGGGTTTGGCCTGTCCGAAAATTTCGAACCGCCAGCCATGTGCGAGGAAGGCAGCAACGACGGGTCGGTCGGCAGTTGCCCACTGCCAGATGCAGAAGTCCTGACAGGAACTAAACGCGTTCCAAACGACGGCCGTGAAACGATCGGGATCGGGCGCATGGCAAAGGACGTCTATATCGCTAGTCGAAAGGTCGAGACCCAACGGAAGCGTACCAGCAATACGTGGATCGTATCCCGCTAATTTTGCAAGCAAGCCCGTGCGCGATATGGCGTCCTGATAACTTAACCGGCTCACTATAAATCATCCTTCGAGTTCAGCATTGGTCGGCTTTAACATAATGCTGAACCACGGCAGCGAGGGAAAGATCGGACCAATCAGATGGGGCCGGAGAGCATTGCGAGCGATTTGGACAATCGTTTCAGCGGACACTTCGAGTCATTCGGAGCGACAATAGAACGTCGTTTGCGGAAGGCAGCTATTTTGCGCCATCTCTCAGAAAGCGGACGGTCTGCTTTCGGCCCAAGGCGGCATCGCAAATCATTTCCGGCTTGGGTGGTTTCCGGACCGTCCGCTTCGGGGGCGTACTTTAGGTGAGCGGTCATCCAATCGGGTACCTTGCTATCATCCTTGTGAAGATAGAACCTCTGTCCAGCATCGCATCGAGGTTCGGCTCAAGGTGAATTGCGCAATCAGTCGGCGGTGACCTTAGCATCAAATAATTCTCGAGAGTTCCGGAAGCTGTCTGCGTTCGCGACGATCCAAGTCCACATGGGCACCATCCGAACCAGCAGCTCCAAACCGCGCTTGGACAGTTCGTACTCGACCCGCGGCGGGTTCTGCCCGAAGTCGGTTCGGATCACTAGGCCGTCACGCTCCAATGAGCGTAGCGTGCGCGTCAGCATGCGCTGTGTAACACCGTGCATGCGCCGCTTGATCTCCGCATGACGAAGCCGCCCGTAGACACCAAGGGTGTGGATGACACCCAGAGACCAGCGGTTTCCAGCATGGGCCAACACCTCGCGGCGCACCCCGTCGTCGTCTTCCCGCAACCCGTCGCAGACGGTTTGGGAGTATTGAAGGACGTCTTCTCTGCTCAAGATTTGGTTCACAGGATCACGCGTGTACCTTCTTTCGAACTCGTTTGGGCAATGCCAGATGACGGCAATCGCCAACGATAAACGAGTTAGAACGATGAACGATGCAGTCTCCAACGTGAAGTCACGCAACATCCTCGTGCTGGGCGCCGGCGAGCTTGGCATGCCCGTCCTGCTGAACTTGGCGCGGCGCGCCAAGGGCATCGACAGGGCCAGGATCAGCGTGTTGCTGCGAGCAAGTGCCGTCGAGTCCGACGCGCCCGCCAAGCAGAGCGATGTCGCCGCGATCCGCCATGCGGGCATCCAGATCGTCGTCGGCGACCTCGTGAACAGTTCGGTCGACGAACTGGCTTTGGTGTTCTCGCGCTACGACACGGTAATCGGGTGCGCGGGCTATGCCGCCGGGATCAACACGCCGATGAAGCTGGCAAAGGCTGCGTTGCAGTCAGGGATCCCCCGCTACTTCCCGTGGCAGTTCGGCGTCGACTTCGAGGCGATCGGCCGCGGCAGCCCGCAGGACATCTTCGACGCTCAGTTGGACGTTCGTGAGCTCCTGCGGGCGCAGGCCAAGACCGAGTGGGTGATCATCTCGACGGGCATGTTCATGAGCTACCTGTTCGAGCCGGAGTTCGGCGTCGTCGACTTGGAGAAGTCCGAGGTCCGCGCGCTGGGCAGCCTCGACACCGCCGTGACGCTGACGACGCCGGACGACATCGGGAAGCTGACCGCGGATATCGTGTTCTTCGAGCCGACCATCCGCAACGAGGTCGTCTTCCTGGCGGGAGACACGGTGACCTACGCTGAGGTTGCCGGCAAACTGGAGGTGAGCCTCGGCCGTCCCTTCAAGCGCTCCGAGTGGAGCGTGCCCTTCCTGAAGGAAGAGCTGGCGCAGGATCCCACGAACATGATGCGCAAATACCGGGCGGCCTTCGCCATGGGCCGGGGCTACTCCTGGGACAAGGCCGGAACGTTCAACGAGCGTCAGGCCATCCCGGTCACGGACACCGACGCCTGGATCAATGCAAACCTGTGGGGTGCAAAAGACTTCGCTTAAGGCGCACCGCCACCCAATTCCTAGAGCTTCCACGTTTCGAACGTGTCCGCTTTAGGGAAACGGTGAGAACTTTAAAAACGGCAATGATGGGTCGAGAGCTGAATGGCAGCTTCCCGGTGGGTCTGCTCGATAACTGCCGCTTGGCTTTCACCCTAAATAACATACGCCTAGGCTGGCATGCACGACGAGGGATTAAGTGGGATTGTTGTTGAAGTCTCGAATCGCTTCGATCACAACAATCGCCAAGGGGAGCAAGGGACAACATCAGAGATGTAGGTGGGACAGACGATTACTCAACGGCTCGATGTACGACGTCCTTTTCGCGCTGGACGGGACCATCGGCTGACGGTCGGCACATCGGGTAAGATAAGGTTTATCCAAGAATCCAGGACAGTTAGACAAGTTAGCTGAGTTCGTCTCAAGTAGATTCCCATTCAGGAAATCATTGCGCCGTGCCCGTCGAACAATAGGCAGTGTTCCCACTGCCTGAGTCTTGTTCCGTGATGCGTCGGCCCCGCGACTGTTGGCGGGGCCGTATAATTATTTCGCCACGATTTCAAAGGACTTTCTGAGGCAAATACAGCGCAGGTTAATCTATGTTCACTTAAACCTGTATGAAGGACTCAGTGCGCAGGGCTCGGCTTTGTCGAGGTATCCCATTGCGGCGGCGCAGATAGCACAACGTCTCGAAGGTCGGCAGGCCTTGCTGCCCCCTCCATCTCGGCGTCGCCTCGCGCGGCGGCGACTGCAAACTTCGCCATCCGCTTGCCCGCGAGGGCCATGTTCTCATCCGACTGGGTGGCGAGCGGATGTGGGCCGTGGAAGACGAAGATATCTTTCAGACCGCGGGCCTTGTTGAAAGTAGCGAGGCTTCCCTCCAGCCCTTCGACGTAGTCCCAGGTTCCTTTCACGATCTGAACTGCCGGCCAGCGCGAGACCCCAGCCGCAACAGCACCGTCCGGATAATAGGTCGTCGAAAACTCTTCGCGCAGTGCCGCCTCGATCATTTCGTGTCCGGCAAGCCGCGTGCCGAGCCCTCCGGAGTTCGGACCGTAGAGAATGGCGCCCTTGATGTTTGAGCGACCAAGCGCCGGCCCGCATGCCCCGTCCGGCACGTCGCGATCGCAGTTCTCGACGAAGTTCTTCTGCATTGCATAGGCAACGGTGTACGAGCCGCGCGAGTAGCCCATCAGCACGATCGGCATTGCCGCGATGTCGGCGCCAGACATCACGGCAGTCGCCGCACTCGAACCAGCGAGCACTTCTCCTTTCGGCCCCATCGCCCGAAGACCTTTTCCAGTCGCAAGCTGCTCGAACTCGCGCACAATGTCCTTCGCCTGTTCGGCGGTATTGAACCCATTGAGGCCGCCCGAAATGCCGTTGCCGCGGCGATCGGTAACGAGAACGTCGAAGCCCGCTTCGTGAAAGTCTGCAGCGAAGCCGCGCCAGTGACGCATCCCAGGCTCCTCGGATAGCCCATCGGACCCCTCGCGAAGGGTAAACTTGCCCGTGGCCTCGTCTCGCACGACGGGCGTCGACCTCGTATCGTCGATTGCGGTGATCTCATTGCCGCCGCCGTTGTTCATGACGACGAGCGCACGTTCTCGACCGCCGTCCCTGGCGGTAATGCCCTCTCCGACGATGTACCAACCTCGCAGCTTGATCTCGCCGTCCTTCTTAAGATGCACGCGCTCTAGCGCATCCCGGGGCGCCGTGAACTCCACGACAAAGGTCTGCGGGTCGACCGCTGCAATCGGCTCAGCGTAAGGGGATTGGCCGAAATACGACGGCCGACGAATTACTGCGGGATCAACATCGCCCTCGGGATCGATCCTGCCCTTGGAGTCCACCGTGCCTGTGTCCCGCGTTTCCACGCGAGCGAAGCTCTGAGCGCCTTTGCGTGCGGCTGCGGCGCAGCTTTCATCTGCCTTGCAAGCCTGCCAGCGCTCCCGGATCTTCGTGTCGGTAAAGTTGTCAGTGTAGAAGTCGCCCTGGTAACCGTCGGGGATGAGCTGGCCCAGCGGAGTGAACGGCTGGCAGATCCCTAAACTGTCCCGGTAGCCGGGCAGGTCGGCATTGCGATCATAGTTGACGCGAGCGGTACAGTCGGGTGCAGGAACGCCTGAGTTGACGACCGGTGGTTCTTGAGCGACGGCGCTTACCACTCCCGTAAGCAGCAACCATCCGGCAGCCATAATGCTTCGAGTCATCTTGTTCTCCTATAAGAAGTTTCGCGACTAGCCCGACGTGCATTTTGCAGGCGTAGTCACTGGGTTCGCTGACTGAGCTATTTCGCTGAGGTCGGCGGGGCCATGTTCAGCCGTTGACTGACCAACCAGTTCCACATCTGCTGATCGTTTAAAGCAGCCGCTTCGACAGCCTCGTGACTGGTTGCCTCGAAGACTGTCAGACGTGCATCGCGTTTGAGCGTCTTTAGGCGTTCGTACAGCACTACCGAGTCCGACAAGGGGATCACCTCATCGTCCGTGCCATGAAAAACCCAGAAAGCAGCCTTCTCGTTGGTACGGTTCAGGTAGTGTCGGTTGCCGCCACCAGCGATGGGAACTACGGCGGCAAAGGTCTCTGGGAACTGCTCGGCCATAGCCCAGGCCCCGAACGCACCACGGCTGTAACCCACTACTGATACGCGGCTTCGATCCACACGATAGCGCGCCATCACCTCGTCGAGCGCCGCTTTGACCTTCTCGATAGGGTAAAGGAGTTCTTCGCTTGGGTTCTGCGGAGAAAAGACGATGAAGGGGATATCGCGGCCGCTCTCGATCAAAGCAGGCAGCCCGCTAGTACGGACCTTCTCGACGTCAGAGCCGCCTTGGTCGCCGCCGTGCAGCCATACGATCAGCGGGTAGGTCTCTCCTGATGTCTCGTAGCCAGGCGGCGTAGAAATCAAATAGCCAAGATCGGCAGGAATGGTGGCTTCGGCCTTCATTGCTGTTTGCTCGGCCATAGCCGGAGCCGACGCCAGTCCGAGAGCCGCCCCGAGGGCAAGCGATACAAAAATACGCATAATAGTAAGTCCTCCCTACAAACCACGATAGGACATCGGGGAGTGGAGGTCAGCCCGCAAATTGGAATCAGAACTCGGACATCGGCCTCGTGCTCTGTCCAGGGACTGATCGACATGATTGGATTTGCTAAATTCGGGGTTTCGGCAATTTGCAGGTTCGCCACAACTCGATCTTCCAGCCTTGACCGCCGCTAAGCTGCCTGCTCTTCCACGCGTATGGAAATCCCGATTTGGGCTGGGTTCGAGTCTGGCCATCTTGCCTGGTCGCACCACGATCTTCTCGTCACGACCCGGCACCTCCCTGATGACCGCATGGCTGATCACTACGCCATCGCTCGGTCCCATGGGCTTTGCCAGGCCCGGGACGGCTTGCCCTGGCGACATGACCCGCTTCCTCGATTGCGGCTTGCCGGGGCGTCGGGGCTCGAGGTCACCTGGGACCTTGCCCACTTCGACAGGCCACCGGATCCGGTGGCCCACGCCGTCGCCGTAGCCCGTGCCGCGGATCCCAATCAGCCTTTGCGCCTTTGTCCGGTAAACGAGCCATCGATCTATCCGATGCTGGCTGGAATGCCTTGGGAGGAAGCGGTCGAAATGGCAATCGCCATGGCGCGGGCTGCTCGCGATCACCATGGAGACGTGCGGCTGCTTGCATGCGACCCTATCAATGGGATCGGCGAGCGCCAGTTCGCGGCGGTCGACAGGCTGGTGGCCGCCGGCGTCGTCGACACCGTCGGCATCAACTCTTACCCGCACTCTGCACGGGCACCGCACGGCCGAGCAATCGTGAAGAGCTGGCGTCGATACAAGCTTCCTGTCCTCGTTGCTGAGACAAGTTGGCACGATGGGCACCGCGGGCAGCGGCAACGCTTTCCTGGGTTCTACAAGCGGCGTTGGCTGGAGCACGTGCTGAATGAGGTCGAATGGGCGCAGGAGAGGGGAGCCCGGGTCGAGGGCGTCTGCTGGTACCCGATCGTCGACTGCCCGCCCTGGCCCCATCCGGGGTCAGCGAAGCGATGGCGCCACGGTCTCATTCGCGAGGATCTTGACCTGGATCCCATCCTATCGGACGCATTCCGCTCCCGGATGAGTGTGCAGAACAGTGCGCCGAAGGGCCAGCTCAGCTTCGCACTCTAACTGTGTGTCGAGTCCAAGCTGCCGTAACAAAACCGGTTGGGAAGGAAGGGGCGATTGGCAGAGCGGACCGTCCTTTCATACCGCTCTAGGGTAATAGACCTTCTTGCAAAGGCAGAAACGCAATCAAAGCATCAGCGGAGGCGTCGACGCTAGCTTTTCTTCTGTCAGCCGGTAGAAGCCAGTCATCCGCTTCAATGTTCTCAGAGGCATAGGTCTTGAGAAAAGATAACCCTGCAGATCTGTGCAACCGAGAGCGATCAGGAATTCCCGCTGTGCCTCGGTCTCGACCCCTTCGGCAGTCGTTGACAGTCCGAGCGTTCGCCCGAGGCTGATGAGCGCGGATACAATTGCGGCTCCGTCTGCCCGTGTGTCGATTAAGGAAACAAACGAACGGTCGATCTTTATTCGGTCGATCCCAAACTGCATCAGATGGCTTAAAGAGGAATACCCAGTGCCGAAGTCGTCGAGGGAGATCTGAATTCCTCCTTCTCGCAGACGCTCCAAGGTGGCGGCGACATCGGAGCTATCGGCAATCAGCGCAGACTCTGTCACCTCGAGCTCCAACCGCGAGGACGGTAAGCCCTCTTCAAGCAGCACCTTTCCGACTTCTTCGACGAAACCCGGAACTCGCAACTGCAGAGGTGAGACGTTCACCGCGACGAAGGTGGCGGCTGACCAGTTCGTTGCGGCGCGACAGGCCTCGCGCAGGACCCACAATCCAAGCACATCGATCATCCCGCCTTCTTCCGCTAGCGGAATGAAGCTAGCTGGGGCGAGCAGGCCGTGCTTCGGATGATTCCATCGGATCAGCGCTTCCGCGCCGGTAGCATTGTGACCATTTGCAGCACCGTGGATGGTCTGAAAATAGAGCTCGAGGTTTCCGACTTCCTGGCGTTCGGCTAGTTGAGGAATGCCCTCCAGCCGCGTGCGTTGATTACCGCCCGCTTGGATGCCCAGCAGGGAACGAAGATCGTTCTTCAAAATCTCACGATCATTTCGGCCGTCCTCCATAGCTGGCTGGAACTGTACCGATCTCCCTCGTCCCTGATGCTTGGCTTCGTATAGCGCGACGTCGGCATGCCGCAGGATTTCGCTAGCGCTCCCGGCGGACGGAGGAACCGTGGTTATGCCGATTGAGCCGCCAACATGCGCCACCACTTCGCCGGATCGGAGGTGGAACGGACGTTTCAATTCGGTAATCAGCGAGCCTGAGACGACATCAAGCAGGGCATCGCCGCTCCCGATGTCGCGTAGAAGAAGGGCGAACTCGTCTCCGCCGAGCCGCGCCAGCGTATCGCACGGACGAATTATCGTCCGCATCCGCTCCGCAGCCGTGCGGATAAGCTCGTCACCTGTAGCATGACCGAAGGTGTCGTTTACCGCCTTGAAGCGGTCGAGATCGATGAGCGCGATGGCCCAACGCGGACCGGAGCCAGACATGTTGGCAAGGCATTCTTCGAGGCGAGCTGAGAAGAAGCTCCGGTTGGGCAATCCCGTCAGAACATCATGGCTTGCGAGGTGCTGAGCTGTAGCTTCGCTCAACTTGAGTTCGATGAGACTTGCCCTGAGCCGTACGAGCAGAAGGAGGAACAGCACCACAATGACGAGCGCGGCGCCCGACAGAGCAGGCAGTAGACGGCCGATCACCCTAGAGCCTGGCAAATCGGGGCTCCAGACGATAAATCCGATGGGTTCGCCGGTGGCACCGGCGTCAATCTGAACGGCGACTTCGTTCTCCTCAGGATCAGCCGAACGCGCGAACCGAGCTCCGTTGAGACCCTGTTCTCGGCTCAGATCATCGAGCACGTCCCCGTCGAGAAAGCGGATCGCGATCAGGAAACGCATCTCTTCCGGCTGGAAGCCATCCTTATCGACCCCGGGACCGGTTCGACGGGATATTGGAGCGATACCAACAATCGTAGGGCGACCCTCGAGACGCATGAGTTCGGCGAAGGCGCCGCGCTGACGGCCGTCAAGCGAAGTGCGACGCTGAACCAGACCGGAACTTGCCTGTCCGATATCCTTCTGCTCCTGAAGGAGCGGAGCGAGGAGAGGCTTTATCCAGAGATATCGCTTCGTCGTATCCGGATCGGAGCGCATTGCCAGCTGTCCGTTGCCATCGACGACGAATGCCCTGTCGTAGCCGAACACCGCAACGACGATGCTGCTGATGGACTCCGCCGCGTCTAGCCCGACAGGATCAGAGGTGCTCTCCGGGCCCTCGGTATCTGAGCTGGTGCGGTGAGCTAGATTTGACGACAGGAGGGACATGTATCCCGAGCCGACCTGTTCGATCGCTTCGGAAACCTGCGCGACCTGTTCGCTCAGGCGACGCGTCACGAGTCCGCGTTGGCGTTCAAGTGCGGCGGCGTCACTTTCGGCGCCTGCCCAGATCCCAGCCAAGATCACCAGACCCAATGTAGCGACGCCTATCCCGGCGATCAGAGAAAGAATGCCGCCAGAGGATTTGCCCGCCCGATACATTCTCGGCAGAGCGTCAGGGAGATGAATTCGCACGGGTGGCCTCTCGCAACAGGCCTACAATCTCTTCAAAATGTTTACTTAGCCTTACAGAATAAACGTTATCTGCTTTCGCAATGGTCATGCGAAAGTTCCGCAAGGTCGATCAATCCATCGCAGCCCACCATGTCAGTAATCGAGCCCGCCATCCGACTGTCTCCCGGATCAATAAGCGTCGATCGGAAAGGTCAACATGCGCATCGCCCTCTTAGGAACTCTCCCGCTCAGCACAGTCTTCGCGCTCGTGGCGGGGATGACGATCGTGGGTCTATCAGCAACAGCGTCGGCGCAGGACGGCGGAGCTACGAAAATAGCAGTGGAAGGCACCTTCCCACCATTCAACTATCTCGATGCTGATAACAAGCTGCAGGGTTTCGACGTGGAGATTGCACGGGCGCTTTGCGGCGCTGCGCAGCTCACCTGCGAATTCGTGACGGAAAAGTGGGAGGACATGATCCCAAACCTGAACGGAGACAAATATGACGCCATTGTATCTTCAATGTCGAAGAGCGAAGAAAGGCAAAAGCTCGTCGCGTTCACGGACAGTTACTACACCAGCCCTTCGGTGTTTATCGTTCGAAAGAATGCAGATTTACCCGATTTCCGTTCCAGCTCGCTTGGAGGCCTTACCATGGGTGTGACACTTGGCACGGTGCAGGCAGCCTATGTCGCACAATTTTTTCCAAACGCGGAAGTGACTGTATTTCCCTCATCGCCCGATCTCTACAAGGGTCTTGCCGATGGAAGCATCGACGTCGCCTTCGAGGACAAGCTCGCCATCTACGATTGGCTGACGAACACTAAGGCAGGCACCTGCTGCGAGTTCAAGGGTGCGGATATAAGCGATCCGAAGTTCTTCGGTGATGGAGCTGGTATCGCGATCCGTAAATCCGACGACGAGCTGCGGGTGAAGCTGAATACTGCTTTGGCACGGATCACAGCCGACGGAAGCTACGACGCCATTAACGCGAAGTATTTTCCGTTCAGCATCAGATGACGGCGGCGGGTCTGCTGCTCTCCCTTGCGATGCTGATCATCGACCCGCTGCACCATCCAAGAATGCAGCGTCCTACGCTAGCGCAACGACGGCGTTGCCGGGGCCTATGTTATCGAACATCCGCGTCGACACAGCCGACGACGCCGCAGGCGCTACTTTGGCCTGGGGGCAGGGGGCCTTAAGGCGGCCATGGGTGGTGAGCGGCCTGTCCGCTTGCGGTCGGTTACGGCAGGAAAGCTGACGGTCTGGCATTCGGGCACAGCAATAGCCCGCATCCCTAGAGTGCAGAACGGCAGCCCTCTCGCGCCTTCCAGTCCCGTACGCAACGGGTCGTTCTCCGTTGGGCTCTCTGCGACGGCCGTTGAGAAGACAGCCATCATCGCCGCGGATGCAAGGACAAGGGACCGCATTGGTTATCCTTCGCTTCGAAGGAACGCCGTTTCCCATCTCGACACGGCCGGAGCCGTTCTCAAGAAAAGACCCCGGGCTGGCGGGGGAACGGCGGTGAGGAGGAAGAGAAGCGCTATGCACAAACGTCGGACGATCGCGCCACGACATTCAGTTGGCTCTTCGGTCTCGGTCAGTATCTCCAGCGCCATCGGGGCGAGGTCAGCGGGAACGCGGAGGTCGGCACCTCCCAGCGCCACCATCCAGTGCGACGCGACACTGGCAACATGCCAAACGCTGGAATGAACGGGAATGCCGGCGGCCTGTAGAGTCGACAGCGCCACAGCGCCGTCCGGCAAGCCGTAGGCCCAACCGATAATGACGAAGCGGTCTGGTGCAACGGCAGCACCGCTCATCGATTGGCCAATCCCCGAGCTGCGCGCTCGGTCCGGATCGACTCGACCTCGCGCCCGATCTGATCGCGCATATCCGCCAGACCCTTTCGCACCGAGGCATGGACGGCCAAGTCGAGGGCAGGGTCGGGGTAGCGAGTGTCCCAATCGAGGACGGAACCGATCGTGCGCTGGTGCTCGGGAATGTTACCGAAGGCCCAGCCGTTCACTTCGGGTCCGGTCATCTCCAACAATGACGAGAACAGCGCCGGCTCACCCGTCGGGTCCTGATCCGGAGCGGCGTTCAGGCGCGAGCGCCAGCGCAATTGCCCGGCATAGAACCAGAACGTCGCCTCGTTGCCCTTGCCGGATTGGAGAAGCGCCGGCGCCTTCATCATGAGTTCACTCGGGTGGCGCTTCCCCATCGTCTCGGCGCCGGCGGGAAAGGCATGATCTTGAGCCTGCGACGGAGGTGCCAACGAGAGAAGAAGGGCCGCGAGGAGGCAGGGGAGGCCGATACGAAGAACCATGCGACGAAACGAACCTCCCGTTTAATGCGGAACTGAAGCGTTCCCTCTCCTTCAAGGATTGGTTGTTCGGCCGGAAATTCAAGCAGGGCGTCAAAGGACGCTTCAGCCTCGTCGCTTGGAACGACGTTCGCCATCCGCTAAGGCGGGGAAGCTTGAAGGGCATTGCGCTCTGGCAGCTCTCTCACGGGACGTACAGTGCGCCCGGTTCGGGTTCGGAGGCTCATCGTCATGCCCATTGTCGTTCATATCGTGCTGGCGCTCGTCGTCGCCGCTCTGGTGGGAGGCGGTTTTATGATGTTCGATCGCTTACGCGGCACCGAATGGGTCGTGTCGCCGGGCAAGCTCGCGGCCGCACAGGCAGAGGGAAAGGCTGGCGTTGAGAGCGATCACGGCTCGGTCACGGTGCTGCCGATCCGCTCCGAGACCGCAGATGTCCTGCCTTTCAAATGGGCTTTGGCCGGGGTCGGTGCAGGCGTCGTCTGCTTCATCGCAACGCGCCGGCGGACCCCGCGCCGGACGGAGCCCTCATGACTCGCTGGAAAAGCGCCGCGTTCGCCCTCTGCGCGGTGCTCGCGGCTGTCCTACCCGGGCGGGCGATGGCCGATGCGGCGGGCGACGAACGCTATCTTCGCCTGGAAGACGCCGAGCGCATCTACACCGGAATGGCCAAGTTCGCGCGCATGCAGGGCCCCTTGATCGAGGTCGCGGATCGCCGGGACCTGCCCGCGCTAGCCGAGCGCGGCACTGCGCTGGCGGCGCAGACCTTCTCGGTGGGTGGCGCGCGTGATGCAATGCTCGAACGACTTCGTGAAATCCCCGGCGAGGTGCCAACGGCCTTCGACGCAATCTCCGACCGGATGCGGGCCGTAGAGGCGGAGTTCGCCTCTCGCTCGCTCGAAACGTTGCAGGCCGGCGAGGCGGACGTGGTGGCGCATTACGAGGCGCGACCTGATCGTGCATCTATAGATGCGATCGGCGACGCCATGGCGGCTCCCGATCTCGCGCGTGAAACCGCCGTGACGGGCCTACGGGTCAAGTGGATCTATGAGACCCTGCTGACGGGGAACATGGAGAAGCTGCACGCCATGACGCCCGCAATGATCGAGACAGGGATCCGCGAGGTGCTGGATCGCACGCGTGCGCCGGACGAACCTGAATATGGGGCCCCGCCGCTTCGCAAGGAGTTGGTGCGTGAGCAGAGGCGCATGGGTAAATGCATGGTCCTCTCGCATCTACCCGAAGCAGATGTGGCCGCCCTTGCGGCCTTCTACACAAGCGACGTAGGCCAGGCCAAACGCCGCGCGCTGGTCGAGGTCTTCGGCGCCCACAACGACGAAGATGGCGCTCGCTTCATCCGGCAACTCCTCGAACGGGAACGCAGCAAGACACCGTAGGGATAGGGGAGGCGGGCCGATAGCTTGTCCGGCTCGCTGTCACCGCGCCGGCCCGGCCGCTCCACGAAGCCTCCCCGTCACAGGACAAAACATCCGAGCGCCGCGGGAACGGCGAGACCGAGGTCAAGAAGGGGAACGAGAAGGGCGTCGCCGCGCATGGCCGAGACTAGCAAGCCAAAGCCCGCTCCGCCGACGCTCAGCAGTCGAGGTCCAGATCCTGGCGGCGCGGCTCGTGAAGCGCATGAGATCGCCGACTCTCCAAGCAGTCTGCCGTATCAGCAGCAGGACCGGAGGCCGGCGCTTGGGGCGGAATCGGGCGATGGATAAGAGTTTTGATCACGCCGAGCGTGCCGAAAAGCGCCGCCATGGCCGCAAGGAGCGTCGGGGCTTTGAAGCGGCGATCGCAGCTCGGACGCTGCCAGTACTCGGGGTCGCTTCGCCAGGAAGCGTTCCGATTGATATGCTACGCCACGCATTTTACCGCGCCGAGGAGCGCCCACGCCCCTGCAAAATCCGGCTCGGTGCCGGCTTCCGCCTGGCCGTGCCATTCGACTGCCAGCATCCCTGCCCTCGACGGGCGTTCGGCGCGCATCGTAACGCCGTCGCCTCCCGACCCGCCGGCCTCGCGGGAGACGGCGTAGCGGACGAGGTCGGCGCCGATGCGAATTTGCCCATCTAGCCCGGGCGAGGTCGCGCCACTGGGGCTAAGCGAGACCTTCATCTCGAAGGGGCGTCGCAGATCCTGCCAGCCCTCGGGTCGGACGAGAAGACCGCTCGCGCTCTGTCGAATGTCGAAGCCGGCGATGTCGGCGATGAGCCGACACGGGGCAGGCGGCGCCATAGTGATCCTGAGGGTCGTGTCCGGAAACACGTAGTCGACGAAAGCACTGTCATCGCTCCACCGGATCAGGCGGTGCGAGGAGCGCGACCCGAAATAGGGGCCGTCGATCGGGTTTCCGCTGAGCTCGTGATGCACGCCCGGTCCTTCGACCCGGTACTCGAACCAGCGACGCGGCGTATCGGTGAGGAAGCCGCGCTCCGACCAGTCCAATACCGAAGCCGTGAAGCGCCCATCCGGCGACTCACGGGTTTCGCCGGTCCCGATCGGCAACACATGGAGGGCCCGCACGATCGCTGCTACGCCCACAAGCATCGCGAGGCCGGCGAAAGCGAGAACCTGTCGCCGGGACCTCACGAAGAAAATGCCTGATTGGAAGGTTTGCAGTTCCGAGGGTTCATTTCGGCGGCCGGTCGATAGGGACAACGGTCTTCGGATCTTCGGTCCATGTCTTCGGAAACGGATGCACGGGGACTGCGGCACCCGGAGGGATCACCCCAAGATGGCGGTGAATGCGGGCGTAGTCGGGGTCTCCCGGCGCGTAACGCAGCTCGCCGTCGCCGAGCGCCAAGCCATCTTCGGTTTTGGCGCGAAGCCGCAAAACCAGAGTGCCGTCGGCGTCCTCGTGCGCCGACCCGATCGAGGCGTCGTCCGCTCGAACTGGAGCGCACGGGAACGACAGGCTCGCGAGCACGAGACCTGCGGCGGTCCAATCGCATCGGTTCACGGTCTCGTCTCCACCAGAGACCACGGACACCGGGCGCGGGACGACGAGGCGCGCGGACCCGTAGCCGCGCGACCAGTTCGCTGTCTCGTTGCCCCCCTCGGGGCGGCAACGGCAGCGTTATGACCTGGCAATCCGTTCATTGCGATTGCTCCGCCAGCGCCATTAGCATCTGCACGAACTCCGCTCTCGGGCAGGCTGCGCCGAACTCGTGCAGCACGTCGTTCCCATCGAAAAGAGCCACGCTACAAAGCGCATCCGTCGGCCCAGAGGCGTCGATTGAAGCTACGTCGGGCGTTGTCCAGATGGTGTTCGCGGCTAGAATAACTGCATATCCCTCGCTCGTCGTCAGGGCACGGCTCACGTCGCGCTCGATGACGGTCGCCCGCTCGCCATCGCCCGTGGTCGCGGAAAGGCGCGTGGTCGCCCTGCGGATGATGCGCGCGTCAAGATCGACGATGATCCAGCTCGCCTGCGACGACTGGGCGTTCCCGGTGGCGATGAGTGCTCCCCGCCCGGGTAGGTCGTCCGGAAAGGCGAGATGCACGCCGGCGCGATCGGTCCGGAAGGGAGAGGCGGCCTTCACGGGCGAGTAGGCGAGGCGCGGCTCCGCGGCGACGCCCATCCCGATCAACGAGGCCAGTGACCCAAGGGAAGCCGCCAGCACGAGCAAACAGATCTGCGTTCGGCGTCCCACGACGGCGGGTTTCGGCGTCGTATCTCGAACGAGCGGGGCGCCCCGCCTGAGGCAGTGCGAAGGCTTGCCATCGCTCATTCCTTCGGCGCCACCAGCTCGCGACGCGCATAGGCTGCGTGCACGTATCGACCGATCAGTTCGGAGAAGGCGTCGACCCTCATGCCTTTCACGCCGAAGGCATCGATCGTCACGGTGCGTCGCCGCCGGTTGACCTTGCTGTAGAACCAGAAGCCGCGTCGTTCGGGAAGCGGAGCGTCCTCGTTCAGCACCAACTGCAAAGCGAGACGTTGGTTGGCATAGACCTGGTACTTGGTGATGTCCGTCCAGGGAATGGGATCAAGGAACCGCGACGTCTCCAAGTGTTCGGATGTCAGCACGAGGAGCGGCGCGCGGCTCCGGCGATGGGAAACAATTGCGATCGCCGCGAAGCCCAGGAAGCCCGTGGCGCCGACGGCGCCGAGGATGGCCTGCGCCCACTCATCGTGTCCGAACCCGATCTGCGCCGCGGCCAGGACGACCCCGATCCCCATGATAGCAAAGAAGCCGCTGGCGATGCCCATGACCCAGATCATCGGCTTGGCGTTGTCGTAGAGGACAAGCGCCTCGGTGCCGACCGCCGCGACCGCCGTCTCGAGGCTCTCGCGATACTGGGCTTGCGCGCCGCGCGCCCGCGTCAGGAAGTCGAGAGTGAGCGCGCGGCAGGTCTCATCCCAGTTGGTGAACGCCTTGCGGCCGAAGGAGGGCGTGCTAGGCTCTGGGCGCCGGGTGGCATGCGCCAGCACGGTCTCGTCGATGCTGACGCCGAGTGCTTCGATCCGCTGGCTGGTGGGCGGATGGCTGTCGGTCGGGTGGGGTTGTTTATCTTCGAGATGTGCCGCTGGATCGGGGAAGCCTTCCTCCGCCGTAAGCCGAGCCGTGGCAGCGACGAGATTTTCTTCGCTCTTCTCCGGTGCTTGGAAGGCCTGTTCGAGAACAAAGGAAACCGCCGGCTCAATGATCGAGCTGCGGATCAATGCGGACGCCGCCCCCACCGGCCGGCTGATCAGGCTGCCGTTCCGATCGGCTTCGAACTCGCGCAGGCGACTCCAATGCGCCACGGCAACATCGAATTGTCCGATCGCATTAAAGCCGAGACGAGTAGCGGGCTGCACAACGAACGCGCCTCGGTTCGCCTGATGAAGGGCCTCGAGTGAACGCCAGAGCGTGGCGTAGATCGGCATGAACTTGCGGCTGTAGCGCGTGTCGTCGCCGGTGAAATGCGCCAGTTCGTGGCCGATGATGGCCGACACTTCGGCAGTATCAAGGAGTTCGAGGGCAGGGGCGGGCAGATACAGCGTCCGTCCCTCGAGGACGCGGTCCTCCGGCTCGACACGCACGGCCCCTTCGGTGACGTAGAACCCCTCCGTGAGACCTACGATGATCGTATCGGGGATTGGAGCGGCCTGGCGGACGGCGAGCTCGCGCACGAAACGCCAGAGGCCAGATGCTTCCTCCTCGCCGACCACACGGGCCAGAACCTCGATCGGCTGCGGTGTGAAAAGATCGAAGACCTTGCGCAGGCTGATGATCGCCATGACCGCGCCGTAGGCGGCTAGCGCGGCGAGCACGATGCCGGCGCCGGCGAGCTTGAGCTCGTTGCCGGAAACTCGTTCCCAAAACCACAGGCTGATCGCCTCGAACGAAGTCGCACAGAACAGCGCGATCCCAAAGCCGAGAACAACCATCGCCATGAGGATGGGAAGCACGATCCGCAACCGCCCAAAACTTTCGATCAACTGGTCGCGTGAGCGCCGAGCCCGCCAACCAGCGACGCGGGCAGCCAACAGGCCCAACCCCGCGCCAAACAGTACAAGGAGGCTGCCGCAGATGGTCGCCCAGGCCAACGGACCACGCGTTCGCGCCACGGCAAGATCGGTCTCCTGGCTGGCCACGGCGTTTTCGATCTGTGTTTTGGCTTCGGAGGCGGTAAGGACGAGGACATCGCTACCGTCTCCCTGGAAGCGTAGGGAAGCTTCTGGCTCCTCAGCGGCGATCTGGCGGATCTCGCCCAATGTCTGGCGAAGACCATCGATGGAGGCCGTCTGTGTTTCGACCATGACATCCGCCCGCTGCGTCTGCCACGCTCCGAGGGTCACCAAAGCGAGCGGCAAGACGAACAGCCAGACGACAAGACCGAACGTGGGCGAACGCCGCCAAATTGGTGGAGTTGATGACTGCTGCGACATCATGAACGGCTCCGGTCGCACGATCAGGATCTCGATCGAGCTTCGACGCGTCTTCAGAGCAGACTCGTGCGGGTTTTGCTATTCTTGTCCCGCAAGATCGTTCCAGGCTTTTCTCCAGCATTAGGTATCAAAAAGTCACTCAGGATCCATCGGTCTGCCTATTTTCCCTTGAGATACCTCCTACCACTAAGATTAGGGAGCCTCCGCGGTGCGAGCCGCGCATGCGTACCTCCGACACAACCTTCGCGCTTTTTTTACATATGTGGAACCCGCGGGGGATGCGCCTAGGTTAGCCTCCCGTGACAGCCGTCACGGCATCAACGTTGAATGCATCTCTTGCGCCGTATCATCTCTACCCTCGCCGCGATCTCCTTGATGGCATCGACCGTTGCAGGCGTTGCCCAGGACAAGCCGAGTCTCGCCGACCGCCGCGCGATCACTACCTACGAGAAGGAGCACTATCCGCCCCTCAAGCAGAAGATTTGGCAGGCCGCCGGGTTCGACGTTCCGATCGAGGTCGACTGGAACAGCCTCGCCGGGCCCGGGGATGCCGCGTACTACGAGCAGGACGACTACTTCGTGAAGACGATCTTCGAACCGATCGCGGGCGCGTTGGCCCAGATCACCAAGGACGACATGGGCAAGACGGCCCTGAAGGAGAGCCTCAAGAAGATCAGCGTCCGCTATGGCGACGACGGCATTTCGGCAACGGACTATGAGGAACGGGTCAAGTTCGACGGTGGGGTGCTGACAGTGAACTTCCGTCCGTACTACAACACTGCGGACGTCGAGGATCGTACGAACGCCATCCTGAAGGTCCTTGAAGCATCTCTCTGAACCAACCCCCGACAAACTCGGCTTGCGCAACGGGATCGCCCGTACGCAGGCCGATGTCCCGTTTGCCAGGCAGTTCACCAGCGGGATCGAATATGAGGCGCCATGTCCTTGCGGTGCTGTTGGCACTGCCGATCATTCTCATGGTCATCGGTGGTTGGGAGGTAGCACGGGCGGGCGCTGACCGCGCACGGTTCGATGGATCCGGGCACACAGGTTCGGCGGCCTCAATCACCGCCGACCGTGCCGAGAGCGCGGGAACCGAAGCAGATGCGGCGGTGGATGCGCGGACAGTGGCCCGCGTCAGGCAAGCTCTGGCGTGGTCAACCCTGGCAGCGGGAGGGCTGGGCGGCGTCGCGGGCGCCGGCGGTTTGGTATCGGTCATTCGATCCGTTGGCCGAGGGCGTCGATCACGACCGGATCTGGTCTCGGCCTTTCAAGCGCTCAGCCGGCTGTTGCCGACCGTGCTAGGAACCCAGATCGTTGCCACGGTCGTCGGCGTTGCGAGCGCGGTGGCATTCGAGGTGAGCGCGCTCTGGTCCGTACCCGACCCCGACGACCGGACCGTCCTCTTGGCGATCCTCGTTACGGCCTGCGCCGCGCTCGTCCTCTGGGCCGGGTACCGAACCTTGCGGAACCTCGGGCGCGCGCTGCGAGCCTTCGAGCCGCCCCCCCGTGTCATGTCCGCCATCCCCCTCACGGAATCTGCGGCCCCGGCCTTCTTTGCCTTCCTGCGCGACATCGCGCTGGAGCGAGGTGCCATCATGCCGCGGACGATCGCTGTCGGAGCCGAGGAAGGATTCTTCGTATCGGCACGTCCGGCTCTGCTCCATGCGTCGGCGGATGGCGATCCGATCGAAGGTCCCGGTCCGCTGTTGCACCTTCCCTTGCCCGTGATGGCGACGCTGGACCTTGAGGAGTTGCGAACGGTTCTGGCGCACGAGCTGGCTCATTTCGCGGGAGAGGACGTCGACTACGGAATGCGCTTCGCTCCGCTTTTCGGCGCGCTCGGCCAGACCGCGCACGCGATGTCGCTTAGGCGGGACGCCCCCGGCAGCACCTGGATCGACCGGGTGTTCGACCGGATCGTCCGGCCGCATACGGAGCTGGCGGTCTTTGCCTATGAACAGTTCGGCCTTCTTGTTGCCCACTGGAGCCGGGTCCGGGAGACCGAAGCCGACAGTGCGGCCATCGCCTCTGGGTCCGCAGGGGCGCTTGCCAGCTCCCTGCTGCGGGTCGCTCTTGCGACCGAGGCGTCGGACGTCGCGCGACGGCGCTTCGCCGAGCGCAACCCATCCGGAAACAGGGATCTGACGGAGTCCGTCCTGCTTTCGATGGAAACGCGAGAGCCCGCTGATGCGCAGGTGCATTTGGGGGACGAAACCCCTCACCCGACCGACACCCATCCGCCCACGTGGCAGCGCATCGAGAATGTGGGCGAGACGGTGGGCAGGTCTCTCCTGATGCACGCCTCGCGCCCGGTAAAGGAGGATGACCTCGCGGCGCTCGCAAAGCTCCTCGATTGGAGGGGTCTGTCGGCCGAGTTGACGACAAGGTTCCGGGCGGAGGCCACGCGGAGCCAGGCGGCATATCGCGCCGGGCTTGCCGACGCTGCCGCAGCCGGAAACGAACTCTTTGAGACTGCACTCCGAGCATCCGTTCTGCGTCCGGTCGTCATCCTCGCGGTGACTGGAACGCTGCTGCTTGTGATCGCGGCGGGATGCATCGCCGCCGCTCTCTACGGTGGCGAGCAGGACCGAGAGGCTTGGCGTTTCCTTTTCGGGTGTGCCGCGGTCGCCGGCGCCCTGCTTGGGCTCGTCGCCCTGTCCGCCATCCGTTTGTGGCGCACGCGGAATAGACCCTACCTCGTGCTCGACCCAGAGGGTTTCAGGTCACCCGGCATTAAAGGTGCTGTCCGGTGGGTCGATGTGGCGGCACTCGGAGTTACGACGGAACTATCACCTACCACCTGGTTCTCCCTTTACCCTGAAACCCCGTTGCCAGAGCGCACCGGAGCGGTTCGGCGACTGCACGTCGACAGGGAGGCACGCGTCGTGAAATTCGTCGGCATCCTGCCACGTGGTGTCGCCCCGGAGGAGCTACGCGACCTCCTTGCCAGGCACGTGAACTCAGCTCACGCCCGGCATGCGTTGGTGCTCGAAGACGCGGAACCGCGAACCTAGAGCTTGCGAACAAACGGGAAACATGGAGCGTCCTCGCCGACCGAGGAACGATTCGCCGATGCCAGCAACCGCCTATCTCGACAAGCTGAATGCCGAACAGCGCTTGGCCGTGGAACACGGTGTGGATGGCGGCATCGCCCGCGCGGCGGCACCTCTGCTGGTGATAGCGGGCGCCGGGTCTGGCAAGACCAACACGCTTGCACACCGGGCCGCGCATCTCATCGTCAACGGCGCCGACCCTCGACGCATTCTGTTGATGACCTTCTCGCGGCGCGCCGCCGGGGAGATGAAGCGGCGGGTCGAGCGGATCGCCGGCGAGGTGATCGGCAAGGATGCCGGGGTCATGACCGATGCCTTGACCTGGGCCGGGACCTTCCACGGCATCGGTGTGCGGCTGCTGCGCGACTACGCCGAGCAGATCGGGCTCGATCCGGCCTTCACGATCCATGACCGCGAGGACTCCGCCGACCTGATGAACCTCGTCAGGCATCAGATCGGACTGTCGAAGACCGAGAACCGCTTTCCGACCAAGGGCACGTGCCTCGCCATCTATTCGCGCTGCGTGAACGCTCAGCTCGGGATCGACGAGGTCCTGCACGACACCTTCCCGTGGTGCGGCGAGTGGGCGGCCGAGCTCCGACAACTCTTTGCCGAGTACGTCGATGCCAAGGAGCGGCAGAACGTCCTCGACTACGACGACCTGCTGCTGTTCTGGGCGCAAACCGCGCTCTCGCCTGAGCTCGCCCGGGACATGGGTGACCGCTTCGACCATGTGCTGGTCGACGAGTACCAGGACACCAACCGTCTTCAGTCTTCGATTCTTCTGGGGCTGAAGCCAGACGGTGCCGGGCTGACGGTCGTCGGCGACGACGCCCAGTCGATCTATTCGTTCCGCGCGGCCGAGGTCCGCAACATCCTCGACTTTCCCGCTCAGTTCACGCCGGCCGCACGGATCGTCACGCTGGATCGCAACTACCGCTCGACCCAGCCGATCCTCGAAGCTGCCAACGGGGTCATCGGCCTTGCCGCGGAGCGCTTCACCAAGAACCTCTGGACCGAGCGCGAATCCCTCGTGCGTCCGGCGCTCGTCGTTCTCCGGGACGAAGCCGAGCAGGCGCGCTACGTCGTCGAGAAGGTGCTGGAGGCACGGGAGGCCGGGACGCTGCTGAAGCAACAAGCTGTCCTGTTCCGAACGTCGAGCCACGCCGGCCCGCTGGAGATCGAGCTGACCCGGCGCAACATCCCCTTCGTGAAGTTCGGCGGCCTGAAGTTCCTCGACAGCGCGCATGTGAAGGACCTATTGGCGCTGCTCCGGTTCGCCCAGAACCCACGGGACCGGGTGGCTGGTTTCCGGGTTCTCCAACTGATGCAGGGCGTCGGGCCGACCTCCGCGCAGCAGGTACTGGACCAGATCGGCGGTGGGGCGGATCCGCTGCGGACGCTGGACGAGATCGCGCCGCCTGCCCGCGCCGCCGCCGACTGGCCGGACTTCGTCACCGCGGTGCAGGCTCTTCGCCTGGGAGGCGCGGGGTGGCCGGCCGAACTCAATCTCGCCCGCACATGGTACGAGCCGCATCTGGAGCGGTTGCACGAGGACGCGACCGTCAGGAAGGCAGATCTCCTCCAGCTCGAGCAGATCGCTTCCGGCTACCGCTCGCGCGAGCAGTTCCTCACCGAAATGACGCTCGATCCGCCGGACGCGACCAGCGACCAAGCAGGCGTGCCCCTGCTCGACGAGGACTACTTAATCCTCTCGACCATCCATTCGGCCAAGGGCCAGGAGTGGAAGTCGGTGTTCGTCTTGAATGTCGTCGACGGCTGCATGCCGTCCGATCTCGGAACGGGCACGACACCCGAGCTCGAGGAAGAACGGCGCCTACTCTACGTCGCGATGACCCGTGCCAAGGACGAGCTCCATCTCCTCGTCCCGCAGCGGTTCTTCACGCATGGCCAAGCGAGAGGAGGCGACCGACACGTCTACGCCGCCCGCACGCGGTTCATACCTACATCGCTCCTGCCGCTTCTGGAAATGAGCTCTTGGCCGTCGGTGACGGGAGTAGACGGACAGAGAGTTGGGACACAGGGTCCGCGTATCGACGTCCGCGCGCAGATGCGGGGCATGTGGCGGTAGGAACTGCGAGCAAGTTGTAGAACCGTCCCTAAACACCTTGGGCCGACAAAATCGCGACTGAACGCAACCGCACAGGTTCGCGGTGGGAGCCTTCACGCGTTCTGCAAGTTGCGTCTCCACGAGCGCACGCTCTTCTCGACCAACTGCCCAGATCTCATCTGCTTCAGTGGCGTCTTTAACCACGCCCAAGGATACGTCCCCATGCCCAATCGTCAGAAGAGCCTCGTCGACCAGGTGGTCGTCATCACCGGCACCAGCGCGGGCATCGGCCTTGTAACGGCGCGCCGGGCCGCCGCCCGAGGTGCGTCCGTGGTCCTCGCATCGAGGGACGCGGCGTCTCTTGCGGTGATCGCCGCCCAGATCGAGGCCGCAGGCGGCAGCGCTCTTGCAGTCGTCGCAGACGTGACGAGCGAGGCCGACGTGGAGCGTATCGTCGAAACGGCGCGGGAGCGTTTCGGGCGCATCGACACGTGGGTGAACAACGCGGGAGTGGCCGCCTACAGTACCTTGGCGGAATTGCCGATCGCCGAGCACCGTAAGATCTTCGAGACCAACTACTGGGGGTTGGTGCATGGCACGCTGGCGGCTGTCCGGCACTTCCGCAGCCGTCCCGGCGCGGGCACGGTCATCAACATCGGATCGGTCAACTCCGACATCGCCATCCCGCTTCTCAGTGCCTACTCGGCATCCAAGCATGCGGTGAAAGGCTTTAACGACGCGCTTCGCCGCGAGCTTCTCGTCTCCGATCCGAACATCCGCATCACGCTCATCAAGCCCTCCGGTATTGCGACCGGCTTCCCGCAGCACGCCCGCAATCACCTCGAGAGCGAGCCGCAGGTCGTCCCTCCGCTCTACGCCCCGGAGATCGTTGCCGACGCTATCCTGGACGCAGCCGCATGGCCGCAGCGCGAGATCGTCGTCGGCGCCGTCGGGCCGCTCCTTTCGATCCCGCTGGCCCTGTTCCCGAGGTTGATGGACCGCATCCTGGCCGTTGCCGTGCCGCCGCTGTCCCGCTCGTCGAATCCGCATACCAGGTCCGACAACCTCGACTCCCCGACGGGCACGCGGGAGGAGCGCTACCGTTACGCGCCCGGCATGCCCATCAGCCCTTACACGGCAGCCCAAAAGCATCGTGGGGCGATCACGGTCGCGCTCCTGCTGGTCGGGCTTACGGCGATGGCAACGAGGATGTCCCGACTCCGGCGATAGCGTCGCGCGCCTGCGGCACGCAGCAACGACGCCGGGCCCCTGAACGTCGTCCGGCAGGTTGGGTCAGGGCTGGTCGATTTCCGGAGGAACGTTCCCCAAGGTCTCGTCCGGCTGGCCCTCACTTGAATCGGCATCTGGGCCGTGTCCGTCGTCGGCAGGTTTCAGCATGGTTCCGTTCACCGTCACGGAGCCATCGGCAGCCGTGGCGATGACCCATTCCAGACGACCATCGCCCTTCGGACGTGAGAAGCCCTTCGCAAGCTGGAGCATTCCGATAGCCTGGTTGAGGGTCGGCTCCGTCGCCGCCGCGCTCTGAAGGGTGGCGATGGTCGCGTCGAGGCCACCGACATCGACCGCCATGGTTGCGACAGGCAGTCCGGACGGGAATGAGACGTCGCCACTGAAAGCGAGGTCGAGATCGCCTGCGTGGATGCGGCTCGGCTTGATGTGCGTGCGGATTTTCTCCGGTGCAAAAGCCGCCTGGACCTCAGCCTGTGCCTCAGGCGACAAGGGCGGATCTTTCGTAAAGTCTGCCTCACGAAGCGCTATCTCGGCTGGTGCCGACAGATTGGCACCGGACACCGTGAAGCCGATCTCGATCAGGTCCGGCACGAACGAGTTTCCCCAAGCCGGCATCAACGGTGTCGCTGCCGTTATCCCCTTCAGTGACAGGTCCATGTCGAATGACCCGTTAGAGGAGATCCCGCTCATTCGCAGGGACTGGCTCGCCTCTTGGACCCCGACCTCGCCGTAGAGGGAGCTGATCTTGATGTTCCGAGCGGACGCAGATCCATCAAGGCTGTCCCACAGGGGGAGGACAGCACGCAGCTTGTTCTTCAGCTCGGCACCGAACGGACCGGCCAGCGTGCCCTTGGCGTCTGTTTGAAGTTCAGCGGCCCGCGAGATCGCAAGTGTGTACAGGTCGAGCACCGCCCGGGTACGAGCCGTCTTGGCACCCCCCTCCGATATGACCGTCGCGGCGCCGAACTCGAATCCCACCGTCGTGGCCGCGGCGTCCCCTTCTGTCGGAAACTGGAATGAGGTCGTTTGCCTGACGGTATCGTAGGTCTGCTTGAAAGCGATATCTGCCGCACCGCCGTTGGCGGGCGAAGCGCTCATCGACATCCGCGTCGTATCAATCGTGGAGATGCTGCTCGACATCGCATCGCGTGAAGAGCTGTTGGTGGTGCCAATCTCCCCCTCAGCACTAAGGAAGGCAGCAAGCTCAGGCGAGAAGACGCCCTTCAGGACCTGTGACGCCTGCCGATAGTCGAAGCTCTGCTCTTCGCCCTCCACGTTGACGGTTGCGGAGACTGCGACGGGGTCGGCGGTAAACACGTTCCATGTTCCATCGCCCCGTTCGCTGACGACGAAGGACAAGGGCGAAAACGTTAGGGGTTTGCCAGCCAGCTCGGACAAAAAGGAGGCTGGGTCCAGAATGATCTTCTGTCCCCGCGGATCCGGTTCGATCCGCAAGAATCCGTTCTCGAAGGGCACGGCCGTGACATAGGAGGTCAGGGCATCCTTAAGCATCGCGGCACCCTTGACGGTCCCAGCCGCTGCCGGATCCGGGAGGGACTTTGCGTCCTGGGCGAAGCTCGGTACGGCCAAAGCCGACGACAGCGCCAAAATGATCGTCGAAACAGCGAATACGGGTCGCATTCAGGGCATCTCCGTATGTGGCAGAGATTCAATACGGGCGTGCAATGTCATGCGTGTTGCAACACTACCGCCTCTATGTCGAGAACTTCGGCCAAGGTCTCTAACTCATCGCTCGTGGCTGCTAAGCCTTGCTCGATCTCGTTGAGCCGTTCGTCGGACATCCCGGCGGCAGCGGCGACATCGTGCTGCGCACGACCCGCCTCCTGCGTGATCGCGCGCACAGGCGGTGTCCCATCATCGATTGCTTCCATCACGGTCTCCGGCATTGACTGACGTTTCCATGATCGTTCTCTCCCCACGACTGTTCTAGTAGCCCGCAGCTCAGCATTGGGTGCCGAACATCAGGAGAACATGGAACCTGAACCTTTGTTCAGCGGCCAGCGAACGATATTGGTTCGCGCGCCCTGCATTCGAATGGCTGTCTCAGATTGCCCATAATTTGTACGCCGCTCCGTTGTTGCCTTTTGTTTTGGTCCGCTGATGATTGTCCTCCTTGCTCTTTTTCCGCTCGCTCTTTTTGCAACTTTAACGTTGAACGTCGCGCTGCGCGTTCGATCAGGGAGCTGGCTTGCAACTTCAGGCGCTCCGCTTCTCCTGCTGCTGACATTGGCGGCCTGCTACATCGCTGGCTTCCTTGAGGTGTCCGCAGATCCATTCTTCGACGACAACGGCTCCCCCGAATTCATCGAGCTGAGGTTTCGCTGGGTCTGGGTCTTGATCTTCGGTGGCATGTTTTCGCTTGTGGCCGTTCCCTTGGTGTTTCTCGTGCGCGCGGTATGCAGTGGCTTCCGCTCGAGGCGGAAGGCCAAGGGTGCGCGCCCCGGGTAGACGTGTCGAAACCTGTCGATCCTACCGTCGCGTTTAATGTAGCACACTACGCTAACCGAGAGGCCGCCCGGAGGCCGCCAAACGTAACGGACGAATCCGCCATTAGGTAGCAAAAGCCACCAAGTGAGATTGACCCCGAACGTTGGAATACTGACTAAGCTGGGTGGCAAGCAGTCCGTCAGCTTAGAGGCCGCCTAAAAATGAAAAAGCTGCCGTTTGTGATTGG